>JAJDVB010000076.1 GCA_022826345.1 Alphaproteobacteria bacterium
AGACGTGCAACACCTGATCGGCTACCACCTGCACGACTTCTTCCTGGGGTGGGTCGAGGGGCACGATCCTCACATCGTGCTGGAGGATCGCTACCGCGATGTCATGCCGGCAGTGTCAGAGGGCGGCGAGTACGTCGACGACAGCACGCTGTTCAAGACGGCGATTCTCGGCGAGTCGAGCCGGCATTAGAGCGCATCCGTTCTTGGCGGAACCATATCCGACGTTTCGGATGTGTTCTTGGCATTCGCTGGGCTCGAGGGTGCGGGTGAGGTGCCCGAGGTCACGCCCGCTCCATCGCCCGGTCAGAACCGAGAGGCCCCGACTTTCGCTCCCTTCGGTCCCTCCGAGGAAACAACAGACGACGCTCGCGAGACGTGCGGGCTAAACTCCGGGCGAGCCCTCGTCTGCGTGCCGGCGCCGTGAGCGACCGGGGCGTGGGCTTAGGGAGTGCGCAGCCTACGCCGAAGCACGGTCCCCGCGTTACTCGGCCGCTGCCGCTGCCATCGGCGCCTTGTCGCCGACACCCATCGGGCGCCCCGCCTGACGCAGACGCTTTGTGGCTTCGAGATCGACGGTCGTTGACTTCGGATCGATGACCACCCCGTATTCGTTCCGTGCCGCGTCGACGGAGATGTATTCGTCGATCACGTCCTGGCGGACAGTTTCGACATCTCGTTCGAAGGGGTTGCCCCATCCGCCGCCGCCGGTGCTTTCGAACTTGAAGATTTCTCCGCTCGCGAACGGATAGCCGGCCTGCAGCGGATTTCGCCATTCGCCATTCGGGGTCATGCCGCCGATGACCTCCTCGGTGCCGTCGGTGTGGATCTTGGTCTGGCGCTGTACCGCGCTGCGCATGTCCGTCAGCACCCCGGGGCTGCCTTCTCGCGTCCGGGAGGTTTCCATGCTGAGCTCGGCCTCGCACGCGAAACGGACCTTGAAGGTCGCCCCGAGACCGCCGCGGTATTTTCCGGGGCCGGCCGAATCCTGACGCAGCTCGAACGCCTCGTAGGCGATGGGATAAAGCAGTTCTGCCGTCTCAGCCGGCATGTTCATGCAATTGCCGAGCGGATCCATCGTTACGCTCATCCCGTCGCTGTAGGGCGTGCCGCCCCAGCCGCCGGCGGGCAGGTCTGAGAAGACATCGGTGCGTCCCCTCGGATCCCGTGTCGCGGCGACGAACCAGTTGCACTCGCTACACGTCGAGCCTGTGACACGTTCGGGTGCGGCTTTGGCCAAGGCTTGCCAGACCGCGCTGGTGATCTTCGACGAGGTCAGCGTCGTGCAACCGATGGTCGGTGCGGGCCATTGGGCGTTGAGCCAGCAGTCGTCGGGCATGGTGATCTTGATCGGAACGAACATGCCCTGATTTTGTGGCGCGTCGGGCGCCAGGAAGAACTGGAGCGAGTAGTAAACGGCAGACGCGGTATTGGCGTAGGGCGAATTGATCGCCCCTTTGCAAACTGGATCCGTGCCCGTGAAATCAACGGTAATGTCCGATCCGTCGACGATCAGCTTGATCCTGATATTGACGATTTCGTCGACAAAACCGTCGGTATCGGCGTAGTCCGTCGCCTCGTACTCGCCATCCGGAATTGTTTCGATGCTGCGGCGAATGATCCGCTCCGTATACTCTTGCAGCTCCCTCATGGCCGCTTGCACGGTGTCGAGGCCATAGCGCTCGGCAGCCTGTTGAAGCTCGCCCTCGGCGGCTCTCAGGCAGCCGAAATGCGCCTGCAGATCGCCCTTGACGAAGTGCGGAGTGCGCGTGTTGTTGAGGATGATCTCCAAAAGATCCTGATTGACCTCGTAGCTCTCGTAGAGCTTGAGCGGCGGAAGTCGCAGGCCTTCGCCCGCGATATGCGTGCCGAACGATTGCCCGCCCGCGGCACCGCCGCCGAGATCCATCCAATGCCCCCGGCTGACCGCGAAACCGAGGAGGGAATCGCCGTGAAAGATCGGCAGGACGAAGGTGATGTCGTTGATATGCGTCCCGCCCTTGTAGGGATCGTTATTGACGTAGACATCGCCTTCTTTCATCGACGCGATCGGATACTTTGCGGCGATAGCCTCCGCGCTGAATTTCATGGCGGCGAGGTGAACCGGGCAATTGGCGTCCTGGCTCAGGAGCTTCAGGTCGGCGTCGTAAATGGCGTTCGAAAAGTCCACCATATCGGCCAAGATCGGAGAGAATGAAGAGCGCTGCAGCACATCGGTCATTCGTGCGCAGGAGTACTCGAACACATTGCGCAGCACCTCGAACGTCACGGGATCAATCTTCTGACTCATCGTCCTCTCCTTCCTGCTCACGGGCAGGCCATGAGCATCGCTGTACGATCCGGCCGTCACGCCGGCCCGACTGAAATGACCAAGTTGTTCAACTCGTCCACCAGCGCCGACGATTGCGGCGGCAAAACGGCGCACGCATCCGCGTACTCGACGATAGCGGGGCCCTCAACTTCGTGCCCTTGACGCAACAGCTGGCCATCGATGATCGCGGTGTCGTACCAGTCGCTCGAAAAATAGACCCTGCGCGTGCCCTTCGACGGGTCCTTCGCACTTCCGGCGCCATTCGAAAAAACGGGCTGAGGCGTCGCGCCCGTGGCGGTCACGCTGAGCGAGACGAACGCCGGCTCGAAATCGTCCGAACTCACGCCGTGTTCCAGCTTGTGCGAGCGGTGAAAGGCCGCGGTGATGGCCGGCACCGTCTGCGGCGTTATCTCGCCGCTCGGGATGGGCGTCTCCACTTCATAGGTCTGGCCCACATACCGCATCTGCGCGGATCTGCTGATCGCCATCTCGTCTTCCGTCACGCCGTCCGCCGCCAGCAGACGCCGCGCCGACTTTTCGAGGCCATCATACAGGCTGTTTATGCGATCGAAATCGAGCGCAGTCACCGGCGCGTACATGAAGGTCTCGAGGTCCTGCCGCAAATTCATGGCGACGGCTCCGAACGCGGACGCCACGCCCGCGAATTTCGGAACGATGACCTGCGGAATGTTCATGGCGTGCGCGACGGACACGGCATGCATGGCCCCCGCGCCACCTAGGCTCGCCAGCGTGAAATCCCGCGGATCGCGCCCACGCTCGACGAGGACCATCTTGACCGCCTGGGCCATGTTTTCGCAGCTGATCCGGATCATGCCCTCTGCCGTCTCCAGCAGCGGGAGACCGATTTTCTTGGCCAAGCCGTCGATGGCTTGTTCCGCAGCCGCAACGTCCAATTCGAACTTGCCGCCGAGCGACGGTTCGAGGCGACCGAGGAGCAAATTGGCATCCGTGATCGTTGGTTCGGTTCCCCCCCTGCCATAGCAGGCCGGGCCCGGCGTGGCTCCCGCGCTTTGCGGTCCGACGCGCAACGAATCCCCTTCGTCGATCCAGCTGATCGAGCCGCCGCCCGCACCGACGCTGTGAATGTCGAGCATCGGGGTAACGATCGGGATCTCCCATTCCAGCTCGTAGCTGTGAGTCAGAAGGCCTTTGCCATGTTCGACGATAGAAGCGTCGAAGCTGGTGCCGCCCATATCGGTATGAATGAGGTGCTGACGGTCGGTGAGCCGGCTGAGCTCGGCGGTACAAGCCACGCCGCCTGCGGGGCCGGATTCAATGAGCTCTTCCGGATGATCCATTGCCAGCTTGACGCCCATGACGCCGCCACTGCTCTTCAGGATAAGGAGAGACCCTTCAAATCCCTTGTCACGCAATCGGTTTTGCAGAACCTCGAAATATTCTGACATGACAGGCAACAAAACCGCCCGAATCGCCGTCGTCGTAAACCGCCCATGCTCGCGAAAAATCGGGCGCGTGCTTGCTGATGTGACGGCCCTGATATTGGGGCATATCTCTTGAACTATTTCTGTCACCGCATCTTCGTGTGCGGCGTTTACGTATGAATTGACGAAACAGATGGCGACCGAATGCAGGCCTAGCTCATTAATATTGTGGGCAATGTCCCTCGCCTGATCGAGATCGAGCGGCCTGTCGACGCCACCATCTACGTTGATCCGCTCTTCGACCTCGAAACGATACCGCCGCGGAATGATGGGCTTGGGCTTCGTCTGATAGGGATTGTACAGGTGCTTGCGGTGCTGACGGCCAATCTCGATCGTGTCGCGAAAACCCTTGGTCGCGATCATCGCCGCCTGTGGATAGGACCTCTGCAGAAGCGCATTCGTCGCCGTCGTCGTGCCGTGGATCAAATGAGAGACGTCGGAAAGGTGGATGCCGGCCTTCTCGATCGCCTCGAGTACGCCAACAGAGCGGTCCGTCGTCGTTAGAACCTTTGCTTCGCTCTGCGCATGCGTCTCGCTATTCCAGCAAAAAAGGTCCGTGAATGTTCCTCCAACATCGATGCCGACACGCCACATTGAAAATTCCTTACTGGATTGCAGACCTCAGACTGCATTCGACCATGGCATTCGTCGCGCATGCAAGCCTGAGCGGCGGATGAAGCCGCCCGTGGCGGACGGCGCCACGCCTGTCGGACCGATGGCCCCGCGCGGTCGGCGGGGCCATCGCTCTCGCAGGCCTGTTACTCGACCGCCTCGCGCATGCGTGAGGCGATGTCAGCGATGGCCGTTACCGCATCTTTCTGGTCGGCGCCGGCCGCGCTCAGCTCCTCGATGATGATGTCCTGCCAAACGAACCAGTTCGGCGTGTTGGGCAGCTCATAGAGCAGGCCGTTCTCGTCCAGCCAGATGTGGATGGCCTCACGCTGGCGGTTCTCCCAGGCCTCGTCTTCCCAACGCGGGTCGGCAAGAACATCGCTACGGACGGCAAGACACCCGAGCGGCAGACATTCGTTCTGGATTTCCTTCGTCAGCAGCCACTGAACGAAGAGCCAGGCCGCCTCCTTGTTCTGCGCGCTCTTGGGGATCATCCACGACTGCCCGTAGGCCGCCGTCACGTGATTCCCCGGATGGACGAAATAGGTCATGTCGCCGGCCGACGCCGGGCAGTCGCCGGGAATCTCCAGATAGGGCGTCGTGTCTCCCCAGGTGAAGATCATGAACACGTTGCCGCTGCACATCTCGGAGTATTCCGTGTCCCACGTCGCCTCGGTGTGGCCGGGCGGCGCGAACTGGCGCAGGTCAAGCATGTATTGCAACGCCCTGACGGCGCTGTCGTCCCTGTCGATGGCGACATTCAGGTCCGCGTCCACATACTCACCACCCATTGCGAGCAGAATGCGCTCATAGTCGTAGAAGACGGTGAGGTGGCGCTTGAACGCCGCGATCGTGCCGTAGAAGTTGGATTCGAGGGTCTCGCCCGCCAGCGTTTCGCCCTTCTCGCGCGTAAAGAACTCGGCGAGGTCGCGGAACTCTTCCCAGGTCGTGGGTGGGAGCGGCATGGCATAGCCGTAGGCCGCCTCGAAGTTGGCCTGCTCGGTGGGGTCGTTGGCGAGGCTCGTCCGGTACGCCGCATAGGGCGGCAGGTAGTGATAGGGGACGGAGACGAGCGCGTCGTTGTAGTGGCCCGAGATCTCGAAGTGGGCCTGAACGAAGTCCTCGACCTTGACGGCGGGATCCCGCAGGGCGGGGTCGTTCATGAACTGGTTGAGGTCGCTGGTGAAGCCCGGTGCGGCGAAGGCCACGGTCTGATTGTTGGCGGCGGGAAAGATGTCGTAGTACTCCCCGCCCGTCAGCTGATCGGCCAGCACCTGGCGCCAGACCGCTTCGAGATCGGCGACTTCCAGGCTCACCTTGATGCCTGTCAGCTCCTCGAACTTCTTGGCCATTTCGGTATAGGCGAGGCAGGGGGAATAGCCGTCGCAGATGCCCCGGACCTCGGTGCCGGCGTAAGGCTCGGCGGCTTCCTCCAGCGACCACGCCGACGCCTCCGTCGACGCAAGCCCCCCGGCAGCGCCCGCTACCAGGGCACCGGCAAGAGCCAGCGCCTTCACGCGTTGATGTATCGGCCTGTTCATCATCGAAATCTCCCCATTTTGCATCCAGGCCGTTCCCATGACGCCACCCCGCAGCGCGGCCTGGACGCGATGCGGGTTCCGCAACTCTCAGAATCATGTTGCCACGACTGCGCCCGCTGGGCACGGCCGGCGCCGCTCGACGGCATTACACGTACACCAGCTCGCGCTTGAACGGCACATCACCGGGCGGTGGTCCATCCAGCTCGCGAGCGAAGCGGTGGCCGCTCCACACGGCGGCGGCAATCAGTCCGGGGCCGAGGGCATCGCCAATCCGCGTGACCGATTGGATACCGGCATCGACGAGGCGCTCGGGCGAGTTCTTGAGCGCATAGTAGAGGGCATCGTTGGGAAGCCTCGATGTCACCATCACGACGGAGGCGCACTCGATGGTCCGCGCTCCCTCGCCGTAGACCCCTTCCACCTGCACGCCTCCCGCATCGATCCGTGTCAGGCTGTGGCCGGTGACGATCTGCACGCCGATCTTGACGAGGTTGGTCTGAATACCGTGCTGCTCGAGGGCTTCCTCGGCCCAGGCGGAGACCACCGGCGAGGGTGTCACGAGAATGACCGCGAGGCCGTCATTGGCCAGTTTCTCCGCGATCGAGCCACCCATGTAGTGGCAATCGTCATCGAACACGACGACTGGGGACGCCGGCGCTGCCCCGGCGAAGAGGTCGTCGGGTGTGAGCACATGCGCGGCATCGCTGCCCGGAATCGGTGCCGCCGTGTGCGTGCGGCCGATGCCGTCCTGGCGCCAGCGGGCACCGGTGGCGACGGCGACGTGCTGGTAACCGGCTTCGAGCACCGTCTCGGCCGTCATCTCGCTCTCGCGGAAGACCTCGACCGTCTCGTGCAGCTTTTCGATCTGGTAGGTGCGGTAGTCGCGCACGCGCGCCCATTCCGAGAGACCGGGCAGGGCGGACTCGTGGGTGACCCGCCCGCCCAGCGCGCGCGAAGCCTCGGCGAGCCCGACCCGGTAGCCGCGCTGCCCGAGCGCGAGCGCACATTCCAGGCCCGCTGGCCCGGCGCCCACCACGAGCACCGATGAGTCGGAGCCCTTGGGCTCGATCTTCTCGGGATGCCAGCCGCGGCGCCACTCCTCGCCCACGGTCGGGTTCTGCGTACACCGCATGGGCGTCTTCATGTGCTGCCCGGTCACGCAGATGTTGCAGCCGATGCATTCGCGGATGTCGTCGAGCCGCCCCTCCTCGATCTTGCGGGGAATGAAGGGATCGGCGATCGACGGGCGGGCGCAGCCGACGAAGTCGGCGATCCCCCGCGTGATCAGCGAGAGCATGGTCTCCGGCGAGGTATAGCGGCCGACGGTGATGACGGGCTTCTTCACGATACCCTTCACGAACGCGATGTAGGGTTCCTGATAGCCCTCCGAGGTGAAGCGGGAGCTCGCGGAATCGTGGGTCCAGTCGCTGACGTTCACGTCCCAGAAATCGGGAAGGTCGGCGAGCATCTCGACGACCTTGCAGCCCTCGTCCTCCCAGGTGATGCCGTCCTCGCCAAGAAGCTCGTCGGTGGCGAAGCGGAGCCCGATCGCCATGCTGCCGCCCACCGCCTCCACCGTGTCTTCGAGCAGCTCGCGCAGGAGCCGCACGCGGTTCTCCAGGGGGCCGCCGTACTCGTCCGTCCGCCGGTTGCGGCGCCGGGAGAGGAAATCCATCGGCATGGCGATGTCATGGCCGCAATAGACGTAGACCAGATCGAAGCCCGCATCCCTGGCTCGCAACATTCCGTCGCGGTGCCAGCGGCGAAACTCCCGGATGTCGTCCAGGTCCATGGCGCGCGCCTGCACCGGGTCGGGGCTGTAGGTCACCGGCGTGTGCGACGGCCCAAGCGGGATCTCGCGGCTGTAATAGTTGGCGAGCGCCGAGGCGTTGCTGACGATTTCGGTGCCGGCCAGCGCGCCATGAGCATGGATCGTATCGGTCCAATGCCGCATGCGGATGACATCGTCCTCGTCCCAGAGCTTGGTTTCCGGATAGGGGGCGGCCTCCGCATGGGGGTGGAACGAGCACTGCTCGGTGCACACGACGGCCCATCCGCCCTCGGCCTTCATGCTCCGCATCGCGGCGTCAGAGCGCGGCAGCAGGTGGCCCATGCCGCTGCAGTGCGGCACCTGGAAGAAGCGGTTGCGCGCCGTTAGAGGGCCGATCTGCACGGGTTCGAAGAGGACATCGAAACGGGGATCGCGGGGCATGAGCTACTCCACTGAGGCACTACGGCGCTATGAGCTGGACATTAGAAAAACGTCGACATGGTCCGAGGGATCAGCGTCTGGTCGAGGATAACCTTGCGTCGCGCGATGCGCCACGAGCCGCCGTCAGGACGAAGCCGGTCCTCGCGGCGCCCGACATAGAGGACTTCCGTACGTTCCAACCGCGATTGGTAGACGAGCAGGTTGCAGCGCACGTCGAGCTCGCCGCCGCCTGCCTCCTCGATCTCCACGTTCGAGACGAAATAGCGCATCCTGGACGGCGGCTGTTCCGCATGGGCCAGGGACGAACGCAAGCGCTCGATCCGCGCGGCAAGAAAGGCCTTGTCGTCGTCGAAGAAGGCCATTTCGCCGTCGGCAGCCACGGCGTCGGATTGCCCGTCCACGGTCTCGCGCGCGGGCATCCAGTAGCGGGCGTCGTCCGTGAAGAGCGCGAGCCATTCCTCCAGGCGAAGCTCGCTCAGCAGGCGAACCTCGCGGTAAAGGAACTGCTCAACGCGGTGCTGCAGCGCGGCGTCGACCACGAGAACGGCCGGACCACGGCGCATCAAGCAGCGCCGCCCAGTGCTGGTAGAAGTTCAGTTGATTGGTCTCCGAGATGTAGGGCGAGAAGCGGCCGGGGCAGCCCTCGGGTCCATCCAGCAACGCCTGGCCCACGTTCATCTGGTAGTTGAAATCCAGCCGCTGACCCACCACGCCGCGGGTGGCCTCGGTCACCTGCTCGAAGTTCTCGGTATCGTCCTGCGCGGCGATTCCACTGACCGCCTGGATACGGGTGAAATCGACCCGCGCCTGCTCCTTGATCACCCGCGGTGCGTCTCGGTCGACCGCGCACCAGTTCCAGGCCTCCAGCCGGTCGGGGCCCTTGGGTATCCAGAGGTAGAAGCCGATCGGCCTAAGCGCGCTGAAGTCGTTGAACGAGAGATTGGGGAACATGTTGCTGAACGAGAGCGCGTAGAGGCCGGCCTGGTGCTTCGGAAACGCCTTGATGAGCCGCTGCTGGCACTCCTCGACGTACTCGACCACCTCCGGTCCGTAGGACTCGGCGAGCGCGCGGTCGACGTCATAGCGCTCGCCGCCGAAGACGATGCCCGTCATGCCGTGGCCGTTGTCGAGGCCAATGTTGAAGTACTCGTCCTCCTTGCCGCGGAAGCTCGGATTGGCCGGATTGATCTGCGGGATGTCGAGCTTGTACATCGAGCCGTGCGAGTAGGGCAGGTGATAGGTGTCGCCCGTGAAGTTCTCGCTCGCGATTTTCCAGTTGGCGTTGAGGGAGTAGCGCTGGACGCCGGGAACGAACTCGATCCCGCCAACGTGGCGCTCGATCATCACGTCCAGATACCAGCGCAGATCGCCGAGAAAGTCGTCGAGGCTCTCGGCGCCGGCGTCCCAGTTGCCGAAGATCATGCCGCCGTAGACCGCCAGCTTCGGCACTTCGAGCAGGCCCCAGCGGTCCCGGTCGAGGCGGTCGCCATAGGCGTCCCGTTCCAGCGGCACGCCCTTGAGCCTGCCCGTGTTGGCGTAGGTCCAGCCGTGAAAGCTGCAGGTGAACTGGCGGGCATTGCCGCGGTCCGCCCGGCAGACCCGCATGCCCCGGTGGCGGCATGAGTTGAGGAACGCGCGAATCTTTCCGTCGTCGCCCCGGCAGATGAGGATGGGGTCCTCGCCCATGTAGGACGTCATGTAATCGCCGGGCTCGGGAATGTGGGACTCGTGGCCAAGGAAGAGCCAGCAGCGCGCAAAGATGCGTTCGAGCTCCAGTTGGTAGATCTCCGGGTCAAAGAAGATCTTGCGGCTGATCAGCCCTTCGTCGAGCTTGAGGTAGCGCTCCAACCCCTCCATCAGCCTCCCCCCTTGCCCCGAAACCGGCGGCACGCCCGCTCGATGGACAGCACGAAACTTAGCATGAGAGGTCACGGCATATGAACGACGCGGGCCGGGCGGCCGTGCTCACGGGCCGTGCGCTACTGCCGCCCGCATGCTTGACCGACAAGAGGGCTGCCGATTGAATGCGCTGGCCACGGGGTTCGGGATTCTCGTCGTGATCGATCGCTCAAACCTTCGCGCCTGCCTGTGGGCGATCCTCTACTGCCTGCTGATCGTCGTCGGGTGCGGAGCGATGATCGAACAGGAGATTTCGTACTTCGTGGTGGTGCCCGTCGGGCTCTTCGTGTTCCCCCTGCTGGCAAGCCTGCCCTTCGTGATCTGGTTTCGATCCGCCGGCCCGCCGGCGCGAGACTAGGCGATGTTGGAACACGTTGCCGTCGCTGCGGTCTGCGTGCCGTTCATACTTTTGATCGGGGTGTGGAACACGCGGCGGCGTTGGCTGACGCCTGGCGAAGTCCGATTCTGGGGTGTGGCCCTCTTCATCGCGGTCGAGCTCGTGTATCTGGGTGTGGTGTCATGACGGATGTGCGTCTGGAGGGCCTGACCAAGCGCTTCGGTCCAGTGGTTGCGGTCGAATCCGTGGACCTCACCATCAATTCCGGGGAGTTCGTCGTCCTGGTCGGCCCGTCGGGGTCGGGCAAGACCACGTGTCTCCGCATGATCGCGGGCCTGGAGACGGTGACCTCTGGCAGCATCTTCATCGGCGACACCGACGTCGCCCAGGTCCACGCCAAGGATCGCAACGTGGCCATGGTGTTCCAGTCCTACGCCCTCTATCCCCACATGTCCGTGGCGGACAACATGGGGTTCGCCCTGAAGATCAGGAAGTTGCCGCGCGACGAAATCGAAAGACGCGTGCGCGAGGTGGCAGCCATCCTCGGGCTCACCCAGGAGCTCCCACGCAGGCCCAAGACCCTCTCCGGCGGTCAGCAGCAGCGCGTCGCGCTCGGCCGGGCCATCGTTCGCGACCCTGCGGTGTTCCTGTTCGACGAGCCGCTCTCCAATCTCGACGCCAAGCTCCGCGTCGCCATGCGGAGTGAGCTCATCAAGCTGCATCATCGCCTCGACACGACGATGATCTACGTGACCCACGACCAGATCGAAGCGATGACCATGGGCGACCGCATCGTCGTGATGCACGAGGGAGGCATCCGGCAGGTGGGCACGCCCCTGGAGGTCTACGACGATCCCGATGACGCGTTCGTTGCCGGCTTCATTGGGAGCCCGGCCATGAACCTGATCGACGGCATGGCGCAACCAAGCGACGGCACCGTCACCTTCCGAACCGACGGGCTGGACATCGGCCTCCCGGCCGGCCACCCGGTCGCTCATAGCGGGCCCGTCACGATCGGCATCCGGCCTGAGTTCCTGGATCTGCAGCCGGCTGACTGCGCCGTCGCCATCGCGGGACGGGTCGAGGCAGTGGAGCATCTCGGTGCGGATACCATCGTCGAACTCGAGACGGCGGGCCCCACGCTGGTCGCCCGTCTGGCCCGCAACGACGGAATCTCCTACGGCAGCGACATTCGCCTGTGGGTCGATCCAGCCAACGTCAAGGCGTTCGACCAGGACTCGGGTAAACGCCTCCGCAGCTAGCCTTTGACGGCGCCGAAGGTCAGGCCCTGAACCAGCTTTTTCTGAATAAAGAAGATGAAGACGAGCACGGGAATGCTCTGAATGATCGAGGCGGAGGCGACCTGGCCCCATTGCGTTCCCGTATGCAGGACCAGCGACGGGATCATCACCGTCAGCGGGCGCGTGTCGCCGCCGGTGAGGATCAGGGCGAACAGCAGCTCGTTCCACGAGAAGATCAGAACGAAGATCGAGACCGCCGCGAGGCCGGGGTAGGTCATCGGCAGGGTGATCTGCAGGAACACCCGGAAGTGGCCGCAACCGTCGAGATAGGCTGCCTCCTCGATCTCGCGCGGCACGTCGTCGAAGAATGACCGCATCATCCAGACCACCAGGACGAGATTGAACGTGGTGTGCGCCAGGATGACGCCGGCGTAGGTATTGACCAGGCCAAGATCCCTGAAAATCAGGTACATCGGCAGCGCATAGGCGACGGGAGGGCCGAGGCGGGTCGCAAGGATGTAGAAGAAGAGGTGATTGCCGGCCGGGATCTTGAAGCGGGAAAAGCCGTAGGCCGCGAGTGTTCCGACGAAGACGCAAAGCGCCGTGCTCGAAAAGCCGATGATCACGGAGTTCAGCAGATAACTGTCGAAGCCCTTGTAGATGATGTCCGTGTAGTTGATCGAGGTGGGGTTGAAGATCCACTTGGGCTCGGGCGAGATCAGCTCGCCGCGCGTCTTGAAGCTAGCCAGCAGAATCCAGATGTAGGGGATCAGCGCCACCCCCAGCAGCACGAGAAGAGGGATCACGAACGTGACCAGCTGGCGCGCGAAGAGGCTGCGCCCGATGGTCATGAAGTTTCCTCGACGGGCTTGGGCTTGCCGCTCACGGTCTTGAAGAAGAGCGCGGCCACCACCAGGGAGGCGAACGCGAGGACAAGGCAGACGGCGGCACCGTAGCCTAGGTCCCAACGTATGAAGTTGGTTCGGTAGGCGAAGGTCGAGATGACCTCGGTCGCGTTGCCCGGCCCGCCGCCCGTGAGCACGTAGATGGTGTCGAACACCTTGCTGGCATCGATGCCGCGAAGCATCACCGCGACGACGATGAGCGGAAAGAGCATGGGCAGCTGGATATGTCGGAAGATCTGCCAGCGGGAGGCGCCGTCGATCGTGGCCGCCTCGATGGGTGCCTGGGGCAGCGCGCTGAGCCCCGCCAGCATGATCAGCATGATGAAGGGCGTCCATTCCCAGATATCGATGATGATCAGGGCGCCGAAGGCGGTGATCGGCCCCGAGAAGACGCTGGTCTCCTCGAACAGCCCCAGGCGGTTCATGTAGACCGTCAGCACCCCAAAACTCGGCATCAGGAAGAAGCGCCAGATCATGCCGACAACGACGGGTGCGATCATCGTCGGGATCATGAGGATGGTGAGGACGAGCCGGCGGCCCGCGAACTCCCGGTTGATCCAGAGGGCGATAAGAAGCCCGAGCGCCAGCTCGATCGGGACCGCGATCATCATGAAGATCGCCGTATGAGCCAGCGATCGGTAGAAGTTACCGTCGGAGCCGAGCAGGTCGCGATAGTTGTCGAGGGCGACGAACTGGCCGCGCTTGCTCGGCATGGCCAGCGAGAGGTCGCGGAAGCTGTCGATGAGGGCGAGCGTGACCGGGGCGACGGCCACGATGATCAGCAACAGGAGGACCGGGCCCATGCAGAACCACATGAAAGTTCGCGTGGATCCGGTATGGACCATCCCGTGCGTGCTCAAGAGACGATGCCCCCGGCCCTAAGCCAATAACGCCACGGTGCAGAGAGGTTGCAGCACTCCACGATCGTACTGGGTCACAATGACACTCGCACCGTCTCGCCGTCCCCCAGTTGATCGCGATTCAATGTTCAGCGGTGGCCAGCCGGTCGCAAGGGGCGTTGGAGTTTTTCTCATTCTAGTGCTGCCCCTCGCGCTGTCGCAACGCGACGGCCGTGCTCGGCGAAGAGTCAGCGGCAATCGCAACACGCGACAGCCCGGATACTGAGGACGTGGCAGGCGCGATCGTCGGAGCCCACACGAGGGTCTCCTCTTTGTGTGACATGAGCGAGGAGCGCACGGAGCCTTGTCGCCTCGTCCGGCGCCGGCGTAAGTTGTTCGCGGCGGTCGACGGGCCGGTCGATGGCTGAGCCTTAACCGAGCAGATGACGGCTAAGATGAGCGAATCCCTTGCAAGCTTTCGCACGGTCGTGAACGTCGAGACCGCGATCTTCGGAGCGGAACCGCCCCATCGCATGAAGCTCGCGGACCGTTCCGATCGTCCGGCGCGTGGCGGTGTCAGTTACTGCAACATCAGCTACGACGCGGAAGCAGGCGAAGGCTGCTACCTGGTTCGCTTTGCGCCAGGGGCCGGCTCGACGCCTCACGAGCACGTCGGATACGAGGAGTTCCTGGTCCTCGACGGAACGCTGACCGATTGCGACGGCACGGTTTACCGCCGCAACGATTTCGTCTCACTGAAGCCGGGCTCGAAGCATGTCTCGGTCTCGGAAGACGGTGCCACGCTCGCGGTGTTCATACGCGGTGAATTTCGCGCGCTTGGTAAGGACGAGGAGGTTCACCGATAACGGTCAGTAGGGCGCCGGTTGCGCGGCGTGGGGACCGCTGTTCATCAGAAATAGAACAGCTGCTCCTGGGTGACGCCCTCGTCTCCAAAACTGATCAGGCCGGCGCAGGATCAGGCGCGCGCGCCATTCAGGAACGTGTCGATATCCGGGGTTCGATAGCCGTCGCGGGTCCACAGAACCGGAAAGTAGTTCTCGTCGATGGTGTTGTCGCCGAGCCGCTTGTAGCGGCTGTAGATCGAGCCGACAC
>JAJDVB010000134.1 GCA_022826345.1 Alphaproteobacteria bacterium
GACCATGGCAAGACGACGCTGACGGCGGCGATCACGAAGGTTCTGGGCGAGGCGGGCGGCGCGGAGTTCGTGTCGTTCGACGAGATCGACAAGGCGCCGGAGGAGCGCGAGCGCGGGATCACGATCGCGACCGCGCACGTCGAGTACGAGACGGCGAACCGGCACTACGCGCACGTGGACTGCCCGGGTCATGCGGACTACGTGAAGAACATGATCACGGGTGCTGCGCAGATGGACGGCGCGATCCTCGTGGTCTCGGCAGCGGACGGCCCGATGCCTCAGACGCGGGAGCATATTCTGCTTGCGCGTCAGGTGGGCGTTCCTGCGCTGGTGGTCTACATGAACAAGGTGGACATGGTTGACGACGAGGAGTTGTTGGACCTTGTGGAGCTTGAGGTTCGTGAGCTTCTGTCCGCATACGAGTTTCCGGGCGACGACATTCCAGTGATCCGCGGGTCTGCGCTCGCGGCGCTCGAGGGTGGCGACGCGGCGACGGGCCGTGACTCTGTTCTTGAGCTGATGGCGGCGGTTGACGACTACGTTCCGCAGCCTGAGCGCCCGAAGGACCAGCCGTTCCTGATGCCGATCGAGGACGTGTTCTCGATTTCGGGCCGTGGGACGGTTGTGACGGGCCGGATCGAGCGCGGCGTGGTGAAGGTGGGCGACGACGTGGGGATCATCGGGATCCGTGAGACGACGAAGACGGTGTGCACGGGCGTTGAGATGTTCCGGAAGCTGTTGGACCAGGGCGAGGCCGGTGACAACGTGGGCGTTCTGCTTCGTGGGACGAAGCGCGACGAGGTCGAGCGTGGCCAGGTCCTTGCGGAGCCTGGGACGATCACGCCGCACACGCGCTTTGAGGCAGAGACGTACATCCTGACGAAGGACGAGGGCGGGCGTCACACGCCGTTTTTCTCGAACTACCGTCCGCAGTTTTACTTCCGGACGACGGACGTGACGGGGACGATTGGATTGCCGGACGGGACCGAGATGGTGATGCCGGGCGACAACGTGACGATGCAGGTCGATCTGATTGCGCCGATTGCGATGGACGAGGGCTTGCGCTTCGCCATCCGCGAGGGCGGGCGCACCGTCGGCGCCGGCGTCGTCGCCAAAATCGTCGAGTAGAGCGCGGCATCCCGCCGCGGCACACAGACGGAATAGGAGTGTAGCTCAATTGGTAGAGCGCCGGTCTCCAAAACCGGAGGTTGGGGGTTCGAGACCCTCCACTCCTGCCACCCGCGCGGGTAGGGGCGCGTGCTGACCATGGCTCGCACGCCGCCTCTCGAGTTTCTGCGCCAGGCACGCCAGGAGATCGGCAAGGTCACGTGGCCCACGCGCAAGGAGACCACCATCAGCACCATCATGGTGCTGATCATGGTGATCATCATGGCGGTCTTCTTCTTCTTGGTGGATCAGGTGCTCTCCATCGGGGTGCGGGCAATTCTGGGGCTCGGCGGATGACGGACATATCGGTGGCAGGCACGCACGTGGCGGACGATCAGGGGCCGGCGCGGCGCTGGTACATCGTCCACGTCTATTCGGGCTTCGAGAAGAAGGTGGCGCAGTCGATCCGCGAGCAGGCCAGGCAACAGGGCCTCGATCACCTGATCGCCGACGTCATGGTGCCCTCTGAAGAGGTCGTCGAGATGCGGCGCGGCGCCAAGGTCAAGTCGGAGCGCAAGTTCTTCCCCGGCTACGTGCTGGCGCACATCAGCATGACCGACGAGACCTGGCACCTGATCAACAACACGCCGAAGGTGACCGGATTCCTCGGCAGCGGCGGCAAGCCGGTGCCGATCAGCGACGACGAGGCGGACCGCGTGCTGAAGCAGGTCAAGGAAGGTGTCGAGCGGCCGAAGCCCTCGGTCATCTTCGAGATCGGTGAGACCGTGCGGGTCTGCGACGGCCCCTTCACCTCGTTCAGCGGACTGGTGGAGGAGATCGACGAGGAGCGGGCGCGCCTCAAGGTCGCGGTATCGATTTTCGGCCGGGCGACGCCGGTCGAGCTGGAATACGCGCAGGTCGAGAAGGCCTGAGGGTAGGGCGGGAGCAACATGGCCAAGAGAGTCACGGGGACGATCAAGCTGCAGGTGCCGGCGGGGCAAGCCAACCCGTCGCCGCCGATCGGCCCGGCGCTGGGTCAGGCAGGGCTCAACATCATGGAGTTCTGCAAGACCTTCAACGCGCAGACCCAGAACCTCGAGCAGGGGATGCCGATCCCGACCGTGATCTCGGTCTATCACGACCGGACCTTCTCGTTCGTGACCAAGAGCCCGCCGGCCAGCTTCTTCCTCAAGAAGGCGGCGGGCATCGAGAAGGGCTCCGAGACGGTCGGCCGGATTGACCCGGTGGGCCAGGTGACGCGGGCGCAGGTGCGCGAGATCGCGGAAAAGAAGATGGCGGATCTCAACGCCGACGACATGGACGCTGCCTGCCGCATCATCGAAGGCTCGGCGCGCTCCATCGGCATCCAGGTGGTGGGTTAGCGACGATGGCAAAGATCGGAAAGAGGCTGCGGCAGGCCAAGGAGCTGGTCGACCGCGAGAGGACTTATGCGCTCGGGGAGGCGGTCTCGCTGGTGAAGCAGGGGGCGCAGGCGAAGTTCGACGAGACCGTCGAAATGAGCGTCGGCCTCGGCGTCGACCCGCGCCATGCGGACCAGATGGTGCGGGGCGTCGTGGCGCTGCCTCACGGCACCGGCAAGTCGGTGCGCGTCGCGGTCTTCGCCAAGGGCGACAAGGCCGACGCCGCGCGCGAGGCGGGCGCCGACGTGGTCGGCGACGACGACCTCGCGGCCGAGGTCCAAGGCGGCAAGATCGAATTCGACCGCTGCATCGCGACACCGGACATGATGCCGGTGGTCGGCAAGCTCGGCCGCATTCTGGGCCCGCGCGGGCTCATGCCCAATCCGAAGCTCGGCACGGTGACGCCCGATGTGGTCGAGGCCGTGCAGGCGGCCAAGGGCGGTCAGGTCGAGTTCCGGGTGGAGAAGGCCGGCATCGTCCACGCCGGCATCGGCAAGGCGAGCTTCGAGGAGAAGGCGCTGGCCGAGAATGCACGGGCGCTGGTGGACGCGCTCAACCGTGCGAAGCCGAGCGGCGCCAAGGGCACCTACATGAAGCGGGCGGCGCTCAGCTCCTCACAAGGACCGGGCGTGAAGCTCGATGTCGCCGCCCTGCAGGCGGAGATAGCGGCATCGTGACGGGCGGCGTGAGCGGCGCGCGTCTGCGCCTCGCGCTCGCCGGATAAGCCGGAGGAAGTTGTGGAACGGCTCAAGAAGGAAGAGATCGTCGAAGCCCTGCGCGGCATCTTCGAGAGCACGAATCTCGTCGTCGTCACGCAGTTCAGCGGGCTCTCGGTGGCGGAGGCCTCCGACTTGCGCCGCCAGATGCGGGCGGCCGGCGCCACCTTCCGGGTCACCAAGAACCGGCTCGCGAAGCGCGCGGTCGAAGGCACAACATTTGCCCCGCTCACAGACCTCTTCACGGGCGCCAGCGCGATCGCCTATTCGGACGATCCGGTGGCCGCGGCGAAGGTCGCGGTGGCCTACGCCAAGGAGAACGACAAGCTGATCATCGTGGGCGGCGCCCTCGGCGACGCCGCGCTCGATAAGGGCGATGTCCGCTCGCTCGCCGAGCTGCCCTCGCTCGATACGTTACGCGCCCAGCTGATCGGCGTGCTGAACGCGCCGGCGACCAAGATCGCCGCCGTGCTGAGCGCGCCGGCAGGACAGCTCGCGCGCGTCCTCAACGCCTATTCGGAACAAGGAGACACCGCTAGAAAAAGCGAACCATCCGGCGACTAATCGCCAACGCACACCAAGAAAAGCCCAAGCCCCCAGGAGACCAACGACATGGCTGATCTGGCCAAAATTGCAGACGAGCTTTCGACCCTGACGGTGATCGAGGCCTCCGAGCTGAGCAAGATGCTCGAAGAGAGGTGGGGGGTCTCCGCGGCCGCCCCCGTTGCCGTCGCCGCCGCCCCCGGTGCCGCACCGGCGGCCGAGGAGGCCGAAGAGCAGACCGAATTTACCGTGGTGCTTACCTCCTTCGGCGAGAAGAAGATCAACGTGATCAAGGAGGTCCGCGCGATCACCAGCCTCGGCCTGAAGGAGGCCAAGGCGCTGGTCGAGGGCGTACCGAACGCGGTCAAGGAAGACGTGTCGAAGGACGACGCGGCAAAGATAAAGGAGCAGCTCGAAGCTGCAGGCGCGACCGTCGAGGTCAAGTAGAGACGATTGGCTATCGCCGGCGCACGCCCGGCTACGTGCCGGGTAGCACCGGCCCCGCCGCCGCGGCGCGGGCGGGCACGGTCACGCGCGGCCATTGCCGCGCGGCGTGTGCCGCCGCACCGCACGTAAAGACTAACCCACGGCCCGCAGCGGCGCTTGAGCCGCGGCCGAGGCCGAGAGTCCGAGGGGTATCATGGTGCAGTCTCGCAAGGCCCACCGCAGGCTACGTCGCAGTTTCAGCCGCATTCCCCAGGTTGCCTCGATGCCGAACCTCATCGAGGTACAGAAGCGCTCCTACGAGTTCTTCCTGCAGCGGGAGATGGAGGGCGACCGGCGCTCTGAGTCCGGGCTTCAGCGGGTCTTCAAGTCGGTGTTCCCGATTAGGGACTTTTCCGACAAGGCGTCGCTAGAGTTCGAGCGCTACGAGTTCGAGGAGCCCAAGTACGACGTCGAGGAGTGCCAGCAGCGCGGCATCACCTACGCGGCCCCGCTCAAGGTGACACTGCGTCTCGTGGTCTGGGACGTGGACGATGACAGCGGGCTCCGCTCGGTGCGGGACATCAAGGAGCAGGACGTCTACATGGGCGACATGCCGTTGATGACCGACAACGGCACCTTCGTCATCAACGGCACCGAGCGGGTGATCGTGTCCCAGATGCACCGCTCGCCAGGCGTCTTCTTCGATCACGACCGCGGCAAGACGCACAGCTCGGGCAAGTATCTCTACGCCGCCCGGATCATTCCCTATCGCGGCTCCTGGCTCGATTTCGAGTTCGACGCCAAGGACCTTGTGTTCGTGCGCATCGACCGGCGCCGCAAGTTGCCGGTGACGGTGCTGCTGCGCGCGCTCGCCATGGATACGGAGGAGATATTCGACCACTTCTATTCCAAGGTGATGCACACCCGGATCGATGACGGCTGGAAGGCGCCGATCGAGCCCGAGCGCCTGCGCGGGGTGAAGCTGCTCGACGATCTGGTGAACGCGGCCACCGGCAAAACCGTAGTCGAGGCCGGGCGCCGCGTGACCGCGCGCGTGCTCAAGAAGCTCAGCGATGCCGGCATGGCCGAGCAGCTGATCGGCGCCGACAAGCTGATCGGGCAATACGCCTCCGACGACATGATCAATCCCGAGACCGGGGAGGTGTTGATCGAGGCGGGCGGCGAAATCGAGGAAAAGACGCTCGAATCCCTCGAGGAATGCGGGATCGGCCAGATCTCGGTCCTCGGCATCGACCACATCAACGTGGGCGCCTACATCCGCAACACCATCAGGCAAGACCGGACGACGAGCCGCGAAGAGGCGCTGCTCGAGATCTACAAGGTGATGCGGCCGGGTGAGCCGCCGACCGTCGAGACCGCCGAAAAGCTCTTCTACGACCTGTTCTTCGGCAAGGCCCGGCTGAAGGATGAATCGGTCGAGGCGCGCGCCGAGCCGGAAGAGTCTGCCGACGTGCTCGTTCGACTGAAGCGGGCCGATGTGGGCGAGGTCTGGATCCTGGAGCAGGAGCAGGACTGGCTCAGGATCATCGTCCCGGCCGCCGATCGGCCCGACGAGATCGACGACCCGGTATGGGTGCCAGCGGAGGCCTTCGCCACGCTCGGCTCCGAGCGTTACGACCTCTCCGACGTCGGCCGGGTGAAGATGGGCATGCGGCTCAATCTCGATGGTAACGACGAGCTGAGGGTGCTGCGGCGCAAGGATATCGTCGCCGTGGTCACGACCCTGGTCGCGCTGAAGGACGGCATCGGCGACATCGACGACATCGACCATCTGGGCAACCGCCGGGTGCGCTCGGTCGGCGAGCTGATGGAGAACCAGTACCGGATCGGCCTGCTCAGGATGGAGCGCGCGATCCGCGAACGGATGAGCTCGGTCGATATCGACACCGTCATGCCGCACGACCTGATCAACGCCAAGCCGGCGGCGGCGGCGGTGCGCGAGTTCTTCGGCTCGTCCCAGCTCTCGCAGTTCATGGACCAGACCAACCCGTTGTCCGAGATCACGCACAAGCGCAGGCTCTCTGCGCTGGGGCCCGGCGGGCTCACGCGCGAGCGGGCGGGCTTCGAGGTGCGTGACGTGCACCCGTCGCACTACGGACGCATCTGCCCGGTGGAGACGCCGGAAGGCCCCAACATCGGGTTGATCAACAGCCTCGCCACCTATGCGCGGGTCAACCGCTACGGTTTTATCGAGAGCCCCTATCGCAAGGTGGAGGAGGGCCGCCAGACTGACGAGGTGATCTATCTGTCCGCGATCGAGGAGGCGAAGTACACCATCGCCCAGGCCAACGCGAAGACGGACGAGAAGGCGGCCCTCAGCGAGGATCTGGTGAGTTGCCGGCGCAACGGCGAGTTCGTGATGTCGGCACCCGATAACATCGAGTACATGGACGTCTCGCCGAAGCAGCTGGTCTCGGTTGCCGCCGCTCTCATCCCCTTCCTCGAGAATGACGACGCGAACCGGGCGCTGATGGGCTCCAACATGCAGCGCCAAGCGGTGCCGTTGGTGCGCGCCGAGGCGCCGCTGGTCGGCACCGGCATGGAAGAGGTGGTAGCCCGAGATTCCGGCGCCGCCATCGCCGCGCGCCGCACCGGAACGGTCGAACAGGTCGATGCCACCCGCATCGTGGTGCGCGCCGAGGGCGAGCAGGGCGGCAATGCCGAATCCGCCGGGGTCGATATCTATAACCTGTTGAAATTCCAGCGCTCCAACCAGAGCACCTGCATCACGCAACGGCCGCTGGTGCGGGTCGGTGAGCGGGTGGTGGCGGGCCATGTTATCGCCGACGGGCCCAGCACCGACTACGGCGAGCTTGCGCTCGGGCGCAACGTGCTCGTCGCCTTCATGCCGTGGAATGGCTACAACTTCGAGGATTCGATCCTGATCTCCGAGCGGCTGGTCAAGGACGACGTCTTCACCTCGATCCATATCGAGGAATTCGAGGTGATGGCGCGCGACACCAAGCTGGGCCAAGAGGAGATCACCCGCGATATTCCTAATGTCGGCGAGGAAGGGCTCCGCAACCTGGACGAGGCCGGCATCGTCTATATCGGTGCCGAGGTCCAGCCCGGCGACATCCTGGTCGGCAAGATCACGCCCAAGGGCGAATCGCCGATGACGCCGGAGGAGAAGCTGCTGCGCGCGATCTTCGGCGAAAAGGCCTCCGACGTGCGCGACACCTCGCTGCGCGTGCCGCCTGGCGGCATGGGCACGGTGGTCGAGGTGCGCGTCTTCAACCGGCGCGGCGTCGACAAGGACGAGCGCGCGCTCGCCATCGAGCGCGAGGAGATCGAGCGGCTCGCCAAGGATCGCGACGACGAGCGCGCGATCATCGAGCGCAACATGTACGACCGTGTGCGTGCGTTGCTGCTGAATCGCATCGCGGCGCGCGGCCCCAAGGACGTCGCCGCCAATAGCAAGATCACGGGCCGGGTTCTCGACTCCCTCTCACGCGGGCAGTGGTGGCAGATCGTGCCGGCCAGCGAGCCGATCCTGACCCGCCTCGAAGCGCTCAAGGAGGAGTTCGACGAGAACATCGGCCGGATTCAGGAACGCTTCGAGAGCAAGGTGGAGAAGCTGCAGCGCGGCGACGAGCTGCCGCCTGGCGTGCTCAAGATGGTCAAGGTGTTCGTCGCGGTGAAGCGCAAGATGCAGCCCGGCGACAAGATGGCCGGCCGCCATGGCAACAAGGGCGTGGTCTCGAACATCGTGCCGGTCGAGGACATGCCTTATCTGGAGGACGGAACCAGCGTCGATATCGTGCTAAACCCCCTCGGCGTGCCGTCCCGGATGAATGTCGGCCAGATCCTGGAGACCCATCTGGGTTGGGCCTCCCACGGTCTCGGGCTCAAGATCGGCGAGATCCTGGACCAGGCTCAGGCCGCAGGCGGCACAGCCAACGGTGAGCTGCGGAGCCTGCTTGGCGAGGTCTACGACGGCGACCGGGAGTCCGACGGCCAGGTTGCGAAGATGTCGGACTCGGAGCTGGCCGAAATCGGCGAGACCAGCAGGGGCGGCGTCCCGATGGCGAGCCCGGTGTTCGACGGTGCCCACGAGGTCGACATCGTGAAGATGCTCGAACTCGCAGGCCTCGAGCCGAGCGGTCAGGTCACGCTGATCGACGGCCAGACCGGCGAGCCCTTCGACCGCCAGGTGACGGTCGGCTACATTTACATGCTGAAACTGCACCATCTGGTGGACGACAAGATCCACGCCCGTTCGATCGGGCCTTACAGCCTCGTCACCCAGCAGCCGCTGGGCGGCAAGGCGCAGTTCGGCGGCCAGCGTTTCGGCGAGATGGAGGTGTGGGCGCTCCAGGCCTACGGCGCCTCCTACACCTTGCAGGAAATGCTGACCGTCAAGTCGGACGACGTCTCGGGCCGCACCAAGGTCTACGAGTCGATCGTGCGCGGCGACGAGAACTTCGAAGTCGGAATCCCTGAATCGTTCAACGTCCTGGTCAAGGAGATGCAGTCCCTCGGCCTCGATATCGATCTCAGGACAACGAGCTGACGCAGAGCCGGCACGGCCACCCGGCATCGCGGCAGGTTCGGAGGACAGTCGATGAACGAGTTGATCAATCTTTTTGGTCCGGCAAGCACGGCCCAACAATTCAACCAGATCAAGATCTCCATCGCGAGCCCGGAGAAGATTCGCTCCTGGTCTTACGGCGAGATCAAGAAGCCGGAAACCATCAATTACCGGACCTTCAAGCCTGAGCGCGACGGGCTGTTCTGCGCTCGTATTTTCGGGCCGATCAAGGATTACGAGTGCTTGTGCGGCAAGTACAAGCGCATGAAATACCGCGGCATCGTCTGCGAGAAGTGTGGCGTCGAAGTGATCCAGTCGAAGGTCCGGCGCGAGCGCATGGGCCACATCGAGCTGGCATCGCCGGTCGCCCATATCTGGTTCCTGAAGTCGGTGCCGTCGCGCATCGGGCTTTTGTTCGACATGACGCTCAAGGAGATGGAGCGAGTCCTCTACTTCGAGAGCTATGTCGTCACCGAGCCTGGCTTTACCTCGCTCAATCAATTCCAGCTTCTTACCGAAGATCAGCTCCGCCAGGCGCAGGACGATTTCGGGGCCGATGCCTTCGAGGCCGGTATCGGGGCCGAAGTGATCCGCAAGATGCTGGCCAAACTCGATCTTGAAGAGGAGCGAGACACGCTGCGGGGCGAGCTCGCCACCACCAATTCCGAGGCCAAGCGCAAGAAGCTGGTTAAACGCCTGAAGCTGGTCGAATCCTTCATCCTCTCGGGTAACCGACCGGAATGGATGATTCTCGAGGTCGTGCCGGTGATTCCGCCGGAGCTCCGCCCCCTGGTGCCGTTGGACGGTGGGCGCTTTGCAACCTCGGATCTCAACGACCTCTATCGGCGCGTCATCAACCGCAACAACCGCTTGAAGCGGCTGATCGAGCTGCGCGCGCCGGACATCATCGTCCGCAATGAAAAGCGCATGCTGCAGGAGGCGGTGGACGCGCTGTTCGACAACGGCCGCCGCGGCCGGGTGATGACCGGTGCCAACAAGCGCCCGCTGAAGTCGCTCAGCGACATGTTGAAGGGCAAGCAGGGGCGCTTCCGGCAGAATCTCCTCGGCAAGCGCGTCGACTACTCGGGACGCTCGGTGATTGTGGTCGGGCCGGAGCTCAAGCTGCACGAGTGCGGCCTGCCGAAGAAAATGGCGCTCGAGCTCTTCAAGCCGTTCATCTATTCCAAGCTCGAACTCTACGGCATGGCCACCACGCTCAAGGCCGCCAAGCGTATGGTCGAGAAGGAGCGGCCCGAGGTCTGGGATTACCTGGAGGAGGTAATCCGCGAGCATCCGGTGCTGCTCAACCGGGCGCCGACGCTGCACCGTCTCGGCATCCAGGCCTTCGAGCCGGTGCTGATCGAGGGCAAGGCGATTCAGCTTCACCCGCTGGTCTGCGCCGCCTTCAACGCCGATTTCGACGGCGACCAGATGGCGGTGCATGTGCCGCTCTCGCCCGAGGCGCAGCTCGAGGCGCGGGTCTTGATGATGTCCACCAACAACATCCTGAGCCCTGCCAACGGCAAGCCCATCATCGTGCCGAGCCAGGATATCGTGCTCGGAATTTACTACCTGACCTACACCCGGGAAGGCGAACGCGGCGAGGGCATGGCGTTCTCCGACATCGGCGAAGTGCAAAAGGCGCTGGATTCGGGTGTGATCTCGCTTCATGCCAAGATCACGTGTCGCAGGGCGGGCGAGAACGGAGCGGACTCCGTTCGGGTCGAGACCACCGCGGGCCGCCTGATCCTCTCCGAGGTCCTGCCGGAGAACGCCAACGTCCGCTTCGAGGCGATCAATCAGCTGCTCACCAAGCGCGAGCTCAGCGCCGTGTTCGATTCCGTCTACCGCCATTGCGGGCAGAAGGAGACGGTGATCTTCGCCGACCAGGTGATGAATCTCGGCTTCCGCTACGCGACCCGGGCCGGCATCTCCTTCGGCAAGGACGACATGGTGGTGCCGCGCGACAAGGCCAAGCTGGTGGAATTCACCGACCGCGAGGTGAGCCGCTACGAGCGTCAGTACTCCGACGGCCTGATTACCCAAGGCGAGAAGTACAACAAGGTCATCGACGCCTGGTCGCAGTGCACGGACAAGGTGGCATCGGCGATGATGATGGGCATGTCGGACCTCACCGTAGGTGAGGACCGGCGGGGTGGGCCTGCGCTCAACTCGATCTACATCATGGCCGATTCCGGTGCGCGCGGTTCGGAAGCGCAGATGAAGCAGCTTGCCGGCATGCGTGGCCTTATGGCCAAGCCGTCCGGCGAGATCATCGAGACGCCGATCAAGTCCAACTTCAAGGAAGGGCTGACGGTGCTTGAGTACTTCAACTCCACCCATGGGGCGCGCAAGGGCCTCGCCGACACCGCGCTCAAGACCGCCAACTCGGGCTACCTCACCCGCCGTCTCGTCGATGTCGCCCAGGACTGCATCATCGTCGAGGACGACTGCGGCACCACGGCTGGGCTCACGATCAAGGCGGTGATCGAGGGCGGCGAGACCATCGCCGCGCTCGGCGAGCGGGCGCTGGGGCGGGTTGCGTCCGAGCCCATCCTGGATCCGCTCTCGGGCGAGACCATCATGGACGCCGGCGAGATGATCGACGAGCGCACTGTCGATCAGATCGAGCGGGCCAATGTCGAAGAGGTCAAGATCCGCTCAGTGCTCACCTGCGAGAGTGACGACGGTGTGTGCAGCCTCTGCTACGGGCGCGATCTCGCGCGCGGCACGCTCGCCAACATCGGCGAGGCGGTCGGCGTCATCGCGGCGCAGTCCATCGGCGAGCCCGGCACGCAGCTCACCATGCGCACATTCCACATCGGCGGCGCAGCCCAGCGGGGCGCGGAGCAGTCGAGCGTCGAGGCGCCGATCGATGCGACGGTCGAGATCGAGAACGAGAATGTGGTGAGCGACAGTACCGGCACGTCGGTTGTGATGGGCCGCAATCTCGAGGTCGCCTTGCGCGACGAGCAGGGCAGGGAGCGTGCGCGCCACCGCATCCCCTACGGCGCCAAGCTCTACGTCTCCCAGGGCCAGGACATTGAGCGCGGGCACACCGTCGCGTCGTGGGATCCGTTCACGCTGCCGCTGATTTCCGAGCGCGCCGGCGTGGTGCGCTTCTCCGACATGGTGGAAGGCCTCTCCTTCCGCGAGGTGGTGGACGAGCGCACCGGGGTCTCCAACAAGGTCGTGGTCGATTGGCGCCAACAGCCGCGCGGCAGCGACCTCAAGCCGCGCGTGGGCCTCACCGACGAGAGCGGCGAGATCATCACGCTGCCCAACGGCCGCGAGGCGCAGTACTTCCTCTCGGTCGACGCCATCCTCAATGTCGAGGACGGCGAGACGGTGCACGCCGGCGACGTGCTGGCCCGCATCCCGCGGGAATCCACCAAGACCCGCGACATCACCGGCGGCCTGCCGCGGGTGGCCGAGCTGTTCGAGGCACGCAAGCCCAAGGACCACGCGGTCATCACCGACATCACGGGCCGGGTCGAGTTCGGCAAGGACTACAAGGCCAAGCGGCGGATCGTGATCGTGCCCGACGACGGCGACGCGAAGCCGGCCGAGTACTTCATCCCCAAGGGCAAGCACATCAGCGTCCAGGAAGGGGACATCGTACGCAAGGGCGACCCGCTGATGGACGGCAACCGCGCCCCGCACGACATCCTGCGCGTGCTCGGCGTCGAGGCGCTTGCGACTTACCTGATCGACGAGATCCAGGAGGTCTACCGGCTGCAGGGCGTGAAGATCAACGACAAGCACATCGAGGTGGTCTGCCGCCAGATGATGCAGAAGGTCGAGATCGTGGAGCCGGGCGAGACCACCTTCCTAGTCGGCGAGCAGGTCGACCGGGTCGAGTACGACGAGGTCAACGAGCGTGTCGAAGGCGATGAGGCCAGCAGCATTCCCGTGCTCCAGGGCATCACCAAGGCATCGCTGCAGACCCGGTCCTTCATCTCCGCCGCGTCGTTCCAGGAGACCACGCGCGTGCTCACCGAGGCGGCGGTCTCGGGCAAGTCCGACGCCCTGCTCGGGCTCAAGGAGAACGTGATCGTGGGCCGCCTGATCCCGGCCGGCACGGGCAGCGTCGTCAACCGCATCCAGAAGCAGGCGGTGGAGCGCGAGCTGCTCAGGCAGGCTGAAGAGGCGGAGGCCGAAGCCGAAGCCGCTGCCATCGAGGACGCCGGCGACGCTCTCGGCGATGCGATCGCTGAGGCGGTGGGCGACGCGATGGTGGCGGAAGAGGACCACGTCTCCGTTCCCGCCGAGTAGGCACGCGGGCGCGTAAGCGCGCGCGCCATGACTGCGCGGGTGCGCTGCCTCCTCGCTGCGGCAGCTCTCGCGGGCCTCGCACTTGCCGGCGCGCCCACGCTCGGGGCCAACGCAGCGACCTGCCCATCCGGCACCGAGCTGTTCGCCGAATACAGGCTCTTCTTCGGGCGCAGCCAGGGCGAGGGCGGGGTGGTGAGCGAGGAGGCTTGGCGCGCCTTCCTCGCCGAGGAGGTGACGCCCCGCTTTCCGGACGGTCTCACCGTGCTCGATGCTGCGGGGCAATGGCGCGAAGGCACCGGCGTGATCGTGCGGGAGCGCACCAAGCTCTTGCTCGTCCTCGCTCCGCCGGGCGAGGACGCCATGCGGCGCACGGATGAGATCGCAGACGCGTACAAGCGCGCTTTCGGCCAATCGAGCGTGCTCCGGGTGGTGACCGAGGCCTGCGTCTCGTTCTAACCGAGCCGGCAAGCGGCGGCCGTCACCTCATCGTCGGTGAGATGTCTCCTTAAATCTTCGGGCTCAAGCCTAAGTAGCTGCCGCGGCTATTCTTCTGCGTCCCCGATGGGCGCCTCGATACGTGCCCGGATGCCGCGCAACAGACCGTCGATGCCTTTGCGGTTGATGACCGAACTGAACTCGACCCGGTGGGTGAGCAGCATGCTGATGCCTTCGACGTAGAGGTCCACGACCTTGTGGTTCCCGTCCCTCGTGCGGACGCGGAAATCGAGCTCCACGGGATCTGCGCCGGAGGGCCGGGCAACCCGCGCGCGCACGATCGTGTCGCCGCTCTCGTCGGCAATGGCGGAGCGCACGGTGAACTGCTCGCCGCCGTAGGAATAAGAATCGAACCGGCTCGCGTACACGCGCGCGAGGAAGTCGAGAAAGATCGCCGAGAACTCCGCGCGCTGCTCATCGGTTGCTGACTTCCAATGCTTCCCCATCACGAAGCGGGTGACGAGCGGGACGTCGAAGCCCCGGACCATCACGTCACGGAATGCGGCTTCGCGCTCCGCAAACGTGCTGTTGTCCTTGTTCCCGAGGATGGCCACGACGTCGTCGCCGACACCCTGGACGAACGCGATCGCCGGGTCGTCTGATGCAGTCGCTCGCTGGATTCCGACCGCAACCACGAGGGCAACAATCAAGGCGCCGGCCATCAGGGCGCGTCGAGACAGGCGACTGAGTGTCTTCAGGTCCGACGTCGTCAGCATCACTGGCGTCCAATCCCGATGAACGAGTGGCGAGTGCCGAAGCCTCGTAGATATCACAAAAGCGATCTCAAGCAGGACTCGACTGCATCCGGCAAGGTAATAAGGATTACTGCTGTCCAGCGAAGACGCGACAGACCTCTCCGGCCGGTCGGCGTTCTCGCGTTAATTCTAGTTTCTGCACTGTCAGCCGAGCATTTTGGATCGACAAATCTGGTTGGTTTGGACTGCAGTTAATTGCGGTCAAGTTCGTCGTCGGGTGGATAGAACTGTCGGCAATAGCGCCGATATCTGCCGATGGGCCCGTCGGAGCGACACAAACGGGGATGAGGCCGGTAGCTCTTTCGGCTCCAAATCTCGACATCTTGGAGAACATCCTGCTCCTGCGCAGAAATCAGAATCTTGTTCATGATTTTGGTGCGCAGCTTCACAGGTAAGAATCCGAGGCCGGAGATTAGTCGCCTGGGCTTTCGTATTTCCCGGGCCTGTGCAGCCAGAACCAGATCGATCAACGTGCCGTCGATCGGCGTCGCTAAAACCCACAGGCGAGTGACCATGCCGATGGTGCGCTCGTGGATGTCGACGAACGAGTAACCCAATCCATGGACGTAGGTGGTGGCCGAAACGTCGTAAACCGAGTCGGCGACTCCGGCGATGCGCCGACGACGCTTGAAGTCGAAACGACTCACGAGGCACGAGCCGTCCACCGTCGCCGTTCCGACGGCTTTCAAGTTGTCGTAGCCGTGCACATAGCGCAAGTGGGCAAGATCAACCGAGTTTTCCGTCGTTTCCTGAGGATGTCCGGGAAATCGGAGAGTTCGGATTTCCAGGTTGCTCCACTCGCCTTCATCCGACGGTTCTTCGGGAAGGTCCCATTGCGGCAGGCGTCCGTCGATACCCCACCACGCGAAGATGAGGCCGAGAATTTCCCGCGTGTGGAAGACGTTCAGCCTTGCGGATTTGGGCGGCTCGGCAAAAGGCGTTGCAACACAGGTGCCGGCGACATCGTAGGCGAAGCCGTGAAAGGGACAGACCAGATGGCCGTCGCGCACGCGTCCGCCCGCTTCAGGGCCCAAGGAGGAGCCCAGGTGAGGACACACCGACTCGGCAACGCAAATGGACCCCTCATCGTCGCACCAAACGACAATATCCCTTCCGAGCCACTGCTTCTGGATCAACTTGCTCTTCAGAATCGAGGGGCGATCGGTGACGAAATACCACCCCTCGGGAAACGGGTGGAGAGAAAGAACGTCGCGGCCCACGTCGAAAAGGTCTTCCACGTTTTGTGGAGTCTTCTGTCTAGGCAGAGGCTGCTGCATGGCAAAGTCAGTCAATCAAGAGCGCACGGCGCGTTAGGCTCTCGGAAGCATAATGCCCCCATCCGCGTCGCGCCCAATCATCGTGAGTGCACAGCACGCTATTATTGACAGCGAGCGTCTCGCTCGGTCCATACCATAAACCATTGCGCTTTCAAATCACCTCGTATGCGGTCCGAGAACCCGTGGCACCCAAGGGTCTTAGATGAATCGCTAGATGGACGGCGCGTCGGAGGTGGAGACTCATGCAACGCTGCAACGAGCATGGCGGAAATCCGTTCAACTAAATGAAATATGACGTGTACATTCCGCGTATCAATCTTTTGCAGGCGGTCGCTGAATTCGGAACACGACGCGAGCCAAGATGCTGAATGATTTCGAATCGCTCCATTTGCGCTCGGATCGCGCGCGGACAACAGCCGAAGCACTTATTCTCGAAACCCTTCAACGACACTGCTCACGTATCGAAAACACAACATTAGGCGAATCTAATTGATTCGGACATGGCAGCGCGCAACCTTGACAGCGGCTCTCATGCCAGCGTATTCGGGAGGGGGCTTCGATATCTACGAGGCAAATGGTGCACTAGCGGCAAGCGCCTGCGCTCACGCATTCTGGCACCCGCCGCTCGGTCTCCTCGAACGCCTCGGGACCAGAGCCCGAACCAAGCCGCTCGCGACAGCAGGCTGATATGAATTTTGAAAATTACATTGCTCACATCATGAGGCGCCGATGGCTGACCATTTTGCTCTCCGTGCTTGTCATGCTGGCCCTCGCCGCGGGCGCCCAGAACTTGGCATCTGTTGACGTCGATGTCCGTAATCACTTCAAGAAAAATGATCCACACATTATCGCGCTCGACCACCTGGAAGAGACCTACGCGATCTCCGACACCACGCTTATTGCTGTCGCGCCTCAGAGTGGCACCATCTTCACGCATGAAGCGCTCATCGCCATTGAGGAGTTGACCGAGCAGCTTTGGCGAACACCTTACGTTACCCGTGTTGATTCGATCGCGAACTATTCGCACAGCCAAGGCTTTGAGGATGAGCTGGTCGTCGAACCCCTTATCGACGATGCCGGCTCATTGAGCGACGATGATATAGGACGAATTGGGGAAATCGCGCTCAACACTGAGGAAGTTGCCGGGCGCTTCGTTTCTCGGGATGGCCGCGTAGCCGGGCTGGTTGTCAGTATTGCGCTTCCCGACGATCGCGATGACCGACAGTTGGCCAGGATAGAGGTTGTCGACTACCTCTACGACACCGCAGCCGAGGCGCGGGCAAAGTATTCGACCATCGACTACCACATTACTGGCGAGCTCGCCCTCAATCGTGCCATGGGCGACGCGATGAACGAGGAATTTGAGCTCCTCGGACCCATCGCGCTCGGGGTCATGCTGTTGGTTGCCGTACTGGTGCTGCGCTCGATCTGGGGAACTGTTGCGATCGTCTTGATGATCATTGCCGTCATCATCGCAGCGGTGGGCTTCGTAGGCTGGACCGGCATGACGCTGTTCGGTGAGAGCGCTGCCGCCATCTTCGTCTTGATGGCGATCGCGGTCGCGCATTCCGTCCACGTCATAGAGGCGATGTTGGCGGGTTTACGCGAGGGAATGGACCGCAAGCAGGCGGCGATTCATTCCATGGAGCTTAACGTATGGCCTGTCTTCCTCACGTCGATCACGACATCGATCGGTTTCCTCAGCCTGAACTTCTCGGAGATGCCGCCGTTTCAGGTCATGGGCAACATGGTGGCCTTCGGCTCGTTGTTCGCGTTCCTCTTTGCGGTGACATTCCTGCCCGCAGTCCTGTCCTACCTGCCCATGCGCGTTCGCCCTGCGGCTGAGGGGAGAACAGACTATTTCGATCGTCTGGGCCGGTTCGTCGTGTCCCGCCGCGTGATCCTTCTGTGCTCTTTCGGCGTTCTGACCGTTGCGCTCATGGCCGGCATTTCGCGGATCGAGCTCAAGGAAAACTGGCTCGAGCTCCTCGGCGAGAGCTACGAGTTCCGGCAATCGACGGATTTCATCAGCGAGAACTTCACGGGCGTCGAAGCCTTCGAGTACTCCCTCGACGCGGGGCAGGAAGGCGGCGTTACCGACGTCGAGTACCTGGGCAGGGTCGATGCGTTCGCGGAATGGTATCGGACGCAGCCGGAGGTCGCTCACGTCTTCGCCATCTCAGACATCATGAAGCGCCTGAACAAGAACCTGAACGGCGACGATCCGGCGTTTTACAGGATCCCCGACTCCACCGATCTGGCGGCACAGTATCTGCTGCTCTACGAGTTCTCCTTGCCGGTCGGTCTCGACCTCAACAATCTCATCGACGTCGAACGCTCGTCGACACGCATGACGGTCGTGCTGTCGAGCCTGTCCACCAACGAGAAGATTGCGCTCGATGAACGCGCGCAGGCCTGGCTGCGGCAGAATGCCCCGGGTCTCGAAACCGCGGCCGCCGGGGTCTCGATCGTCGGCGCCCATTCGATTCAGAAGAACATCAAGAACATGCTGATCGGCACCATCACGGCGATGGGCATCGTCTCCCTGCTGCTGGTGTTCATTTTCAGGAGCCTGCGTCTCGGGCTCATCAGCCTGATTCCCAATTTCATTCCCGCCGCCATGGCGCTGGGCCTGTGGGGCTATGCGGTGGGAGCGGTTGGAAACGCCGCGGCGGTGGTCACCGCCATCGCCTTCGGCATCGTCGTGGACGACACCATCCACTTCATGACCAAGTACATCAGGGCCAGAAAGAACGGGCAGTCGGCGGCGGAGTCCGTTCAGACCGCGTTCCGCACCGTGGGCAAGGCATTGCTGGCGACCACCGCAGTGTTCGCGCTGGGCTTCCTCGTGTTCGGGGCGTCGGGGATGGCGACCAACCAGGCGCTAGGTCTGCTCGTGGGCATCACCGTGATCATTGCCTTGCTGGCGGATTTCCTGTTCCTGCCGCCGCTGCTGATTGTGCTTGAGCGGTTCAGCATGGAGCGGCTCAGGAGAAAGAGCGGGCAAGAAAGTTGAACGCGCGCCTTCCCGCCCTTCTTTCGGCACCGTTGTGCCTTTTGCTTTCGGTGCTCGCCTCCGACGCATACGCCGAAAACGGGATCGCCGAGGTGATCGAGGTCTTCGGGCGTCTTTCCCCCGAAACCCGGCTTTATCCCGAGACTGCCGCTCACCCCGGCCAGCGCTCCCATGCGAGCGGACTTGCCGCAGAGATGACGCTCTACATGGAGGACGAGGACGGCAGAAGCATCACGGTCACACCATTTTACCGATACGACGCCGGGGATCAGGACCGCACACACGGCGACCTCCGCGAGGCTTTCTTGCTCATGTATGGCGATGTCGGCGAGGACGAATGGGAGCTGCGTCTGGGCGTTGACCGCGTGTTCTGGGGCGTCGTCGAATCGCGTCCCTTGGTCGACATCGTCAATCAGACGGACCTTGTGGAGCACCCCGACGAGAAGACCAAGATGGGTCAACTGATGGCTCACGTCACCTGGTCCGGGGACTGGGGGGCGCTGGAGTTGTTCGGGATGAGTTGGCACCGCGAACGCAGCTTTCCGGGCCGGCACGGCCGCCTGCGTTCCGAGCTCGTCGTGGATCAGGATCTCACCTCGTACGAAGCCTCGGCGGAAGAGTGGCATCTCGATCTCGCAGGCCGGCTCAGCGGCAGCTTCGGGCCGCTTGACGTCGGCCTCAGCGTGTTCGACGGCACGAGCCGTGAACCCACGCTTCTGCCGACGTTCGACGGCTCCGGACTCGTTCTGGCCCCCCATTACGAGCTGATCCGCCAGTTCGGCCTGGATTCCCAGCTCACCACAGGCCCCTGGCTTCTCAAGCTGGAAGCCATTCACCGCATCGGCGCGCAGAACGCCCGGCTCGATCAAAACCTCCAATACGAGGAAGAGGACTACACGGCTCTGGTCCTGGGCGGCGAATACACGATCTATTCCCCTTGGGAATTGGACGCCGATCTGAGCTTGCTCGCCGAATGGACTTACGACGGGCGCGGCCGATGGGCGACTAACGCGTTCGAGAATGACTTGCTCCTAGTCGCGCGTCTCGGGCTGAACGACGAACAGAGCACCGAGTTCCTCGTCAGCCTTTTGAACTCCCTCGACAATAGCAGTCGCGTTCTTGGTGCGGAGTTCAAGCGCCGGCTCTCGGACAACTGGTCCCTGCATTTGGAGGCCGCCGCCTATATGGGGATCGACGAGGACGACGCCATGTACGCAGCACGGCGCGACAGTTACCTCGGCGTGAACCTGGACTACAACTTCTGAACCGGACCCGCATTCGAAGGCACCGGGAATGGCCGCCGACAGGAGGAAACGGTGATGCGCGTCGCACTCCCCCACCCACTGCTTACCTTGCCTGTGATGCTCATCGCCCTTGTTTCTTGGGCGGCAGACCCGTCGGCCGCCCGCGCCGACAGCGCAGAGGAAGCCGGGCGCCAGATCGCAACGGATGCCCGCGAGCGTCAGAAGGGTTTTGGTAACTTCACTGCAAACCTGACCATGACGCTGCGCAACAAGCGCGGGCAGGAAAGCCAGCGCGAGGTTCGTCTCAAAGTGATCGAGGTCGAGGGAGACGGCGATCGGACACTGTTCGTGTTCGACCGCCCCCGCGACGTTAAGGGCACCGCGTTTCTCGTCCATGCTCACAAGGACGAGCCGGACGAGCAGTGGCTCTATCTTCCCGCCCTGAAGAGGGTCAAGCGCATCAGTTCCTCTAAACAGTCTGGTTCCTTCATGGGCAGCGAATTCTCGTACGAGGACTTGAGCGCCGTCGAGGTCGAGAAATTCACACACCGGCATCTGCGAGACGAGGCCTGCGGCGATCTCGAATGCGCCGTTCTGGAACGCGTGCCCCTCAGCAAGGATTCCGGGTATTCCCGGCAACTGGTCTGGCTCGACCGGGAAGAGCTCCGCACCATGCAGATCCAATTCTTCGACCGCAGGGACGAGCATATCAAGACGATGGTAGTCGACGAGTACGCGCAATATCTCGACCGCTTCTGGCGGTCAGGCAAGGTCGCGATGACGAACCATCTCACGGGAAAGAGCACCGTTCTGCGCTGGACGGACTACGAGTTCGGAACCGACCTCGACGAGGGCGACTTCACCAAGACGGCGCTGAAGCGAGTTCGGTAGACTCGGGCAAGGGCTGGCGACACTCCTGGGGCCGGTCATCCCCGGATTCAGCGTCCATTGTGCGTCAGACGGGCAGTTCGCGCTTTTGCTCGGCGATGCGGAACTTCAGTTTCTTGCTCGGCTTCATCGACGGAACTGGGCTGAAGCGGAGCTTATAGTTCGCGGGAAACACCTCGACAGTGAAATAATGCGCGATCATCAGCACGTTGACGATCAAATGCAGATCCATCCAACGGGAGCCAAGGCATCTGTGCGTGCCGAGCCCATAAGGCGCGTATCCGGGACTGCGATGCTCATCGCGTGGAGGCAGATAGCGGTCGATATCGAATGTGAAGGGGTCCGGGAAGACGTCGTCCATGTAATGCGCCGCCGTCTGGGCAATCGAGATCCGGGAGCCCACCGGAATTTCGTAGCCCTCGATCACACACGTGTTCATCACGTTCCGTATGGACATCGGAACGATTGGGTACATGCGCAGGCTCTCCATGAGGAAGCGATGGGTCACGTCGATCTTGGATGGAATAAAGTCTTCTCCATCGGGATCGCCGTTCTCGAACAACGCGTCGGCCTCGCTTCGGATTCTCTCGTAGAGCGCGGGCTGTGATGCCATGGCATAAATGGCGAAGTTGAGCGCATCGCCAAGGTACACGCTGGCAACTAGAGCCGCCGATAGAGCGAAACGCAGATTCGACTCCGGTACTAATTGCGGATCGCTCGCGTGCAGGCTTAGCCAGTCATCCGCAAGGTCCCGCGGACAACCGGCCCGCTGAGCGGGCGTATGAACGCTCTGGACCCGCTCCAGCAAGGTGTCGATGACTTTTGCCCGCCGCTTCATTCCCGGGGTATTCAGCATGAATTTGGGCAGGACATGCACAATGTGGGTGGCGAGCGCTCGTTCTTTGAACCTTATCAGATCGTCTATGATATCCTGTGTATCAATGCCGAAGAATAGCGAAGAAAGTTGCGCGTTAACCATGTGCCGGCACATTCGCCTTGCAGAGTAGCAGTCCTCAACCTTCCAAATCGACAGATTCTTTCGGACGTTGTAGTAGACTTGGTCCAGCTGCCCTTCCAGCCTCCCGCGAGAAAACGCTGGCGACATTGCCTTGCGGAGCCGGAAATGATCGCCACCATCCAGGGAAGGCATTACGCCATGGGAACCATAGAGCTTCTCAAAGCCGGCAAAATAGTCGTGGGCTCTCAGGTGCAGCCGCCCGTGCCTCTGCACCCAGTGGTTCGTCTGTGAGCCGGCAAGGAAAATCATGGGTTTCGTGAACGGGGGGCAGATCTGGAACACCGGACCATATTGCTTCGCCAGGTCCGCAAAGACCGCTGGAATGTTGCCCTTGCGCATGTCTGGACTAAGCAGAAGCCGACGCAACGAGACTGTCGGAATCTGTTTGCTCAAGGAGGACCGCCGAAGCAGTGGGCTGGCGACATTGTGTTCGACCGCGGCGGCTATCGAACGCCCTATCAGGTCCATCTTGCAGATGAACTTGATGCGCTCTTCTGCCTCGTCGTCCAAGTCAAATATGAAGCGCAACACGTCGCACGAATTGACGAGGCAGATAATTATCATGTCTCTAGGATCAGGAATCACGCTGGAATAGATGAACTTGCTGATACGCGCCTTGATGAACTCATCTGAAGTGTCTTCCAGGGAGCTACCGTACTGAACAGGAGCCAGCGTCCAGAAGTCACCATCGTGGTGTTTCAGGATCCCCAGACCAACCAAGCGGCCCAGTGTCGAATCAATGACGGTCTCCGCTTGACCGGCAAGCCGTTCAATCCAGTATTGGGCGTTATGCTGGGCCGGTTCATCTGCGATTTGTCTTAGAATGGAATCCAACGTGGGGTCGCCTGTCTCTGTCTGGTTTACCAGGAGCAGCGACTCCATGTCTGTGTCGATGCGCTCGAGAAGGGAGAGTTCCGCGAGCACTGCGCCGACGACGGCGCAATTCAATTCCCATCCTTGGACTTGATGGAAGTAACCGGTCTCCTCATTGAGGAGCATGAGGACAAGCTCTTCGGGCAACGACAGCTGTGCGGCCGTTACAGTCATTTCAGCTATGGCCTCCTCGCGTCCAAGTCTCCTGACATGTCAGAACAGTCACCCTTCGGCATCGGCGTTGAATGGGGGCTCATCAACCGGCAAATACACACGGCAGTCAGTCGCCCAGCACTGAGGTTAGGCTCCATTGCAAGATGGTCCTCCGAGTCAGACATTGGAAGACGTCTCGATGGCGCGCGACGTTGGCCGTCCGCTGGCAGCCTTGGTCTTGAGCGATGAGCAACGGCCGATTTCGGAGGGTCTGGTCGTCGTCACCGGGTGGCGCGCTCCATGTCCGATCACCGCCGCATGATCCTACGCTGCGCGGACGAACTGGGCAACAAGGCGGTGGCGGTTGAGATCGACGTGCACGAGCACGCCATCGGCAGTTGGCGTCGGCGCTTCCTCAAGGTCCGCATCGAAGGATTGACTGACGAGCCCCGTCCGGGATGTCTGCGCACCATCAACCATCGAGGAGCATCAGGTGGCCGAGGTGATCGAGTGCGGTAGTCCCGCTAGTGTCCTGTTTCTGAAGTTCGCATGATTTTGGGCTGCCGTGCAGTCTCCCCGACTCTCCAATTCTTCTCGTCATGCCCGGACTTGATCCGGGCATCTCTCTCTGCCAGATCCGTTGAGTCCCAAGCCAACATGTGGATGGCCGGATCAAGTCCACTGCTGTCCGGTTTAGAGGGGTGGACAAGGTGCATGACATTGATTCTATTCGTCTCCGGACGTTTTGCGGCGTTCTGGACACGAACGGAGGTCAATGTCATGCGGCACCAGAATAGCGTCTTTCATCAGTTGACG
>JAJDVB010000231.1 GCA_022826345.1 Alphaproteobacteria bacterium
CCGGAATGCAGGCGAGAAAATGAAGTCCGAAATGGGTCTGGCAGAGAACGGTAACGTAGGCGCCGATCATGACGAGCTCGCCATGCGCCATGTTGATGACACCCATGGTGCCGTAGGTGATGGCGAGCCCGAGAGCGACCAGCAGCAAAATGGACGAAAGGCTGAGTCCGATGAAAATTACGTCGGCCATACCATGTGAGCCGTTCCGCTTCCGACGATGCGCGACTCCAGGCTGACGGGGGCCGGCGTCGAGACGCCAGCCCCCGCAGCGTCAACGGTTAGGTCTTGAGCTTGCTGGAATCCAGACCCGCCTGCGTGCAGAAGAGATTGTCGGGCGCTTCCCCGTAGGCCGAGTAGGGAAGCGGCATCAGCGGCTTCGCGTACTCGTCGACGATCTCGGCCTGGCCGTCGGAGCCCCACACGCCGATACGCGGCGTCAGCCAGCAATGCAGGTTCTCGGGCTCGATCCGCACGCGCCCCTCCGGCGCATCGACCTCCTGGCCCTTGGACGCCTCGCGGACCGAGAGGGGATCGACCTCGCCCGCCTTCTCCACCGACTGTGCCCACAGGAACACCTGGAAGTAGGCGCATTCCATGGCGTGGTAGGTGACGGCATTGCCGCCCATCGTGCTCTTCACGTCTTCCACGAACTTCTCGTTTGCCGGATTGCTCACCGTCTGGAAATAGGGGAAGGACGTGACACTGCCCGCGGCATAATCGGCACCCATCGCCTGCACCTCAATTTCCGAGCAAACGGTGGCGAAGATCGGGAACTTGTCGTAGCTCAGCCCCTGGTTGATGAACTCGCGGCGGAAGGCGATGATCGAGTCGCCCACGACGTTGGAGTAGACACAGTCGCACTCGCCGTTCTCCCACATGGTCTTCATCTTGTTGACCATGGAGCCCCATTCGGTATGGCCGAGTTCCAGGTACTCGTCGGCCACCCAGGAGCCGCCTTCTCTCTCCACCAGGATCTTGCAGACCTTGGCCATCTCACGCGGGTAGATGTAGTTCGATCCCACGATGAAGAACTTGTTGTAGCCCTGCTTGGTGATCCACGGAACGAAATTCTCCTGCTGCTGGTTGGGAACCGCGCCCGTGTAAATGACGTTCTTCGAGCACTCGAACCCTTCGTAGAACGTGGGATACCAGTAGAGATTCTTGCGCTTCTCAAACACCGGCAGTGCCGCTTTGCGGCTCGCCGACGTGTACGAGCCGAAGACCGACGGCACCCGGTCGCGCACGACGAGCTTGTTGGCCTTCTCGTTGAAGGTGCGCGGATCGGAAGCCGGATCCTCGATGATCGGCACCACCTTCTTGCCGAGCACGCCGCCGTTCGCGTTGATCTGGTCGATGGCCATCTCGGTGACCTTGCTCAACTGCTTTTCGACGATGGCCGTCGTGCCCGTCAGCGAATAGAGGACGCCGACCTCGATCTCGTCGTCGTCAGCCCAGGCAAACTGATAGTCCTTGACCCAGACGTGTGGGAACGTGGTCAGCCCGGCGGCACCGAGCGCGATGCCCGATTTCTTCAAAAAGTCTCGACGTTTCATTATCTACTTTCTCCCCTCATTTGTGGATGCGATAAGACGCAATCCACCGGTCCCTCAGCGGTATCTATCTCCGACGTAACGCCGGCACTTAATCCAATCGATTGGACAACCCATTAAGGTCAAGTGCGGGCGGCGCCCGCCATTGCCTCCCTGCCATTTTGCATAAGTGATTGGTGACATCTTGGGCTCGAAGGGTGGGGTACAACGCCACCAAAGACGCATGCCAACCTCATCTTCGACATCCCATGGTCGCCCTTCCCCACCGTCAAGCGAGCCCCTGCGGCATCACGCGCGATGTGGCGACACGCGGTATGTCCAGTCAGGGCGACTAAAGCGTTTCCGCTCTTCACGGAAGCGCTTCAGCTTCATGTCGCTCACGGCAACCGGCCGGTGGCTGGTGCCTGCGCGGGCGCACCGCATACATGGCATGCCGCGATCACGGCCTGTCGCGTGTCCGTCAAAGACAAACGCGCTCTGAAATAACAGCTTAGCATATATTAATTGAATTGGAAATTGTTTTTTGCAGACCCATGCTATGGCGCTAGGCTGAGAGCATCACGCGCCTGCGCTGCGCTGCGCGGCGCAGGCCAATACGCACTGGACGCTAAGCGAGGGAGGCTACAAGTCATGTTCGATTCGAGCAGGAGAGGTTTTCTCAAGGGTACGGCGGGCACCGCCGCAACGCTGGTGGCGGCAGGCCTTGCGGCCTCGCCCAAGGCCTACGCCGACGACGACGAAATCGTCATCGCCAGCATCTTCGACCAGTCCGGCGGTCTCGACATCTACGGCACGCCGATGACCCAGACCTGCGAGCTCGCGGTCGAGGAGATCAACGCGGCCGGCGGCCTGCTGGGCAAGAAGATCCGGCTGATCAAGTACGACCCGCAGTCCAACATGGAGCTGTATGCGCAGTACGCCCAGGAGGCGGCGCTCAAGGAGCGCGTCGACCTGGTGCACGGCGCCATCACCAGCGCCTCGCGCGAGGTCATCCGGCCGATCCTCCGGCGCTTCCAGACGCTGCTGTGGTACAGCGTGATCTACGAGGGCGGCGTCTGCGATATCAACAACTTCGTCAGCGGCGTGACCGCCGTGCAGTGGGTGAAGCCGATGGCCGACTACGGCTTCAAGACCCACGGCAAGCGCTGCTACTACATCGGCGCCGACTACAACGCGCCCCAGATCATCGGCAAGTGGACCGAAGTCTTCGCCAAGGAGCAGGGCTCAGAGGTCGTCACCAAGGACTTCTTCCCCCTCGACGTGGCGGAGTTCGGCCCGGCCATCGCCAAGATTCAAGAGGCGAAGCCCGACTGGCTCTCCACCTGCCTGGTGGGTGCGGCGCACACCGGCTTCTACCGCCAGTGGTACGCGGCCGGCATGCTGAACGAGATCCCGATCGTCTCGGTCACCTTCGGCGTCGGCAACGAGCACGTCCAGCTCAGCGCGGAGGAAGGCAACGGCATCGTCAGCGCCCAGCCCTACTTCCAGGAGCTGCAGCTCCCCGCCAACGTCGAGTTCGTGAAGCGCTATCAGGAGCGCTTCGGCGACGACGCCCAGTATCTCAACTCCGTGGGCGTGGGCGGCTACCTCGGCACCATGCTCTGGTCGCTCGGCGTGAAGGCCGCCGGCAGCCACGAACGCGAAGCGGTGATCGAGGCGTTGCGCAGCGGCGACATCGCTTGGGACGGCCCGGCCGGCCACATGGTGGTCGACCCGGTCACCAATCACGTCATCCAGGACATGCACATGGCCGAGTGCCAGAACCAGACCTGGAACATCTTCGAGAGCTACTCGCAGATGTACCCCAGCGACGTGATCGACCGCTGCGACCTGACCAAGGATCCCGACATGAACGCCCATCTGGAGCCGATCATCTAGGCGTTCTGAAGGTCGCAGCGTAACGAGTGCGATAGCACGCTTGACGACGGGCGCGCCGTGGATACCGCTGCGCTCCTGATCATCGAAGTGCTGAACGGGATTGCCAGCCTGGCGCTCGCCTGCGCCGGGCTGGCGATCATCTTCGGCATGATGCGGGTGATCAATTTCGCCCACGGCGAGTTCATGATGCTCGGCGCCTACACCACGGTGGTGTGCACCAAGACGCTCGGCATCAACATCTGGATTTCGATGCTGATCATCTCGCCCATCATCGTGGGCATCATCGGCATCGTCGTGGAACGCACCTTCATCCGCTTCTTCTACGGCCGGATGATCGACACGCTGATCGCCACCTGGGGCCTCAGCCTGCTGCTCATCGGCATCGTCACCGCGATCTTCGGCAACATCATCGAAGGTGTGTCCGCGCCGATGGGGAGCTTCGAGGTCGGCGTCTACAACGTCGCCCAGTACCGCATGGTGCTCATCGGCATCGTGATCCTGCTGTTCATCGGGGTCTTCCTGGTGCTGACGCGCACCAAGCTCGGCCTCATCGCGCGCGGCACAATGCAGAACCCGGCCCAGGCTTCCGTGCTCGGCATCAGCACGCAGCGCGTCTACATGGTGACGTTTGCGATCGGCGCGGGGCTGACGGGGCTCGCGGGCGGCCTGCTGGCGCCGATCTCGCAAGTCATCCCGACCGCGGGCGCCGCCTACGTCGCGCAGACCTTCATCACCGTGATTACCGGCGGCACCGGGGCCGTGACCGGCACGCTGGTCGCCTCCGGCGTCTTCGGCACCGTGCGCCAGCTGCTCAGCTACGAGTTCACGCCGGTCCTCGGGGGCGTCGGCCTGCTCATCGTCGCCGTGGTCCTGCTGCGCCTCCTGCCCCAGGGCATCACCGGCAAGATCTTCAGGCGCTCGCTGTGACGCACCTCGGCTTCAACCTGCGGAGCTGGGAGACCTGGGGCACCATCCTGGTGGGCGCGGTGATGCTGGTCCTGCTGTTCGCCGGCCCCCACATCTTCGACCTCTTCACGCTCTTCAAGGTGACGCTCTTCGTCGCCATGTCGATCCTGGCGCTCTCGATGGGCTTCATCTGGGGCTATGGCGGCATCCTCTGCTTCGGGCAATCGGCCTTCTACGGCCTCGGCGCCTACACCTACGCCATCGCCGTGGGCAATATCGGCGAGAGCACGGGGCCCTTCCTCCTGGCGATCGTCGTGCCCGCCGCCTTCGCCGCCCTGCTCGGCTACTTCATGTTTTACGGCCGTCTCAGCGACGTTTACCTCGCGGTGGTGACCCTCGCGGTCACGCTCATCCTCTACAACTTCATGCGCTCCACGGCGGGCGAGGAATACGCCATCGGCGCGCAGCGGCTGATGGGCTTCAACGGCATCTCGTCGATCCAGCCTATCAACTGGCCGGGGGACGGCAACGCGCTGCTCTTCCCCGACGAGATATTCCATCTCGCGATGGGGTGTCTCATTCTGTGCTATTTCGGCCTCAAGCTCCTCAATCGCTCGTATTTCGGGCGGGTCGCGGTCGCGATTCGGGAGAACGAGCTGCGCGCCGAGCTGCTCGGCTACGATGTCCGCCTGCACAAGCTGCAGACCTTCACCATCGGTGGCGGCATGGCGGGGCTCGCGGGCTGCCTCGGCGTCAACTTCAACTCCTTCGTCAACCCTGACGTGTTCGCGCTCAACTTCGCAGCCGAGATCATCATGTGGACGCTGATCGGCGGGCTCGGCACCCTGGTCGGGCCGATGATCGGCTGCATCGGGCTCCTGATGCTAAAGTTCGAGATCGGCCAGCAGCAGATCACCAACACCTACCTGATCTTCGGCGGGATCATTATGGTGTTCGTTCTGGCGGTGCCCGCCGGGCTGCTGCCCACCGCGCGCCAAGTACTGGAACGTCTTGCGGCTGTGCTTGGTGCCAGCGGAGCGGCGCAGCAGAGAGCACTGCAGTGAGCGACGCAGTGCCCATCCTGGAGACACACGGGCTGACCATGCGCTTCGGCGGCGTGGTCGCGGTCGACGATGTCGACTTCTCCATGGATGAAGGCGAGCTGCGCTGCCTGATCGGCCCCAACGGCGCCGGCAAGAGCACCTTCTTCAAGTGCTTGACCCACCAGTACAAGGCGTCCGCCGGGCGGGTCCGCTTCCGGGGCGCCGACATCACCGGCTCCCACACCTACCAGATCGCGCGCCGCGGCATCGGCATCAAGACCCAGGTGCCGAGCGTGTTCGACGGCTTGAGCGTGCACGAGAACATCTGGGTCGCGGCCCGCCGCCATCACGGCCGCCGCGAGGCCAACCGCATCGTCGACGAGATTCTGGAGCGACTCCGGCTCGACCACCTCGCCCGCCGCGTCGTCGGCCAGCTCGCCCACGGCGAGCGCCAGCGGGTCGAGCTCGGCACCGTGCTGACCGGCGAGCCCGAGCTGATCCTGCTCGACGAGCCGACGGCGGGCATGACCCACGAAGAGGTCAACCAGACCACCGACCTGATTCTCGAAATCAACAAGACCACGTCGATGATCGTCGTCGAGCACGACATGCAGTTCATCAAGGCGATTGCGAAGCAAGTCACCGTGTTCCATCAAGGAGCAATCCTGATCGAGGACACCATGGCGAACCTGGAGAAGAACCAGCAGGTGCGCGATATCTATCTCGGCAAGCAGCACGCGGCCTGATCCATGCTGAGCGCCGAAGGCATCCGCGCGAGCTACGGCAGGATTCCCATCCTGCACGGCATCGACCTTGAGGTGGCTGAGGGTGAATTCGTCGGCATCCTCGGCCACAACGGCATGGGCAAGACCACTCTGCTCAAGACCCTGATCGGCCTGGTCAAGACCACCGACGGCACGATCACCTTCGAGGGCGAGGCAATCACGCGCGAGCCCCCGCACAAGCGAAGCCGCCGCGGCATCGGCTACGTGCCGCAGGGGCGCGAGATCTTCCCCAACGTGAGCGTGCGCGACAATTTGAGGCTCGGCTTCGCGGTGCAGAAGGTGGACGAACAGGAGGTGCTCGACGAGGTGCTGGAGGAGTTCCCGCGCCTCAAGCCCCTGCTCGACCGCGCAGGCCGCGTGCTCTCCGGCGGCGAGCAGCAGATCCTGGCGCTGGCGCGCTGCCTTTGCGGCCGTCCGCGCTTGATCCTCCTCGACGAGCCCACCGAAGGCATCCAGCCCTCGATCGTCGAAGAGATCGTGGAAATTCTCAAGACATTGCAGGCCCGACGCAAGCTTACGGTCGTCCTGGTCGAGCAGAACCTCGACTTCATCGCCGAGCTGTCCCAGCGTGTGCTCATCATCCAGCGCGGCCAGTTCACCAGCGAGGTGTCGCCGGATCAGCTCTCCAATCCCGATCTGGTTGCCGAGTTCGTCGGCATGGGCGGCTAGAGCACTATCCGACCTGATTGAATCACGAAGACTTTCAACAGGTTAGCCTTGTCTCAGGCGCGGCGGATGCACCTTTCGCCGGTTCGGCGGCTGACGCGTTGCCGGTGTTCGTCAAGTTGATAGCCCTTGAGAGCAGCGTGTGATCCAAGTTGATCGGATAATGCTCCAGGACCAAGATCGAGAGCGAGACCAAGCCCGTGCTCACCCACGCCCAGCTGTGCGAGTTCGAGGATCACGGCTACCTGCTGCTTCCCGCCCTCTTCTCCGAGAACGAACCGGATGCGGTGCGGCTCGTCTACGGCGTTCGACGCTTCAATTAGGCATATCACCACGTCTTGTATCACCCGGGTCGGCTGAAGCTGGTTAAGGGCCTGATAGGCAATTCAATCCCAATCCACCAGTCGCGCTACAACCACAAAGCTGCGTTCTGTGATGGTTCGAGGGATTGACATCCGGACTACGCCACCTGAACTGACCCCGCGACGGACTCAAGTATCCCCACATTGGATTTGCGGCAATCCCGCTGGATGAGGCCAACGCCGCCAACGGCCCGCTCATGCTGGGGCCAGACTCATACCGCCCTGGGCTGATCGTTGAGCCGTGCATAACTGGTTTGCAATAGGCGGACTCTTGAAGATCGCCGCGACAAGCCGGTGATCTACAGATACCGGAGAGGAATCTACTCCCATACCACTGCGGAAGACACAACCGGCATTTTCTGTTTCGAGTGACTAACGTCGAGACAAGTTTTGACAAGCTAGCGCATTCAATGGGAATGCGCTTCTGATTTAGATCATAGGTCAGGACGCTGCGTCATTAGGTAGGCTCTCTTGGGCACTTCGCCGACTACCGCGAGAAGGCGGACCTGCCGCACTCCAAGCTAAAAGTTGCTCTTGGCTAGTTGTATTGAAAGCTCAGAGAAATTGACTTCCTATTCGTTGTACCTGCTAGGTTGCAGCCAGCGCCTGATAGAGCGCTTTTGAGCGATATTATGGCCCGTACACAGACCCAGCATGCCATTGCTAAATTCTTATGGGCGGTAAATGTATGACGGTACCAGTTGCTTGGCGTCTCTGACTACCGCCATGAAGAGCACAAAAGGAGTCTCTGTATACTTAGGACATGCGCTGTATCTCGAATGCGGGTGCTAGATTGCGACAACACGCCAGAAACGGACAGTTCTCGATGCCCATATAATCGGCGCGCCCACGGAAGCGATTTGGGAGAGAATAAAGCCCATAAAAACAATACGTTATCCCGAGTTCCCTGAATTAGGGTTGCATATACTTGAATTGGAAACTATAATTCGTATACTCGATTCGATGAGAGCTTTGGCCAACGGGATGCGAAGTCACCTTCAGTTGCGATGTGACTGACCATCCAAAGCGGAAAACGATGCCAAATCCAAATCTACTCGCAAGGAGGCTGCAGTGACCTTAGATCGCCCTACACTGGCTCAAATGCAAGAGATGGCAAATAGCTTTAATATGACACTTAGCGACAAAGATCTCAACGCATATCGAGAAAACATGGAACCTTACATTCAGGCATATGACCGCCTCAATGCTGTAGATGATAACCTTCCCACAGTACGCTATGAACGATCAGCCGCACATTTCCCCGACGCTAAGGACAACTCACTGAACGCTTGGTATGTGAAGACGGAGATTGCGGGAGCAAGTGACGGCCCCCTACTTGGCAAACGTGTCGCCCTAAAGGATACGATTTGCCTCGCTGGTGTGCCGATGATGAACGGGTCGTCGATCATGGAGGGGTATACGCCAGAGATCGACGCGACCATTGTAACCCGAATGCTCGATGCGGGTGCCATCATCGCCGGAAAGGCTCATTGTGAGAACTTTTGCCTTTCTGGTGGTTCGCACACATGTGCAAAGGGACCAATACACAATCCGTGGAAACGAGGCTACATGGCCGGCGGCTCATCGGGGGGATCAGCTGCTTTAGTCGCTGCTGGAGAGGTTGATTTGGCGATTGGGGGAGATCAAGGCGGGTCGATCCGCATTCCTTCTTCTAATTGTGGAGTGTACGGAATGAAAGCTACCCACGGACTAGTACCCTACACCGGAGTCATGCCCATAGAGCACACGATTGATCATGTCGGACCTATGTCAAACAATGTTGCGGACAATGCGCTCTTGCTCGAGGTATTGGCGGGTGAAGACGGACTCGATCCACGCCAATGCAGACCGAAGGTTCAGAGGTATACAGAAGATCTCGGACGTGGTGCCAAGGGGTTACGCATTGGCGTTATAAAGGAAGGTTTCGGGAGGCCAGAAAGCGAATCCGATGTTGACGAAAAGGTGATGGCTGCAGCGGCCCGATTCCGAGAGCTTGGAGCTTTCGTCGAGGACATTTCCATTGCCGAACATCTACTCGCGGCGGATTGCTGGACCGCGATAGCCTTGGAAGGATTGCAGGACGGCATGATGCAGGGGAATTCAGGAGGAACAAATCACCGTGGCCTTTACTTGCCATCCATGATCGAGCAGATGGCACAATGGCGCAGCAGGGCTGATGAACTTAGCCACTCTCTGAAGATATGCATGTTCTTGGGCGAATTCTTCCAAGAGCATTACGGGGGACGTTTCTACGGCAAAGCTCAAAACGTGATGCGTAAATGTAATGAACAATATGAGGCAGCTCTAAAGCAGTACGATGTATTGCTTTTACCTACGTTGCCGATGAAGGCACAAGAAATTCCTCCATTTGATTGTCCTATCAGCTTATACGTCCGACGCGCTTTCGAAATGATCGGGAATACTTCGCCGTTCAACGGCGGACTGCCAGCAATGAATATTCCGTGTGGACTGAGCGATGGCTTGCCAATCGGTATGATGCTGGTTGGTCCAAGTTACGGGGAAAAATTGATTTACCAAGCCGCTCATGCGTACGAGCAATGTGGCGAATGGCAGAAAATGTGAAGTGAGGTTATTGCAGAGATGCGTCGCGCTTCAAGATGTAGGAACACTGGCACACTCGCGAACTGGAGTGTTGAGCGACAGAGGGGGAGTAACCGTCGGATATACGCACGACCATGCATGTCCGCCCAGTAGGTCCAAGTATATCGACCAGCGGTATATCGACCAGCGAAAACTAGGAAAACGGCAGTGATGAAATACACCGGTGGGGTAAGAGCCTGGCAGTTCCTGACACGCAAGCCGGCGTACATTGAGGCTTGGAGGAAGGCGGGGCCCCCGGCAACTGAAGAGCCGGTGTCATTTCCGCTCCGGGCGCAGACTGAGGCCGACCGCGAGGCGGCGGCGTGGTCATTGCTGGCGTGGGAGGATCCGACAGCGGTAGACGGGCCGTCGTCGCCGTTCTGGGCGGATACACCGACATTCGACGCGAATCCGGCGCCAGAGGGACCTGCCCTCGTAGCGCTGCTGAAGAATCCGAACGTGGGGCTGGCTGGGCCGGGACTGGAGAGCGGAGCGGTCATTCTCAAGGCGGAGCAGGGCAACGCAGTGGTGCAGTTGCGGATTGAGGATGGCGACGGCTTTGACCCAGAAGGTGACCTCGGCGGTCCGGGGCGACCCCGGCTTCGAGGTCAGTCTCGACGCGACGCGCAGGGAACCTGCCAACGACGACGGGCCGCCCGAGCACGGGGTCATGCTCAGGAGCCCGATCAGGTGGTGAGAGTCCCGCTGCGGCGGGCTGCACCGACACCGCTCACGGCCGCCCTGCGGCCATCCATCGGACCCCCGGCATCGCGTCCCGCGCACGCGCGGGACGCGGGGGCGCCGGTTGCCTCCTCCGGATGCCCTTTCCATCGCACGCCCGAGCGCCGGGGTGCGGCCGGGGCCGGTCCCTGGAGGAGGCCACAACCGGCAAGGAGAAGAGCGATGCCGAACACGACGGGCTCGAGAGCCTGGCAGTATCTGAGACGCAATCCACGCTATGAGGAGGCGTGGCGGGCGGCGGCGGAACCGGCACATGAGGTGCCGGCGCCCTTCCCGCTGCGTCTGCAGACGGAGGCGGAGCGCGGGGCGGCGGCGTGGGGCCTTCTGGCCTGGGAGGACCCCGCTTCGCGCGAGGGCCCGGTCTCGCCGTTCTGGGCCGAGGCGCCGATGGTGGAGGGCGAGGCGGCTGCGCCCGGCGGTCCCGGCCTGGTCGAGGCGCTGCGGGCGCCGGGTGCGCGGCTGTCGGGCCTGCTGCTCGGCTGCGGCGCGCTGATCCTCAAGGTCGAGCAGGGCGCTGCGGTGGCCCAGGTCCGGATCGCCGACGGAAGGGGGTTCGATCCGGAAGGCG
>JAJDVB010000197.1 GCA_022826345.1 Alphaproteobacteria bacterium
CGAGCGCACGGAGATCGTGACGGCGACCCTTGAGGTTCTTCCCTCTCAGACAGGTCTGCTTGCGCTTGGAGAGCTGGAGGGCGAGCTCTCGCTTGCGGTGCGCCCGCTGGCGGCGGCCGGGGCACCGGCGGAGCCGGCGGACGTTGTGGACATGCGGAGCCTTCTGGCGCTGCCGGAGGAGAACCTGCAGCAGAAGACGGTTCGGGTCGTGCGGGGCAGCCAGGTCACCGACGTGACCTTCGGCAACGCGCCCGGGCCTGTTCCCTTCAACGAGGCGGTGGCCGATGCAGGCTTCGAATGAACGCATCCAACCCTTACCGCCGGCCCTCCGACAAGGGAGCGACGGGATCGACAGCGTGCCCAAAGAGCGAGGGCTCACAGCCCGCGGCAATTAGCCAACACTAAGGAGTAGTAACGTTGAATACCGAGAAGCTGTTCACCCGCGCCGTCACGGCGCTCCCTCAGGCGATCAGAAAGCGACTGGACAGCGGCGCGCCGCTCGACTGGACGATACTGGAGGACCCCAGGACCGGAGCCAGGCTCGCCGAGGCGGGGCGCGTGCATGCGCGCCTGCCGGAGGCTGTCGAGGTCCTTGCGAACCGTCTGGTGAACGAGACCGGTATCGTGCCCGCGGACCTCGTCCGGGGCGCGGAGCGGCAGACGGATGCCGCCGCCTGGATCCGGCAGGCCTCGATCGAGTCGGAGGGCGAGAGCTACTGTATCCGCAGTCGTCACAGCGGCGAGGTCCATACTGGCGTCCGTCCGGAGGCCGTTGCCGGCTACGCGGTCCTGGCGCTGGAGCTTGCGGCGGCGGTGTACGAGGCGGTGGACCGCTGGATTGAGGCCGGCGAGCGGCACAGGGCGGTGGACGGCGGGACGACGAGCCTCCTTGGGCTCTACGCCGTGCGCATGCTGGAACACCTGCGTCCCTCCTCCAGGAGCGGTCCCGATCGCCGGACGGCGGCAGAACTCGCTGCCGCACTCGACCGGACCTGGAACACTCAAGAACTCAAGACACGCGCCGCACTGTCCGCTATCCGTCTGCGCAACGTCCGGGGGGCGCATGCGCCGCGGCGGAGCTACTACGCACCGATGACGGGCTACCGCCTGCATTCGTTCAATCCGGGCGAGATCCAGTGGTTGCGGACTCTTGCCGAGCAGGCGATCGAGGCGGCCAGTACGGACGTCAAGAAGAAGCAAGAGGAGCAGCGACCCGCCGCGGCCCGCCCGCCTGCAGCGGCGCCTCCCCCGAAACTTCCCACGACCGAAGCCTCGGACTCGAATGACATTTCCGCGTTGGAGGCGCGCATCAGGGCGGCAAACGAAGAGACCGCCAAACTGCTTCAGCTCGGGTCGCCGGTCGAGGAGTTGGCGCCGGAGCGGGAGCTGAGCGGCCTCAGGGAAGCTGCGGAGAGGCTTCCGGACGCGGTGCGTCGGCGGATGCGCGAATCCAACGGTATCGGCTTCGCCCATGCGCTGTCGCGGCTGCGCAGCACCGAGGATGCCGCTGTGGTCCGGGCGGAGCTGGGGTCCGCGTTGGCGAAACAGAGCGTTCCCCGCTGGCTGGAGGAGCTTGCTGCTGCGCTGCTGGCCGACGCGGGCGCACAGAGCCGCGAGGGCACACGGACGGGTGGCCTGCGACTGCATGCGGAAGAGGAACCGGAGGCCGGGTATCGCGCGGTCGAGATCGAAGGCGGTGCAGCCGGGCGGATCACGGCCCTCGGGCTGATCGAGCAGGCTCGCCTCGGCCTTTCCTTCGCCACGGACGCATGGCGGGGCCAGACCGCGATCCGCAGCGCGGGCAAGGAAGGCGGCTGGATCCTGGACAAGGGGGAGGCTGAAGGCAGCGCATTCTCCGAGAGCGAACGAGAGACCCTGGAGGCGGCACGGCAGATGGAGCAAGTGTTAGACCGCATTCAGCGCGGTCGCGGCACCGACGCGCCGACGGCGCTCGAGGAAGCGTCCATGACCGCGGGCACGTTCAGGGGGATCGGGGCTGCGACGCGCACGGCCGCAGGCTGGCCCGGCAGCACCGAGGCTCCGGACCCCCGTGTTCCGGGCGACGTCGAGCGTATGGCGGCCGTCTCGGAGGCGCTGCACGAGCGGATCCGCTCGATCGCCAACAAGCACATCGCGAGCTGGATTGCGGGCAACGGAGACTCCGGTGTCGGCAGGAACGGCCGCCCGGCCACAGGCCAGGACGAGGGCCGCCGCACCACGGCGTGAAGGGCGTGAGCGTCCCCGGAAGTGGGAAAGAGTGGAGGAGACCATGACCAGGATTGCCAAGGCCCTCGTGGCCGTCGCGGTATTGGCGGGAGTCCTGTTGTCTGCCGCCGCAGCGGCCGCCGACACCCTCGACCACGCACTCTCGCTCGCCGCCGAAGGACGCTATCCGGAGGCACGGCGGGTTCTGGATCCCCTGCTGGAGAATGAGCCAGGCAACGCGCAGCTGCGGCTGCTGCACGGGGTCCTTCAAGTTCAGGAGGGACACAGGGGCGAAGCGATCGCCGTCTTCTCTGGACTCGCGCGGGAGTTCCCCGACATGTTCGAGGCGCACAACAATCTCGCGGTGCTCTACGTGGACGAAGGCCGGCTGGAAAAGGCGCGGGCGGTCCTGGCGGCAATCCTGGAACGGCGCCCGGAGGCCGTGGGCTACCGCAACCTGGGCGAAGTCTACGAGAAGCTTGCAAGGCGTGCCTATGCGCAGAGCCATGCGCTCCGCGACGGCAGGTCCAGGGATGGAGATGACGACGGCGACCCCGGCACGGAGATCCTGCAGGCGAGCGATGCGGCCGGTACCGTCTCCGAGCCTGCGACCGCGTTGGAGCCAGCATCCGGCAACGAGCCGCCCGCGATTCCCGAAAGGCCGGCGCCGGCCGAGGAGGCGGTCGCCGCGGCCTGCCTGGCGACGGGGGAGTTCCTGGACTTGGGCACTGTCAAGGAAGCACGGCTGTGGCTGGCGGCGCTCGGCGCGGAAGCAACGCGTGTCTCGCACGGCACTCGCGAGAGAGTCAGGGAGTACCGGGTCTACCTGCCGCCCTTCGAGAGCCGCGAGGCTGCCGACGCGGCACTCGGGGATCTGCGCGAGAAAGGCGTGAGCGACATTGCGGTGATTCCAAAGGGTGCCAGGAAGAACGCCGTCTCTCTGGGCATTTACGCCAAAGAGGCGAACGCGTCGCGGCGGGTGGCACGGTTGGAGGAACTCGGCTACGCGCCCGTGGTAGAGCCCAATTCCATGACGGTCCAGGAGTACGCCACGATCGAGGCGCGCCTTGGCGGCGGCTTCGAGGACCTGCGCGATGCCTGGGCGTCGAGTTTCCCTGACCAAGCTTTGCGGCAGGTGAAATGTGACTGAAGTCCCCGCCAGGAAATCGTCCCGGAGCCCGATCATGAATACGGCACACACCGACAGATATCCGGTCCCGGCCAAACCCGGGCAGCCCCAGGAGCACGCACGGGGCTGGCCGTTCGAGGCCATCCGGCGCGCCGCGGCGATGGCTGCCGTTCTGTTCTCTCTTTCGGCCTGCTGGGGACTGTCCGGGGAGAGCCGCTCGCCAGGAGGCGAGCAGCTGCTGCAGAGCAACCTGTCGGTCGCATCCGCCGCGCTCGCGGCCGGCCAGCCGGCGGTCGCGCACAAGCTCTACCTGGCGCTCGCCGAGCGCTTCGACGACGCGCCCGAGCCGTTCCTCGGGCTTGGCTACATCGCCCTGCAGACGGAGAGGCCCGGCGAGGCAGGCGACCACTTCAGGCGGGCCGCGAAGCTGGCGGACGATGCGCCCGGCATGAGGGCAGAGGCGCTGCTCGGCGCCGCCCGCGCATCCCTGGCCCAGGGCGACGGCGGGACTGCCAGGCGGTACCTGGCGGCAGCGCGCGACCTTGCGGAGGATTCCTCGACCATCGCCTGGATCGAGAACGGCCTCGCCGTGGCCGCGGTCTTCGAGGAAGACTACTCGACCGCCGAAGCCCACTACGCAAGCGCTCTCCGCCAGCCGTCCGCTCATCCCCGCATAGCGGCCAACTTCATCCGCATGCTCATCGCGTCCGGGCGCATCGACGAGGCGGAGCGCACGTACGGGGCCTACGCAACGTCCTATTGGGATGAAGGCGACCGGCAGGCACTGCAAAGCCTGATCGGCGAGGCCTGGCGCCTGTCGCCGCCGCCCGACCGCTTCGATCCGCGCCTTCTGTTGCGGCTGACTGAGATGAAGGCGCTCCCTGAGCCGTCGGACGCCGTAGCGTACCCTGCAGACAGCGGCCTGCGCACCGGCCCGGAGGGACCCGTGCTGACGATCGGGGGCCGCTTGTTCCCGGCTACACCGGCGACGATGGCCGCGAGGCCCGCGGCGGCACCGGCAGCACCCGTCCTGTCCGAACCGCCACTGGAAGAGACAGCAGATCCCGTCCCGACCTCCAAGCGAAGCGCGCCCGAAAATCTGCTTTCCGTTCAGGGCATCCAATCGACGCGAGCTGCAGTTCCTGCCCTTCCGGCTGCGCTTCCCCGCGAGGTCCCAGCGTCGTCCGTCACTCGATCCGGCTCCTCTTCGTGGTCCGACGTTCTCGTGCTGCGCATCGATCCTGAGGACACATCACTCGAGGGAGTATTGGAAGCCGATGCGCCGGTTGAAGGCTCGCGTTCAGCGACATCTACCGATGAGCGGCCACCGGGCAATGCGGAGACCGATGCGGTGCCGGTGGAGGATGTGCTTCCAATTGACGGCGCGCTCCGTAGCGGTTTGGTCCTGGTTGCGGCGTCCTCGCATACCCAGGTCTCGCCCGGGTCCGCCATGCCGGAGTCCGACGCGGCCACGAGCTCACCGGGGGCGCCCCCGCAGATCCACGAAGCCGGGGCGGGCCAGGCCGCCGGCATCCCTTCCACAACGGCGGGGATGGGGGAACCGACGCTTCGAGTCGAGACCGAACCGCTGCAGTCCGCGAATGCGCTTCTCCTGACCGTTTCCGCCCACGACGGTCCGCCACTGCAGGACAACGCGTCCCTGCGGACTCCGTCTTCATCGGACTCCCTCTCGCGCGAAGCCGGAGCGACCAACGCAACACCCGAGGGTGAAACACCCGAGGGCGCATCGGACGTCGCGACGGCACAGGCTTCGGGCCTGCAGTTGGCCGCGATCGAAGGCGCGGGCGGAACGCACCGGTCCGAACCCGGCCCGACGCTGGTCGTGAACGTAGCGATCCTGAACGACTACTCGAACTACGACCCGTTCTCCGCTGCACCTGCCGCCCATGGCCCCTTCCTTCTTGCCTCCGCCTCTTCGCCGTATATCGACCCGTTGTGGGATTCGGTGTGGATGCCGAAAGGGAGCGCAGCGGGCTTTCATGCCTTTACGGCGGTCGAAGCGGAGGGTCACGACGACTGGCTTCCGCAGGTTGCCGAGACGGCACCGCCGGAGCCGGCCCCGAGCGACGAATGGACAGTTCTGCTGGGAACGGGCCAGCGGCTCACTCTTGGCGTCGACGCTGCGGCGGTTGCGATTGCGTCTCCCGAGATTGCCGACGTCCAGCTTCTTACGCCGCGGGTTCTGTTCGTCATGGGGCGGAACCTTGGCCGTACCACCGTCTCCGTGCTCGGCGAGGACAGGTCCGTATTCGAGCGGGATGTGTCGGTCGTTCTTGATCTTGAGCCCCTGCGCGCGCTGTTGGCCGGAGAGCCCGGCCTGCAAGGGGTACAGGTGGAAAGCCTCACCCGCGGTGTTGCCCTTGCCGGGGATGTCGACTCGCAAGAGGCGGCGGATCGGGCGCTCGGTCTCGCGACGGCCTCGCTTCCCGAGGGCACCTTGGTCGAGAACAACCTCGATGTCGGGTTGGACCTCAAGCCGCTGCGGGCGCTGCTCGCGAGCGAGCCCGGTCTTGCCGATGTCGAGGTCCAGCGGGTCGGCAGGGGCGTGGTGCTCACCGGTGAGGTCGCTTCTGGAAAAGCAGCCGAAAGGGCGCACAGTCTAACGGTGACCTCGCTTCCGGAAGCCATTTCGGCTGAGAACAACCTGCGGGTGTCGTTCGACAACGAGCCCCTGACCACCGTCTTCGCTTCAGAGCCCGGTCTGGCAGGCGTGCAGGTGAAACGCCTCCCCCGTGGCGTCGCCCTCGCAGGGCACGTCGAGTCGCAGGAGGGGGCGGATCGGGCGCTCGGTCTCGCGACGGCATCGCTCCCGGAGGGCACTCTGGTTGAAGACAACCTCGACGTTGGGTTGGATCTGGAGCCGTTGCGGGCGCTGCTCGCGAGCGAGCCCGGTCTTGCCGACGTCGCGGTCAAGCGGGTCGGCCGGGGCATAGCGCTCACCGGCGAGGTCGCTTCGGCAGAATCCGCCGACCGGGCACGTCGGCTGGCCTTGACCGCGGTTCCGGAAGGCCTCCCGGTGGAGAACAACCTTCGGGTGATTATCGACATCGAGCCTCTTCGTGCGGTTCTGGCTGAAGAGCCGGGGCTCGATCGAGTTCAGGTACAGCGGCTGGCCCGCGGTGTGGCACTTGCAGGCGAGGTGGACGCACCGGAGGCTGCCGACCGCGCCCTTCGTCTGGCCGCAGCCTCTCTGCCGGAAGGCGTGCTGGTGGAGAATAATCTGAACCTGGTCCTCAATCTCTTGCCGCTGCGGGCTCTCCTTGCTGCCGAGACCGGACTGGCCCACGTTCATGTGCGGCAGGTGGCTTGGGGTGTCGCTCTGGCCGGCGAAGTCGCTTCGGCGCGGTCCGCCGACCTGGCGCATCGGCTTGTGGTCGCGTCTCTCCCGGAGAGCGTGCCGGTGGAGAACAACCTGCGGGTGGCGGACCTTGAGCCGCTGCGCGCTGTTCTGGCCGGGCAGGCCGGCCTGCAAGGCGTGCGCGTGCAGAGCCTGACGCACGAGGTCGCGCTTGTGGGCGAAGTCGCCTCGCCGGCTCTGGTGGACTTGGCGGGCCGTCTCGCCGTCGACTTTCTACCGGAGAGCGTACCGGTGGAGAACAACCTGCGGGTGGTGGACGTTTCGCCGCTACGCGTGCTTCTGGCGGGCGAGCCCGGTCTTGAAGGTATTGAGGTCCGCCGGCTCGGTCAGGGCGTGGCGCTCAACGGTGAGGTCGCCTCGGCAGAAACATCCGAAAGGGCGCACAGCCTCGCCTTGGCCACGCTTCCAGAAGACCTGCCGGTCGAGAACAACCTCCGAATCGTGTTCGACACCGGACCCCTGCTCGAGATCCTGTCGGGCGAGCCCGGGCTCGAGCGCGTGCGGGTGCAACGTCTTGCCCGGGGAGTAGCTCTGTCGGGCTACGTCGATTCGCCAGTTGCGGCAGAGCGCGCGCGCGGTCTGGCTTCCGCGTCTCTCCCGGAAGGCTTGGCGGTGCAAGACAATCTGACCGTAGGCCTGGGCCTTGAGCCGCTTCGTGAACTCCCGGCCGGCGAGCCCGGCCTGGACGATCTCGCGCCGCTGCGCGTCTTCATCACCGGGGAACCTGGCCTGGAGGGCGTCGAGGTGCGGCGCGTCGGCCGCGGTGTCGCGCTGACGGGCGAGGTGGCTTCGGTAGAGGATGCCGAAAGGGCACGGCGGCTGGTCGTGGCCGCTCTGCCGCAGACCGTTCCGGTGGAGAACAACCTGCGCGTGGTGCCGGACATCGAGCCCCTGACCACCGTCTTCGCTTCGGAGCCCGGACTGGAAGGCGTGCAGGTGAAACGCCTCCCTCGTGGCGTCGCCCTCGCGGGGCACGTCGACTCGCAGGAGGGGGCGGACCGGGCGCTGGGTCTCGCGACGGCATCGCTCCCGGAGAACACGCAGATCGAGAACAACCTCGACATCGGGCTGGACCTGGGACCGTTGCGGGCGCTGCTCGCGGGCGAGCCCGGCTTCGCCGATGTCGAAGTCCGGCGGGTCGGCAGGGGCATAGCGCTCACCGGCGAGGTCGCTTCGCCAGAGGTTGCCGATCGCGCGCACCGGCTTGCCGCAGCCTCGCTAGCGGAAACCGTTCCGGTAGAAAACAACCTGCGTGTCGAATTCGATATTGTGGCGCTGCGTGTGCTTCTGGCCGGAGAAGCCGGTCTGGAACGCGTTCAGGTGCAGCGGCTTGCCCGGGGCGTGGCCCTGTCAGGCTACGTCAACTCGCCGGCCGCGGCGGAGCGCGCGCTCGGTCTGGCCTCCGCATCTCTTCCGGAAGGCTTGCTTGTCGAGGACAATCTGACCGCAGGCCTTGGTCTCGAGCCGCTTCGTGCACTCCTGGCCGGCGAGCCCGGTCTGGACGACCTCTCGCCGCTGCGCGCTTTCATAGCCGGCGAGCCCGGTCTCGAGGGCGTCGAGGTGCAGCGGGTCGGCCGGGGCGTGGCGCTCACCGGCGAGGTCGCTTCGGCAGAGGCTGCCGAAAGGGCACGTCGCCTTGCCGTGGCGGCTCTCCCGGAGGGCGTTCCGGTGGAGAACAACCTGCGGGTGGTGTTCGACATCGTGCCTCTGCGTGTGCTTCTGGCCGGAGAAGCGGGCCTGGATCGCGTGCATGTCCAGCGGCTCGCCCGGGGGGTGGCCCTTGCGGGCTACGTCGGCTCACCTGCGGCGGAAGACCGCGCGCTTCGGCTTGCCGCCGCCTCCCTGCCGGAAGGCCTGCTGATCGAGAACAACCTGGACGTGGGGCTGGACCTCGATCCGCTGCGCGCACTGCTGATCGGCGAGCCCGGCCTCGAGGGCGTCGCGGCACGGCGCGTGGGCCGGGGCGTGGCGCTCACCGGCGAGGTCGCTTCGGCGGACGCTGCCGATCGGGCACATCGGCTTGCAGTGGCCTCGCTCCCCGAGAACCTGCTGGTGGAGAACAACCTGCGCGTGCAGTTCGACATCGAGCCCCTGCGCGCTGTCCTGGCGGCCGAGCCGGGCCTGGAAGGGATCCAGGTGCGGCAGCTCGCGCGAGGCGTGGCGCTCGCCGGCGAGGTCGCCTCGCCGGAGGCCGCAGATCGGGCCTCTCGGCTAGCCGCCGCCTCTCTGCCGGAAGGCCTGATCGTGGAGAACAACCTTGAGGTGGGTCTGGACCTGGAGCCTTTGCGCGCTCTCATGTCGGGCGAGAGCGGTCTCGAAGGCGTCGAGGTGAGGCGCATCGGCCGGGGCGTGGCGCTCACGGGCGAGATCGCTTCGGCAGACGCTGCCGATCGGGCGCACCGTCTGGCAGTGGCCTCGCTTCCCGAGGGCCTTCTGGTGGAGAACAACCTGCGCGTGCAGTTCGACATCGAGCCTCTTCGCACTATCCTCGCTGCGGAGCCCGGCCTGGAGCAAGTCCGGGTGCAGCGGCTTGCGCGAGGCGTGGCGCTGGCCGGCGAGGTCGCCTCGCCGCAGGCCGCGGACCGGGCGCACCGTCTGGCCGTTGCCTCACTGCCGGGTGGCCTGCTGGTCGAGAACAATATGAGCGTGGTTCTGGACCTCGCGCCGCTCCAAGCGCTCATGGCCGGCGAGTCCGGCCTGGAGGGAGTCGAGGTGCAGCGGGTCGGCCAGGGCTTGGCGCTCACTGGCAAGGTCGCTTCGGCAGAGGCGTCCGACCGGGCGTACCGACTGATCGCAGCCTCTCTCCCCGACAGCCTGCCGGTTGAGAACAACCTGCGGGTGGTGTTCGACATCGATCCGTTGCGCGCGATTCTGGCTGGCGAGCCCGAACTGAATCGCATCCAGGTGCAGGAACTGGGCAGAGGCGTCGTGCTGACCGGCGCGGTCGCTTCGGCGGAGGCGTCGGAACGGGCCCACCGGATCGCCACCGCGTCGCTTCCGGAAGGCGTGCCGGTGGAGAACAGCCTGCGCGTGGTGCCGGACATCGAGCACCTGCGTGCGGCCCTGGCCGGCGAACCCGGGCTCGATCGCGTTCAGGTTCAACGGCTCGCGCGCGGCGTGGCGCTTTCCGGCGACGTCGACTCGCATGCGGCGGAAGGCCGCGCACTCCGGCTGGCGGCAGCCTCTCTTCCGGAGGGCGTGCCGGTGGAGAACAACCTGAACGTGGGACTGGACCTCGCGCCTCTGCGCTCGCTGGTGGCCGGCGAGCCCGGTCTGAAGGACGTTCGTGTGCAGCGGACAGGCCGCGGCGTTGCGCTCATCGGCGAGGTGGGTTCGGCCGAGGCGTCCGACCAGGCCTCCCGCCTCGCGGCCGCGCTTCTCCCGAAAGACATGCCTGTCGAGAATAACCTGCGCGTGGTGTGGGACGTGGGGCCGCTGCGCGCGCTTCTGGCCGGATCGCCGGAGCTGGAACGCGTGCAGGTTCAGCGCCTTGCGCGTGGCGTCGTGCTCAGCGGGGATGTCGACTCACATGCGACGGCCGACCTGGCGCTTCGCCTGGCTGCAGCATCCGTGCCGGAAGGCGTTCTGGTGGAGAACAACCTGAACGTGCGACTGGACCTGGCGCCGCTGCGGGTGCTCATTGCAGGTGTACCGGACTTGCGCAACGTCCGGGTGAAACGGATCGGACGGGGCGTGGCGCTCTCGGGCGAGGTGGGCTCGGCGGAAGCGTCGGATAGGGCACTTCGGCTCGCCGTGGCCTCGCTGCCCGAGGGTATTGCGGTCGAGAACGGCCTGCGCATAGCGCCGGATGTCGAACCGCTGCGGGCGCTCCTGGCCGGGGAACCCGGTCTTGAGCGGGTGCACGTGCAGAAACTCGCGCGTGGCGTCGCGCTGGCCGGTGATGTCGCTTCGCCCAAAGCCGCAGACCGGGCGCTGCGTCTTGCCGCCGCTTCCCTGCCCGAAGGCATGCTGGTGGAAGACAACCTGAACGTCGGGTTGAATCTTGCGCCTCTCGAAGCGCTCATGGTTGTGGAGGAGGGCTTCGAGAGCATCCGCCTCAACCGGATCGACCGAGGCGTGGCGCTGACCGGCGAGGTGGGGTCGCAGACGGAAGCGGAACGTGCTGCCCGTCTTGCGGCTGCCACGCTCCCTGAGGACGCTCTGGTCGAGAATAACCTGCGCGTGGTGCTGGATTCCGGACCTCTTCGTGCGGCCCTTGCGGGTGATCCGGAGTTCGACCGCGTCCACGTGCGCGATCTTGGGCATGGCGTATCGCTGAGCGGCGAGGTCAGCTCGGCTGCAGCCGCCGATCGGGCGCACCGACTTGCCGCCGTTTCGCTGCCTGCGGACACGCTGGTGGAGAACAACCTGCGCATCGCCGGGCCCCTGCAGGTGAACCTGGAGGTGCAGATCGCGGAGGTGCAGCGCTCCATCGCCGAGGAATTCGGGTTCAACTGGGAGCTCTTCGGGCGCTCTGCCGAAGGAGACCTGGGGGGCGGATTCCGGATCGGCCGGCAGTCGCCACCCTTTAATCACATGGGGCAGCCAGTCATCGGGACGCCGGGGACAATTCCGAATAGCATAGTAGACGGTTTGACCTCTCCGTCGCTTCTACTCTCCAGAACATGGGAAGAAATCGGCATCACCGGCATGGTCGATGCGCTTGCGAGGGCTGGCTTGGCGAACGTCCTGGCCCGACCCAACGTCACGGCGAACTCGGGCGAGACCGCGTCATTCTTCTCCGGTGGCGAGTTTCCGTTGCCGTCCGGATACAATGACGGGGTGATCGTCTTCGAGTACAAGAAGTATGGGGTTCTTCTGGACTTCGTGCCTACCATCGTTGATGACGGGAGGGTGGAGCTCACAGTCCGTCCCGAGGTCTCGGAGCCTTCCAGAGACAACTCGGTGCAGGTCGAGGGCATCGACATCCCCGTAATCAACGTGCGTCGTGCCGAGACTACCGTCGAGATGGGGGATGGCGAGTCCATCGTGATCGCGGGTCTCTTCAGCAGCGCGTCCGACGAAGTGCAGTCGGGAGTGCCGGTGCTCAAGGACCTGCCGCTTCTCGGAGCGATGTTCGGACACACCTCGACCCGGGCGGACGAGCTGGAACTGATCGTCACTGTCACCGCCCGCCTGGTCCAGGCCGGGCCGGCGCCAGGCGACGCGATCACGGCCGGATCCGGACAAGCCAATAACAGTTACTACTACTGAGGACGGTGCCGCCGTGCAGTTTCTCCTCTTGAGTACGCCATGAGGGCCCCGCGCCCGGCGGATAACCCCGCTTCGCCGGAGAGCGACGCGGGCGGCTCCCTCCGCAATGCGGCTGTGCCAAATCCGAATGCCGGCTCATGTCCGGAAGGTCACCTCTCCCTCCGCGGCGATATCCCGGATGGAGAACGCCCGCCTGATCGACGCAACGCAGGAAACTTTGTCGTGCCCAACCTCCCGACCCGCAGCCTCCCAGCCGCCATCACCGCCACCCTGTGCGTCGTCGTGGTTCTCGGCGGCTGCCAGGAGCGGCTGGCGCAACGGGATACCTACTTCGCTCCCCTGCGGGGCTTGAGCGTTTCTCTGCATGCGGAGACGGAGCATGTGCTGGATTATCACCAGGCCATGCAGGCCGCGATGCATGGATGCCATGAAAGCCAAAGCGCGACTGCAACATTGAGCGACATGGGGCCGGCGAACGTGGTGCCGGAGGGAGCGTTGGATCCCGACGCGCAGGCGCGGCTCTGCGCATCCTCCGGGATCACGCATGCTACGCACGGGGCGCCGTTGAATGGCTACCGGCGTTGGGTGGGAGACCAGGTCCGCGAGTTGCCCGCGCCGTCCGAGACGGCCTCCTCGATCGGAGGCGGCTCTTGAGCGACCGAGGCCCACCCCGGCTCCCCTCCGGCCGTGAGCGCGATCATGGCACTTTCGCCTGACAGCCTCTACGCGCGAGCGTTCGCTTCGGATGGCGAGACGCTGCGGGCGCTTCGTACCGGGCTCGAGGGCCGCAAGGCGAGGATCCAGCGCGGACGTCTCGCAGCGGCGCTGCGCACGCTCGCGAGCGAACCGGCCTCCAGGGTGCTGTTCGTCGACCTCGACGGCATCGCGGAACCCGGCTCGGCCGTCCGGGAGCTGACGGCGGTGTGCGCCTTCGAGACCGCCGTGATCGCCATCGGCTCCATCGACACGGCTCAGTACACCCGGGAATTGTTCCAGCAGGGCATCGCCGACTATCTGGTCAAACCCGTATCCGCCTCCCTTGTGCGCGAAGCCTGCGCGGCGGTGACGGATGATGGTACCGAGCGTCCCTACGCAGGACGGGTGGTCGCGTTCGCGGGCAGCGCGGGCAGCGGGACCTCCACACTTGTAGCCGCGCTCGCCCGTGCCATCGGCGCCGAAGGACGGACGGTGTCGGTGGTCGATCTCGATCCGATATCCGGACGGCTTCCCGCGCTGTTGGGCTCCGAGCCTGCCGAGGGTCTTCCGGCGCTGCTTGAAGCGTTGAGCGCACAGGCCGGGAACGACACCGATGTGGGCGCGGCAGCCGACCGGATCGACGGCGTATGCATGCCCGTCGATGCCCAGGTGTCACTGTTCGCCTACGCTCCGGATTTAGCCCTTCCGGCAGCACCTTCGTCGGTCTCGTTACTCAGGTTGCTCGGGCACCTCGCCAACCGGACGCACCTGGTGCTGGTGAGAGGGTTCCCGGATCCCGTCACGCAGCTCGACATCATGCAGCAGACCGACGCCCGCGTGCTGCTCTACGAACCGACGCTGTCCAGCCTGAGTGCTGCGGTTCGATGCCTGGCCCTTCTTGGTACGAGCCACCCCGCGACCTTGGTGCAAAGCCTGCCGAGGATGCCGCGAAGCGCGTTGTCGCCGGCGCATATCCGCTATGCGTTGGGCGACCGCAAACCCGACATCGTGGTGCCCTTCGATTCCGCAATTCACGCGGAAGCCACCGAGGGCAGGTCGAAGCAGCCCGGACGGGCGTGGCGCAACGCCGTGCGGCAAGTGCTGGATCGTATCCTCGAGAGCGCCGCCGTGCCGCAGGGAGATTGACGGTGCCGGTCGATAATTGGTTTCTCTCATGCCGCGTTCGCGGAGGCCCGAAAGTCGGAAGCGTAGTGGGCTTGGTGGCGGCATGTCTCCTCTTCCTGACCGCCGTTCTGTCGGGATCCGCTCATGCGGATGTGTCGGGGCTGGCTCGAGTGATCGACGGCGACACCATCGAGGTGAGGGGCAGCCGCATCCGGCTACACGGGATCGATGCGCCGGAAAGCGAACAGCTCTGTTGCGTCGGCGGCACGGCCCGGAAGTGCGGCAGGCAGGCAACGCGTGCACTGAGAGATCGGATCGGCGGCGGCCTCGTGGACTGCGAGGAGAGGGATCGGGACCGCTACGGCCGCCTCGTGGCGCTCTGCCGCGTCGGCGGCGGTGACCTGGGAGCCTGGCTGGTCATCCAAGGGTGGGCGCTGGCCTATCGCCAGTATTCGGACGCCTACGTGAGCGAAGAGGCATCGGCAAGAGAGTCCCGGAGGGGTCTCTGGCACGGCGAGTTCGTCGCGCCCTGGGACTGGCGCGCGGGAGAGCGCCTGCTGTCGACATGCCAGGTCAGGCCCCGAAAGGAAGACCACACTCCCGGCAACTGCCTCATCAAGGGCAATATCGCCCGCGACGGAGAGCGCATCTACCACCTTCCGGGCGGGCAATACTACGACCGGACCCGGATCGATTCATCGAGGGGCGAACGCTGGTTCTGTACCGAGGCCGAGGCCCGGGAGGCAGGATGGAGGAGGTCGCACCGGTGAACGACCGTCCTGCCGCGCAGACATTGTCCGCCCGGTCCGGCTGGGGCAAGGAGAAACGGTCCGCCTCGTCCATGGCGTATCTCCGGCTCTCAGCGAAGACATGCACGCCAGGCGTGGCCCTGGCCGGCGGCCAGCGCTTCCTGTGCGCCAGTAACGCACCGGTGGCGAAGTCCGGCACTCGATGTTCCTACAATCCCGGATCGGCAAGGGCGTTTCTCTCTGCTGCTCCGGCACCGCGAAGAACAGAATGAACAACGCATACGAGACCTGCCTCTCCACGAATGCCTCACCGTGCACCATCGCCGGAGCGCTCCGGGAGCGAGAAGTTTGCCGACCTACAGGCGAGGTACTCGCACATACCCGGCCCTCGCCGCCAAGTCCGCCCGCGCCGGCTAACCGCTTCTGGCTTGTCGGGCGCGCCGCGCTGCCGTGGCACGAAATTAGAGAGGGACGTGAACGGACGAGCAAGATGGAGTTTGAGGCTGCACTTCCTTGCAGCTGTGCACGCTTTCTTGTCCCCAACGCCGGCGGTGCCGGACGGAAGCCGGGCAGATGCGGGCGCCGAAGACCATGCACATCGGGCTCGAAACTGCCCGAGGTCGCAGACAGGCCCCCGGCGACCGGACGACCCGGTCGCCGGCTACTCGACTGCAACGGCAAACGCTGGCGAGGCCAGGGCCACCAGTGCCGTTGCAGCCGGATTATCTCGAACGACAAACGCGCGCTGAGGAACCTTCGATCCATGAGCAGACGCAGCCTTGAGCGCAATCCGGCCGCGCTGACGGCCGCCCGACACCTCAGGGAGTTCGGCTTTACGGGCTGGCACCTGAGGCAGCGCAAGCAAGACCCCCGCCCCCCCGATGCCGTGGTGGACGGCGCGGACCGCGTGGAGCGGCAGTTGGTCCAGGCCGACCACCACGCCGCCGAACAGTTCCCGCAGCGGGACGATTCCGCCGTGTTCCTGCTGATGGGCCGGCCTCGCCCCGAAGCCGGAGACGGACTGATAGCGCTCACTCGCTACTGGCTCATCGAGGAGATCAACGTCATGCACCAGGACAGGGAAGAGGCGATTTATGCCGTGTTCTGCACATGAGGCGGCAGACAACCATTCTTCTGGAAGTCCGTGGAACGCCCGAGCGCGCCGCCTGTCTATTACCGGAATGGGAGTGAGTGTCGTGAGAGTGTTGGGAAGAGTGCTGTTGCCAGTCGTGGTTCTACTGTTTGCTGCCGGCGCCGTACTCGCTCAGGACAATCAAGACAGCGTCCCGCGCCTCTATCTCTCGGCGAGCGGTGCTCTGATCATGCCAGCTGACGTTCACGCCGACTTCCACGACGCTTCGGGGAGCCCGAATGGAGGAATGGATGGGGCATTCGACAGGGGCCCTGGTCTCGTTCTCGTCATGGGCTACGGCCAGAAGTGGGGGGTCCGGGGCGAGTTGGAGATCGGGTACCGGACCTTCGCGATCGACAGGATATCGAACGTTCGGCGGGGTAGCCTTGCCGACCCCGGCTCCTATCGAGCGGTCGGCGACGTGACGTCATACTCGGTCATGGGGAATGTCGTGTCGTCGCTGGATTTGGGTCCTCTCAACTTGTACGTCGGCGGCGGCATCGGCATGGCCCGCGTCGACGCCGGTATGCGCTCCATTGCACGTGTGTCGTTCGACGAAGCCGATGGCCGGGACAGCGTATTTGCCTGGCAGCTGTTCACCGGCCTCCAGTACCACCTGTCCCAGGACTTCTCCGCGTCGCTGGGCTATCGCTATTTCGCGACCGAAGACGCGAGATTCGGCAGCACCTCCGCACCCATTGAGGCTCACAACGTCGAAGTGGGCATTACCCACTGGCTGGACTGAGGATCCCGGACACCTTTATTTCCGGTCTGCGAGGGGCAACATATTGCAGCAGAAAACGAAAGCAACGGTTCGCGCGACGAGGCTGTGCGGGATCGTCGCTGCGGCCACCGTCGTCTGGCTCTGCGCACTTTCGCTCGCAGTCGAGGCCGCTGCGCCGTCGGTGGAGGACGTGCGCGTGGATCGGTACGGCGGCGGGACGCGGCTCGTCGTGGAACTGACCGGAGCGGTGGACTTTCAGGTCTTCGCTTTGGCCGGGCCGGAGCGGCTGGTGATCGATCTGTCGCCGGTGCGCTGGGTACTGCCGGATCGCACTCTCACCATCGGCCGTGACGGCGTGGCTCAGATCCGGTTCGGCCAATTCCGGCCCGATACCTCGCGCATCGTGATCGACCTGGATCTGCCGCTCATCCTGGGCAGTGCGCAGTGGCTTGAGGCCGACTCAGTCTCCAGGAACCCCTACCGCCTGATCCTCGATCTCGCCCCCGTGCCCGCGTCGGCGTTTCTCGCCACGGTCCGCGTTCAGCCGCCGGACCCTGCGCCGCTGCCACGGTTGAAGCCGCTGCCGCCATCCCTCGTCCGCCTCATCGCCCTCGACCCCGGCCACGGAGGGCGCGATCCCGGGGCGGTCTCGTCGGGTGGTGTACAGGAGAAAGTTATCGTCCTGACCTTTGCGCGTGAGCTTCGCGACGTTCTCCAGGAAACCGGTCGCTATCGCGTGGCAATGACCCGGGACAGCGACCGCAAGGTCGGGCTCTGGCAGCGCGTGGCATTCGCCCGCAATTCCGGCGCGGACGTCCTCCTCTCAATTCACGTAGACCGCGTGCATGATCGCCGGGTGCACGGAGCCTCGGTCTACACCCTGTCCGAGGAGGCCTCCGACGCCGAGACAGCCGAGCTCGCCAGGTTCGAGAACAAGGCTGACATCGCCGCCGGTATCGAGGCGCCGGAGCAGCTTGATCCCGATGTCGCTGCGGTTCTTGCTTCGATGGAGCAGCAGGGAACCATGAACTGTTCCGTTGTACTTGCAGGACTGCTGGTCCCCGCGCTCGGCGAAGTGGCTCCCCTCGTCAACCGCTCCCACCGAATGGCGGAGTTCCGCGTGCTCAAGGCACCGGATGTCCCGTCGGTCCTGATCGAGCTCGGCTTCTTGTCCAACGAGCAGGATGCCGAACGCCTGAAGAGCGTCAATCACAGGAGGGCGCTGGCCGTAGCGATCCTCAAGGCTGTCGACGAGTATTTCCTGGAACCTTGCTGAGCGTGCGCCATTGAGACCGGTCGAATTTCTCCGCCTCATCGTGCCAGCCCTCGCTGGAAGGAACCTGCCATGCTGCGAACCACAACAGTCCGCCGGCGAGACGACGAGCCTCGGCGCGATGACACCCCTGGCGAGCGATCCCGTTCGCTCCAAACGGCTTCGGTCGACGGTGCCGGGCACGTGTTTCACGTTCCGAACCCGCTGGTGCCAGATCGCGCCGCCAGTCTTGCTCTACGGTGCCGAAGTTCGCAATATTACGACGTTTCCATCTTCAGGAAACGCATCAGCGTACGTACTTCTTCTTGCATGCATAGCTCAATAGTGCTAACGCATATTGGCTGTAGAATCAGCATTAGACTGCGAAAGTTCTGCGATTTAGTAGAAGCAAATACTCGCGACACTGTATCAATTAGTCGATCGAGATGAGTGGAGGCGAGTGTGGTAATCTTGGGCGCTACACACGGAGGTATAAGGTTGGGGCGTGTCGAAGAGAGCGCCGTCTACGTTCATCTTTCGGCCAAAAGAACTGGGAAGGAGTTGGGCGACTCATGCGTTTCCCGGATACGAGGTTGCACCGCGGTAACGGCATCATCCCTTGACGCGGTGTGTCATGACTCTTTCGAGTGAAAGGTCAAGTTTTCATCCAATGGCTGGTTACGACAAGTCCATAGGTACGGATCGATGAGCGGGGATCGAATGCCGGGCTGCGCCAGACCGAAAGAGCCGATTCCGGCTGCGGCATCACACAGCGAGCCGCGGTCCTCCCTGGCATGGCTGCGTGGTGCCGGTTTCGACAGCGCACTCATTTTCGGTGGAATCTCTCTCGCGCTGCTCTGTGGGGCCGCGATCCTTTACGAGCCGTCCTGGTTCTACCCGATCCTGGTGGTCGATCTCTGGGTGCTGGGATATCACCATGTGATCTCCACCTACACGCGGCTTTGCTTCGACAAGGCGAGCTTCCGTGAGCACCGGTGGATGATCGCCTACCTCGTCCCGGTCATTGCCGCAGTCACCATCCTGCTCGCCTGGACGGTCGGGATCTGGGTCATCGTAACGATCTATTTCTACTGGCAGTGGTGGCACTACACGCGGCAGAGCTGGGGAATTTCACGCGCCTATCGCCGG
>JAJDVB010000042.1 GCA_022826345.1 Alphaproteobacteria bacterium
GACCATGCCGCGCTCGGCGGCGAGCGCCTCCGCCCGCGCCCGCGCGCCGTCGTAGGAATCGCCCGCCAGCAGCACCTCGGCGCCCAGGCGTTCCACAGCGTCCACCTTGATGCGGGGCGCCGTCTCCGGCATGACGATCAGCGCGTGCGTGCCGAGCCGGCGCGCGGCCAGCGCCACGCCCTGCGCGTGGTTGCCGGCGGATGACGCGATCACCCCCCGCGCCCGCTCCTCGTCACTGAGCGAGGTGAGCTTGTTGTAGGCGCCCCGCAGCTTGAACGAGAAGACCGGCTGCAGGTCCTCCCGCTTGAGCCATACCTCGCAGCCGAGCCGGGAGGAGAGTTTCGGCGCCCGCTCGAGGGGCGTCTCGCGCGCCACGTCATAGACGCGTGCCTTCAGGATCTTCGTGACGTAGTCTCGGGGCATGGGGCGGGCTCGTTCGCATGGGTGCGGACGCGACCGCCGGCAACCGCCGGCGTCCGCGCCGCGACGCATTCACATGGGAACGCGGCGAAATCAAATCAATGAGTCGAGACGACGAGAAACGCGCAGGCCAGCGTCCGGCCTAGCCGTAGATCGGGCGTAGCTGCTCGGCCATCGTTGCGAGCGGTTCGGGTGCGACGATGACGCCGTCTTCGAGAATCTGCTGCCCTTCGATCCACATCGACTGCATCGAGATCACGCAGTCGGGGTGGTTCTCCCCGCCGCCCGGCACCCAGAACGGCAGCCCGAGCCCGATGGCGTTGTAGCCGGCCACGCGCTGGTCCTCGATGAAGCACTTGCCAGTGTAGCGCGCCGCCGGATGGAAGCCGCAGGTGAAGTGGACGACGTAGCCGAACTCGCCGTTGCCGGCCCGCGTCAGGGCGCGGCGCATGACCTTGTTCTCCGGCCCGCCGCCGATGACCTCTCTCACCTTGCCGTCGATCTTCAGCGTCATCGGCTCGGCAAGCTCGGTGTAGTACTCGTGGAACATGTTGCTGGTGACGACCGAGCCCACGACCGACTCCATCTCGGGCAGGATCATCACGGTGCCGGGCACGAAATAACCGCCGGGCTCCGTCGCGCGGGCGAAGGCGAAGCCCTCCGGCTTGCCCAGCGTGAAGCTGACATCGGTGCCGTGCGCATTGGTGATGCGGCAGTCCTTGCCGGCGGACTCCGCGAGCAGCGCGCCGAACGCGTCGCCGAGCTGGAACAGCCCGTCGAGATCGGCGCCACCCATGAGGCGCACCATCTCGTCGGCGCCGACGTCGGCACCGAGAAAGTAGCGGACGCGGTTCTTCTCCATCGCTTCGTCGAATGCCTTGGAGCCGGCCAGATAGGGCATGCAGAGATCGATCCAGACGTCGCAGGCGCCGGTGGCCGCCTTGACGTGATCGGGCAGGTATTCGTCCGCCAGTCCGCCCTGGAAGGGCACCGGCGGCGCCAGCGTGATCGAGGCGACCTTGGCGCCGAGCCGGTAGGCGGCGTCCTGGATCGCCTGGACGCCGAGGGTATCGGTTCCTGTGTCGGTCGTGATGAGGACGCTCTCGCCCGCCTCGACGCACATCATGTCCCGCGTGAGGACATCGGCGGCGCGCGCCAGCTTCGGTCCGATCCCGGCTTCGGGCATGGCTCATTCCCTCGGTCTGGAGGTTGAGGCTTCGCAGGACCCAACGAATGCCCACCGGCCGGCAGTATACCGTAGTGGGAATTCCTGGCGCCCCCTAAGCTGCACGCGACGAAACGCGAGGCGGGTATGGGCCGATGACGAAGCGCTCGGGCGCAGAGGTTCTGGCGGAGATGCTGCAGGGCTACGGCGTCACGCATGTCTTCATGGTGCCGTCGATCCTGCGGCGCGCTTTGGTCGAGATGGAGCGGCGCACCACGATCCGGCGCATCCAGGTCCACGCCGAGAAGTCGGCCGCCTACATGGCCGATGGCTATGCCCGGGCGAGCGGCCACCCCGGCATCTGCATGGCGCAGGTGGTGGGCGCGCTCAACCTCGCCGCCGGCCTGCGCGACGCCTGGCTCGCCAACGCGCCGGTGATCGCCATGACCGGCGGTCGCGATCCGCACACCAAGTTCCGCAAGGCTTATCAGGACTTGGATGACGTGCCGGCCTTCGAGCCGGTGACCAAGTTCAACGCGACCGTGGACGAGGTGACGCGCATTCCCGACCTGCTGCGCCAGGCCTTCCGGGTCGCCGTCTCGGGCAAGCCCGGCCCGGTGCACCTGCAGTTCCGGGGCAACGAGGGGCAGATCGACTACGAGGAAGCGGAGATGGAGCCCCTCGCGGAAGAGCTATTCGCGCGGGTGCCGCCCTTCAGGCCCACGCCTGCGCCCGAGCACGCGCGTGCGGCGCTTGACGCGATCGAGGCGGCAGAGCGGCCGGTGTTCGTTGCCGGCGGTGGGGTTCGCGCATCGGGGGCGGGGGCGGCGCTGGTGGCGCTCGCCGAGCGCCTTGCGGTCCCGGTCGCGACCTCGCTCCACGGCAAGGACACCATTACCGGCGATCATCCGCTCTCGGTCGGCGTCGTCGGGACCTACTCTCGCGAGACCGCCAACCGGGTCGTAGGCGAGGCCGACCTGGTGTGCTTCGTCGGCAGCGAGACCGGCGGCATGACCACGCACTTCTGGCAGGTGCCGCCCATCGGCACGCCTGCGGTGCAGATCGACATCGAGCCCCAGTCGCTCGGCCGCAACTACCCGCTCAAGGCGGCGGTCTGCGCCGATGCGAAGATGGCGCTCGACTGGATGCTGGATCACGCCGATCCCCGGTCTGCTGAGCGCCGGGCGGCATGGATCGCCCGCGCCCGCCAAATCGTAGCGGAGTGGCGCGATCGCTACCGGCCACTCCTGGAGTCTGACGCCGTGCCCATCCGGCCGGAGCGCATTTGCCACGAGCTCTCGCGGCACCTGCCCGATGACGCCATTGTCATGGCCGACACCGGGCATTCGGGCATGTGGATGGGCGGCATGTACGACCTGCGCTCGCCCGCGCAGAGCTACATCCGGAGCGCCGGTCATCTCGGCTGGGCCTTCCCGGCAGGTCTGGGCGCGAAGTGCGCTGCGCCGGACCGCCCGGTCTTCGTCTTCACCGGCGACGCGGGCTTCTGGTACCACTTGGGCGAGATCGAGACCGCCGTGCGCTGCGGCATCAACACGGTCACGCTGGTGAACAACAACAGCTCGGGCAATCAGGGGTCGCCCGGTTTCGACCGCGCCTACGGCGGGCAGCAGTCCGAGCAGGGACGCGAGCTCTGGACCTACAACGACGTCAACTTCGCCACCATCGCCGAAGCCATGGGCGCGTTGGGCCTGCGCGTCGAGAACCCCGCAGATATCCCCGGCGCGCTCGAGACCGCCTTCGCCGCCGCCCGGCCTGTGGTGATCGACGTGGTGAGCGACATCGAGGCCCAGGCCCCGCTCGCGGTGATCGGGAGAGCCTGAACGATCCGGCCCGGATGTCTTCGAGCGGTCACGGCTCGCGTCTGACTTGGGCGAGATTGCGTTGCCGCGCCAAGCCCGCGAGGCGATCGCGGATAATCCGAAACAGGCCTGCCGGCAGAAAGCCGTAGGCCCACTGCCCCGGCGCGACGGGCAAAAGGTCCGGCCCCGGCCATTCGAACCTGTTCACCTCTGACACGATGACCCAGGATCGCTCCGGGTCGAGACCGAGACGGCGCTTGGTCAGCGGGGGTATCTCGACCCCCGTCGCGGGATCGTCGGGCATTCGGTGCGTGATCGGGGCGACGACGACGGTCTTGCCGTAGTCGTCCTCGGACTCCACCGCCAGGACAACGACGGCGGGGCGGTACTTGGTGCCTTCCTCTCGACCCTGTGTCGCGTCGCGTTGCCAGAGATAAGCGTAACTGATGACGAGGCCGGGCTGGGGATCAGGAATCCGCGCCATGTTCGGTCGTCAACTCGTGATCGTATTGGGCAGCCTCGGCCGGCGGCTCGGCGCGACTGATTGCGTCGATCTCGGCATCGGAGAGCTCTTCCACGGCGAGCGCTCGACGGTCACGCCGCTTGAGGCGCTCATACTCGTCGACCGAGAGAATCACGAGTCGGTCCCGTCCGTTCCTGGTGATCGCCAGTGGCGCCTTCAGCGCCTCGTCCTGACAGCGCCCGAAGTTGCGCTGGAACTCGCGTGACGTGACTCGCTGCATGTCCTTCGCTCCGATCTGCATGATCTGCATAATACGGATTGTCAGACAACGTGTCGAGCAGCGACCGGGCGCCGCTCGCGGTGACCGGCGCCGGCGGCTGAAGCACGGGCGGCGCGCCCTCTGGTTGCGCGCCGCCCGGCCTCAAACGGAAACGTCTACTTCTTCAGGCGGGTCCACATGGTGTCGTAAACTTCCTGGGTCGCCTGATCGCACACCGCGACGAAGGTGCCGGCGGGCGCATCGGCCGGCGGCACGGACTCGGGCTGGCTTGCGAGCTCCGGATCGAGATGCGGGGTCACGCCCGTCACGCCGGCGGCGTAGCGCGCGTAGTTGGTGACCGCGGCAATGTTCTCCGGCTCCAGCAGGAAGTCCATGAACTTGATCGCGCTGGCCCGGTTGGGCGCGTCCTTCAGCAGCACGACATTGTCCATCCAGACGACGTAGCCCTGGCGCGGATAGGCGTACTCGATGTTGGCGCCCTCCGCCCTGGCCTTGGCGCCGAAGCCGTTCCAGATCATCCCCACGGCGGCGTCGCCGGAGACCAGCACGTCCTTGGCGCCGTCGGAGTTGAACGAGGCCCAGTGCGGCTTGGCCGCCTGAAGCAGCGCGTCGAGCGCCTTGAGCTGCTCGCGGTCGGTCGAGCACTGCGGAATCCCGAGATGCAGCGAGGCCAGCAGCATGACCTCGCCCTGGGCGTCGAGCACGTTGATCTTGCCCTTCAGCTCATCCGGCGGGTCGTAGACGATGCTGGTGTCGTTGATGTCGCCCTGATAGACGTCCCGGTTCACCGAGAAGCTGGTCGAGCCCCACTGGTAGGGGATCGAGTGCTTGCGGCCCGGATCGAAGGGCACGTCCAGCCACTGCTGCTCGATGTTGCCGAAGTTGGCGAGCTCGCCCTCGGCAACGGTGTCGAGCATGCCTTCGCCGATCATGATCTCGACCATGTAGTCTCCCGGCACCGCCACGTCGTAGGAGCCGAGCTTGCCGGCCTTGAGCGAGGCCAGCATCGCCTCGTTGGAATCGAAGGTGTCCATGGTCACCTCGATCCCGGTCTCGGCCGAGAACTTGTCCAGCAGTTCCTGCGGGATGTACTCGAACCAGTGGTAGATCGAGAGCTTCTCCTGAGCCTGTGCCGCGCCTGCGACAAAGGTCAGGGCTAACGCTGCTATTCCGGCTTTGAGAACGGTCCGCATGTCTCCCTCCTTGGTTGCGGTGGTTTTACGGTGAGGTTTACGCCTCCGCCTTCGTTCCCTGACGCCCGTACCGACTGATGAAGTAGGAGAGCGTCACGATCAGGATCGAGACGGTGAGCATGAGCGTGCTGAGCGCCATGATGTTGGGTTTGATGCCCTGCTTCACGGCCCCGAATATCGCCGTGGGCAGGGTCTCGATACCGGCGCCCTTGATGAAGTTGGTGATGATGAAATCGTCCAGCGAGATGATGAATGCTAGCAGGAAGCCCGCGAGAATGCCGGGCGCCATCAACGGCATGAGAACGCGCAGGAACGCCTGGAAGCGGCTGGCGTAGAGGTCCTGCGCGGCCTCTTCGTAACTGCCGTCGATCCCCTGCAGGCGCGCCGCGATCGGCAGATACGCGAACGGAATACAAAAGACGATATGCGCGACGAGGATGGATAGATAACCCAGCGTGAAGCCGATGGCGCTGAAGAAGACCAGCGTCGCCACGGCGGTGACGATCTCCGGCACCATGATCGGCATGCTGATGAGCGCGAGGTTCAGCGCCTTCCCTTTGAAGGCACCGCCCCGGACCATGGCGACCGCCGCAGCCGTCGCGATGATGGTGCTGGCGACGGCGGCCGAGAGCGCGATGGTCAGCGAGTTCCAGGCGGCGTCCTTGAACTTGGCCGATTCCGGCCCGGTGAAGATGTCCATGTACCAGCGGAAGCTGAACCCGCCCCAGCGGGTGATCGAGAGCGAGTCGTTGAAGCTGTAGACCATCACCACCAGCAGCGGCGCGTAGAGCACCACCAGGCAGAGGATCGTTATCGGCAGGAAGCCGGGATAGCGCCTGATGTTGAGGCTGCGCCGCATCTCAGGCCTGCTTCGCGCTGCGCAGCGCCTGCCGGCGCGCGTAGATGAAGAGCGCGATGAGCACCAGGGAGAGCAGGATCATCGACGCGGCCGCGCCGAAGGGCCAGTTGCCGGCATTGCCCTTGAACTGTTCCTCGATGAGCGAGCCGATCAGGAAGTTCTTGGCGCCGCCGAGCAGGTCCGGCGCGAGGAAGGCGCCGAGGCTCGGCACGAAGACCAGGATGCAGCCTGCCACGATGCCGGGCCGCACGATGGGCAGGATGACCTTGCGCAGGATCGTCCAGCGGTTGGCATAGAGGTCGGCCGCCGCTTCGGAGAGCGCGAAGTCGTAGCGCTCCACCGAGGCGTAGATCGGCAGCACCATGAAGGGCAGGTACGAGTAGAAGAGCCCGAGCTGGACCGCGAAATCGGTGTTGATGAGCGCAATCGGCTCACTGATGACGCCCAAGCCCATCAGGGCCTCGTTGAGTGGCCCGTTGTCCCGGATCAGGAACTTCATCGAGACCGTGCGGATGAGCAGGTTCACCCAATAGGGGACCGTCACCAGGAAGAGCCACATCGAGCGGGTCGCGGGCGAGCGCGTCGCGATGAAGTAGGCGGTCGGAAAGCCGATGATGAGGCAGAGCAGCGTGGCGACGGCCGCCTGGATGATCGAGCGGACGAAGATCACAATGTAGGTCCACTCGATCTTCGGCGCCTCGTCGCCGAAGAGGCCGCGGTCGAAGATGAACTGGTCGTAAGCCGCGAGCGAGAACTCCCAGATCACCCCGCCGCGGAACTCCTTCGTCAGGAAGGAGTAGGCCAGCATCATCAGCACCGGCGCCACGAGGAAGAAGCCGATGATCACCCAGGTCGGAATCAGCAAGGGGGTGCGCACCGGCGCGAAGGTGCGGGAGACCGCGCGCGTGCTGGCGAGCTCGCCGGCCATCAGTCCACCAGAAGCCGTGCGCCGCCGGGTGTGATGGCGAGGCCCACCCGGTCGCCGGTGCGATAGGGCACTGCGTCTGCGCCGACATTTTGCGCGCGCACCAGGATGTCCGGCCCCTCGTCCAGGCGGACGCCGTACTGGATGTCGGTGCCGAGGTAGACGGTCTGGTCCACCACGCCCGTGAGGCCGCTGTCACACGCCGCCTCGGCCACGAGGGAGAGGCGTTCCGGGCGGATCAGCACGTGCGCGGCAGCGCCCTCCTCCGGCGACGTCCCGGCGGCCTGGCAGGGGAACGCGGCGCCGTTGGGCAGGCGGCTATACCAGGCGCCGTCCGGCCCCCGCTGCACGGTCACGTCGAGCACGTTGGTCTCGCCGATGAAGTTCGCCACGAAGCGGTCGATGGGCGCCTCGTAGATCTCGTGCGGTGTGCCCACCTGCCGGATCTCGCCCGCCGACATCACGGCGATGCGGTCCGACATGGTGAGCGCTTCCTCCTGGTCGTGGGTCACGAACACGAAGGTGATGCCGGTTTCCTCCTGAATCTGCTTGAGCTCGATGCGCATGGCCTGGCGCAGCTTGAGATCGAGCGCAGAGAGCGGCTCGTCCAGCAGCAGCACCTTGGGCCGGGGCGCCATGGCGCGGGCGAGCGCGACCCGCTGCTGCTGCCCGCCGGAGAGCTGCGCCGGCCTGCGCGCCGCGAGGTCGCCCAGCTTTACGAGGTCCAGAATGCGCCCGGTCTGGTCCTCGATGTCCGCCTTGCTCCAGCCGAGGCGGCGCATGCCGAAGGCCACATTCTCCGCCACCGTCATGTGCGGGAAGAGCGCGTAGTGCTGGAAGACGGTGTTGATCGGGCGCCGGTTGGGGGGCAGCGTCCCGATGTCCTCGCCGTAGAGAAGGATTTCGCCTTCGGTGATCTCCTCGAAGCCTGCGATCAGGCGGAGCAGGGTGGTCTTGCCGCAGCCGGACGGACCGAGCAGCGTGAAGAACTCGTTGTCCCGGATCGTCAGCGACACGCCGGCGAGCGCCGTCACCGCGCCGAAGCGCTTGACGGCATCGCGCACGTCGATGGCGATGTTCTCCTCGGCCAACGTGCGTCTCCCTCCGCCCGTGATCCGCGCCTAGTGGAGAGGGATGTTCGGCCCGGTCAGGGTCTTGAGCGCGTAGTCGGGCTCGTCGACTCTGGAGAAACCCACCCTGGCCAACCACTCGTCCGTGGAAAGCCCGAGGATCTCCGTTTCCGACGTCATGTTCGTGAACGCGCCGGAGGGCAGGGTCACGTAGGGGGCGCAGGCCAGCGCACAGCCCACGTGATTCTTCGGAATATGGGACGCCTTCCAGCCGATGTAGATCTTCTTGTAGCGCGCGCCCTGATTCTCGCCGCAGAGATACGCCGCATAGGCGATCCTGTTGAGCCTGTTGTCGAGCCTGGTTCTCACCGACTCGTCCTCGTCTCCCGCGAGGTGCATGATTCCCGTGTCTTCCATGAAGAGGCAGGCGTGATTGTCGCGGTCTTCGGCAATCGCAAATCCCAGCGCGCACCAGATCCACATGTTGCCGTCCGAGACCATGCTGGTGCGGTATTTCTCCGCACAGACGACCATGGCGCCTTCCTGCGGCGGGAAGTGCCGCGCGTCGGCAACGCCGAAGAGCTGCCGGGTGGCGTCGCGCAACGGCATCAAGGAATAGATAGGAATGTTCTCGATGCGGCCGACGGGATAGGTCTTGCCGATGCGGGAATCGACCGCCAGGTCGTAGCCCCAGATCGCCCCGTTGACGCCGCTGAATGACGACGCCTGCAGCATGTTGACCTGGCCGATATAGGAATCGTTACACTCGGCGCGATCGTAGGACACGATCTCGGCCATGCCCTGGTCCAGGTCCTCTTCAAACGGAAAACCGGGAAACTGTTCCAGGTTCACGGCGCCCGTCGAAAGCAGGATGGTCGAGATGTAGGACCCCGGCTGACCCGTGGCCGTCGGTTCCTGATATCCCCCGCAGCTGCTCGCCGTCGTGTTCCGGCAATTCCGAACGATCTCTGCCAAACGATCGTCAGCCATCGCGTTGTTCCTTCAGGCCGTGAAGCCGAGCCGTCTGCCGAGATCGGCAGCGGCCTCGGCCAGTTTCTGCTTGATGCGGGTGGGCTCCATGGGGCGGAAGCGGTCCGCGAGTCCGGTGATGCCCACCGAATAGAGGACGTAGCCGCCGTTCACGCGGATCGGGTGGCCGTAGCTCAGCACGCCGGCATCGAGCTCGTTGTCGCAGACCGCCACGCCGTCGGCGCGGATCTGCGCGAGCTCGTCGCGAATGTCGGCCTCCTCCACCTTGGTCCTGTCCGTGAAGCGCGGGCGCGGGCGCGACAGATAGCGCGCCACGAACGCCTCGTCCTGGAACGCGAGGATCGCCTTGCCCGACGCCGCCGCGTGCAACGGCAACTGCCGGCCCGGCTGCACGAAGGCGCGGTCCGAGCCCGAGGGCTGTTCCATCAGCACGGACTCGGCAAAGTCGCCGTTCAGCCGGGCCAAGTGAGCGGTCTCGCCGAACTCCGCGACCAGCCCGTCGAGCACGGACTTGGCGAGGCCCGCGTAGCCCGCACGGTCCATGGTGGTGTGAAGCAGGGTCTGCAGGCGCGGGCCGATCAGGTAGCTCTTGGTGCCGGGCGCGCTGCGCAGCAGGTCAAGGTCGGCGAGCCCGCGGATCAGGCGATGGGCCGTCCCAGGCTGCAGGTTTAGCTCCCGCGCGATGTCGGTGAGCGTCAAGCCGGTCTTGGCCCGCGCGACCGTCTCGAGAACCCGGATGTAGCGCCCGAGCGGCTTGTCGTTGCTATCGCTCATCGCTCGGGGCGCCGGGCTGGTCAGGAGGCATCGCGCTGCTGCAGCGCCGTCACCACGCGTTCCGGCGTGATCGGCATCTCGAACACGCGCACGCCGATGGCGTCGGCGACCGCGTTGGCGATCGCGGGCGCCACGGCGGTCATGGCCGGCTCGCCGATGCCCTTGGCGCCGAAAGGCCCGACGCCACTACGGGATTCGAGGATGATGCACTCGACGTTGGGCATATCCATCGCCGTCGGCATCAGGTATTCGCTGAAGGACGGCGTGACCAGCCGGCCCTCCTCGTAGAGCATCTCCTCGCTGAGCGCGTAGCCCTGGCCGTTCTGCGCGCCGCCCTGGATCTGGCCCTCGACCGCCGCCGGGTTGATGCACTGGCCGACATCGTGGGCGGCCACGCTCTTCAGCACTTCGACCTCGCCGGTCTCCACGTCGACCGAAACTTCGACGGCATGGGCGCCGTAGGCATAGTCGGGGTGGGCTTGGCCTTGCCCGGTCTCGGGATCGAGAAAGTCCGAGAACGGCGCGCGGAAGATCGCGAGCTCCGAGCGATGGATGCCCTCGGCCGCGCACATGCGCACCAGGTCGACCAGGGGCATGCGTTGCTCCGGCTTGTCGATGACGAAGACCTCGTTGAAGGCCATGTCGATCTCGTCCGGCGCGACGCCGAACTCTTGCGCCGCGCGTTCGGCCAGCCGGGTGCGCAGCCCCTCGGCCGCCTGCTTGGCGGCGTTGCCGGTCATGTAGAGGGCGCGCGTCGCCGTGGTGGTGCCGGCGAGCGGGGTCACGGCGGAATCGCTGTTGTAGATGACCACGTTGTCCAGGGTGACGCCCAGCACCTCCACCGCGATCTGGCCCAGCGCCGAGATCTGGCCCGCCCCGATGTCGGTGACGCCGGAGCGCACCACCACGGTGCCGTCCATCTCGACGCCGACCCAGGCCTCGGAGGTGTCGTGCAGGAAGGTGAGGCGGCCGTAGCTCTGCTGGTAGCAGGCGAGGCCGCGGCCGGTCCGTATCGGCCCTTCCGCCGGCGTAGGCTCGCCGAGGGCGGCCCAGGCCTTCTCGGCGCACTGCTCGGTCCAGATCGCGCTCGGCGGCACGAAGCCGGTAGACATGGGCTCGCCGGTCTTCAGGTAGTTCCGCCTGCGCACCTCCAGGCGGTCGATGCCGAGCGCCTTGGCGATCTCGTCCATCTGCTGCTCGTAGGCCGAGCAGGCCTGCAGCGCGCCGAAGCCGCGAAACGCGCTCGTGTACATGTTGTTGGTCGCCACGGCCTGGGCGAAGACGTTGAGGTTGTCGACTCGATAGGGACCGGGCGCGGCCACCAGCGCGTAGAGGACGACGTAGGGGCTGAGGAACACGTAGGCGCCCGCATCGGCGATCATCTGTACGTCGAGCGCCGTGATCTTGCCCTCCTTCGTGACGCCGGTGCGGTAGGTCAGGATGAAGGGGTGGCGCTTGCCGTGGCCGACGAAGGAATCTTCGCGGGAGTATTCCAGCCGCACCGGCCGCCCGGTGTGCTTGGCGAGCAGCGCCAGGTAGACCTCGACGGTCATGTCCTCCTTGCCGCCGAAGCCGCCGCCCACCAGCGCGCCGCGCACGCGGACCTTGTTGTGCGGCACGCTGAGAGCATCGGCGATGGGCCGGAAGTGCTCGATCACCTGGGTCGAGACGCGGATGTTGACCACGTCGTTCTCGTCCACCCAGGCAAGGCCCACCTCCGGCTCCAGGAAGGCGTGCTCCTGGAACGGCGTCTTGTAGGTGTTCTCGACGATCAGGTCGGCCTCGGCGAAGCCGGCCTCGACATCGCCCTTCCTGATCTTGCGCGTGGCGACGATATTGTCGTCGCCGTAGACCAGCGGCGCGCCGGGTTTGAGGGCCTCCAGCGGGTCGTAGACGCCGGGGATCGGCTCCAGCTCGAACTCGATCAGCTCCGCCGCGTGGTCGGCGATGTCCCGCGTCTCCGCCGCGACGAGCGCCAGCGGCTCGCCGAAATAGCGCACCCGGTCCTTCACCAGGATCGGTTGGTCGGTATCCAGCCGCTTCTGACCGGTCTGGCCGGGAATGTCGGTGGCCGCCGTGCGGTCGGCGAGATCGTCGGCAGTGAGCACGCAAGCGACGCCCCGGAGCGCCCTCGCCTTCGCCACGTCGAGACGCGTGAGACGGGCGCTCGCGATATCGGCGCGGACCACACGCATGTGCAGCATGTTGGGCATCACGTAGTCGCCGGCGTAGGGCGTCCGGCCGGTGACCTTGCCCGGCGCGTCAGTACGGGTCAGCGGCTTGCCGACCTGACGGAACTGGACGTTGGCGAGCGTCCCCGGATCGATCTCGGTGCGGGTCATGGTGCACCTCCCTCGGCGCGTATTTCCTTGGCGGCGTCGGCGATGGCTTCGAAAATCTTGGTGTAGCCGGTGCAGCGGCAGAGGTTGCCGCTGAGGCCCAAGCGAATGTCGTCCTCGCTCGGCTCCGGATGCTCGTCGATGATCGCCTTCGCCGCCACGATGATTCCGGGAATACAGTAGCCGCATTGCGCGGCGCCGCCGTCGGCGAAGGCCTTCTGCAACGGATGCTGCGAGTCCAGGTCGCCGAGGCCGGAGACGGTGGTGATCTCCTTGCCCGCCGCCATCCAGGCGAGGGTCAGGCAGCTGTCCACCGCCATGCCGTCGAGCAGCACGGCGCACGCGCCGCAGTCGCCCTTCTCGCAACCGCACTTCACCTCCATATGGCCGAGGTGGCGCAGCGCCTCGAGCAGCGTGCGGTGAGCGGGGAAGCGGCCCTCCTCCTCGCGACCGTTGATGCGGAGCGTGATGGTCCTCGTCTCAGGCATGTGCGTCACTCCCTCGGGCCAGCCGGCCCCACGCCTGGGTCACCAGGCGCCGGGTGAGGGCTTCGACCGTGTGGCGGCGGTAGCCGGCGGAGGCCCGGATGTCGTCGATGGGCGTGCACGTCTCCGCCGCCGCCTCCGCCACCTCGTCGATGAGCGCGGACGTGAGCACGCGGCCTTCCAGCACCGCCTCGGCCTGCTTGGCGCGGAGCACGACGGGCGCGACGGAGGCAAGCGCGATCCGCGCCCTGGTGCACGTGCCGTCCGCCACGGTGAGCGCCACCGCGACGCCGGTGACGGTGATGGCATCGCCCTTGCGCCGCGCGAGCTTGTAGAAGGCGTTCGCCGAGTTCTCCGGCAGCCTGGGCCAGGAAATCCGGGTGATCAGCTCGTCCGGCCGGCGCGCGTCCTGCTTGTAGCCGAGGTAATAGTCGTTGAGCGCCAGCGTCCGCGTGCCGGATACGCTCGCCAGCTCCAACTCGGCGTCGAGCACGAGCAGGGGCGGCACCAGGTCCGCCGCCGGCGAGCCGCTCGCGATGTTGCCGGCGACGGTGCCCGTGTTGCGCACCATCAGCCCGCCGAAGAGGCGCGCGGCCTCGATCAGCGAGGGCGCCTCGCGGGCGATCTCGGGCGAGCGCAGCAGGTCGCTCACCGTGGTGCGGCCGCCGATGGAGATGCGCTCGGGCCCGAACTCCATGCCGAGCAGCTCGTCGACCTCTCCGAGGCCCACCATCCGGTCCGGCCGCTCCCGCTTCGCGCGAATGTCGACGATCAGGTTCGTGCCGCCGGCGATGGGCAGCACGGTCTCGCCGTCCCCATTCGCGAGCGCCGCCAGGGCGCCGTCGAGATCGGCCGGAATATCCAATTGAAACGGTGCGTACATCCTGACGCCTCCCGCTATCGCCTCACACGTCCCAGCCGCCGTCGACCGTGATGGCCTGGCCGGTGATCTGGCGGCTGTCCTCGCTCGCCATGAACAGCACGGCGTTGGCCACGTCCTGGCAGGTGGTGACGCGCTTCAGGCACATCTCCTGAACGTATTCGTCGTAGACCTCGTCGATGGTCCAGCCGCGCACGCGGGCCTTCTCCTCGCAGAGCTTCTGCATGCGCGGCGTCTCGACGATGCCGGGGCAGACCGCGTTGACGTTGACGTTGTACTTGCCGACCTCCAGCGCGACCGTGCGCGTGATCCCGCGCACCGCCCACTTGGAAGCACTATAGGCGGTCCGCATGGCGTAGCCGCGCAGGCCCGAGGTGCCGCCGATGTTGACGATCTTGCCGCTCCGCTGCGCGATCATGGTCGGCACGACGTACTTGATGGGCAGGAAGGTGCCGATCTCGTTGTTCCTGATGACGTAGTCGAAGTCGGCCACGTCGATGTCCTGCACCGGCGTCTCGATTGGGCCGGTGACGCCCGCGATATTCACCAGAATATCGATGCGCCCGTCGAAGGCCGCGAGCGCCTGATCCACCATGGCCTTCACCTGCGCATCGTCGGTGACGTCGCAGCCCACCACATGGGCCGCGCGTCCCAGCGCGCGCACCTCGTCCGCGACCTGCTCCAGCGGCGCGGTGTCGCGGGCGGTCAACACCACGTCGGCGCCCTCGCGCGCCAGCGTCGTCGTGATGGCCGCCCCCATGCCCTTCGCGGCGCCGGTGACGATCGCCTTCTTGCCGTCCACTTTCACTGCATCGTTCCCCTGATTGCGTCGCTCATCGGTTCGTCGTCTCGGCTTGTCCGTAGCCGCCACCGCCGCAGCTCTCGACGATCACCACGTCGTCCCTGTCGAGGCGGAGGTTCGCCTTGCCCGGCATGTCTTCCCGGCTACCGTCCGCGCGCGCGATGGTCACGCGGAAGGGGGCGCCGTCCTCGCCGCCCTGCAGCCCGTATGGCGGCACCACGCGGCGCTCGAACATCGAGGTCACCGACATGTCGTCGGTGAGCACGCGGTACGCGCGGTGCAGGCCCTCGCCGCCCTGCCGCCGGCCCGCGCCGCCCGAGCCCTCGCGCAGGCGCTGGCACTCGATCCGGATAGGGAACTCGGCCTCCACCACCTCGGCCGGCGTGTTCATCACGTTGGACATGTGGACGCGCACCACCGGCGCGCCGTCGCGGTCGTGCCGCGCGCCCTCGCCGCCGCCGTGGACCTCGTAGAGCGTGGTCCAGGCGCCGTCGGCGCGCCTGCCGCCGAAGAGCACCAGGCCAGACGTGGTCGGCCCGCCTGCGGAGATCCGCTCCGGCCCCACCGCTTCGAAGGCCTTGAACACGGCATCGGCGATCCGCTGCGAGGTCTCGTGGTTGCCGCCCACCACGGGGCTTTCCGGGCCCGGATCGAGCAGTGAGCCGGGCCGGGTCACGATCTCGAGCGGACGGTAGCAGCCGCCGCTCGGCTGGATGTCGGAGCCGAAAAGCGTCTTGACCACGTAGAACACGGACGCCGCGGCGATGAAGGGGGTGGTGTTCACCGGCCCCCGCGCCGCGTCGTCGGTCTCGGAGAAGTCGAAGCGGGCGCCGTCGCCTGCGATGGTGACGCGGACGCGGACGGCGAGCGGCCCGCCGCCGCCGGCATCGTCGTCCAGCCAGTCCTCGCCCCCGTAGGTGCCGTCGGGAACGGCGGCGAGCGCTGCGCGCATCTGCGCCTCGGCCCGGTCGTGGATCGCGGCGATGGCGGCGAGCACCGTGCCGGTGCCGTGCTCGGCGCAGATGTGGTGCACGCGCTCTTCTGCCGCCCGGCTGGCCGCGACCTGCGCCAGGATGTCGCCCTCGCGCTCGTCGGCGCCCCGCACGTTGGCACAGACCATGTCGAGCTTCTCGCGATCGGGCCCGGCGGCGCTGAAGAGCCGGAAGGGCGGAATGCGCAGCCCTTCCTGCCAGGCATCGGTGGCGCCCGCGACGTAGCTGCCGGGCACCGCGCCGCCGATGTCCGCCCAGTGGGCGAGGCTCGCGGCGAAGGCCAAGATGGTGCCGTCCACGAAGATCGGCCGGATCGCCTTCACGTCGGGCAGGTGGTTGCCGCCCACCTCGGGCAGGTTCAGGAACCAGACATCGCCGGGCTCCAGCCGCTCGCGGGGCACCCGCTTCAGGAACTCGCGCACGGTGAAGCTCATCACCCCCATGTGCATGGGGATGTCACGGCCCTGGGCGATGAGGTGGCCGTCGGCGTCGGTGAGCGCCGAGGAGAGATCGCCGGCCTCGCGCAACAGCGGCGAGCGCGCCGAGCGCATGACCACGAGCGACATCTCTTCCGCCGTCGCGCTCAGCGCGTGCCGGATGACCTCCAGGGTGATCGGGTCCACGGCGGCGCTCATGGGCCGGCTCCGGTCGCGATGTGGAGATGGCCGGCGTCGTCGGCGGTGAGGGTCGCACCGGGGGGCACCACGACCGTCGACCACGCGTCGTCCACGATGACCGGCCCTTCGAGCGCGCTGCCGGGGCCCAGGCCCGCACGGTCGTAGCGCGGCGTCGGCACCGGCTCGCCGGACTCGAACGTGGCCGGCAGCGTCTTGGTGGGGGAGGGGGCTTCGTTGGTCTTTGCGGCCGAGGAAGGGGTCTCGCCATTGCGGGGCGCCGAGACGCGCATCCGGATCGAGACCAGCTCCCACGGCTCCTCGGTGGCGAAGCCGTAGAGCACCCGGTGACGCTCCCTGAAGGCGCAGCCCAGAGCCGCCGGGTCGTCCAGGGCTGCATCGGCGATCTCGATGGCGTAACTCTGGCCGCTGTAGCGGACCATTGCCACCTCCTCGACCGCGAGCGCGCCGTTCCCATGGCCGGCTGCGGCGAGCGGCGCGGCAAGGGTCGCGCGAAGTTCCCGCCTGGCCCGCTCTACACGCGTCCGATCCCAGGCCTCTGCGGCCACGCGCAGCGTGCGCTGCTGCGCGTAGCTCATCTCCGCGCCGACGCAGCCCAGCGCCGAGAACATGCTGGAATGAGCCGGCACGACCACCCTGTCGATGGAGAAGGTCCGCGCCAACGCGACCGCGTGCATCGGCCCCGCGCCGCCGAAAGCCAATAGCGTGCATGTGCGTCCGTCCACGCCGCGCTCCACGGTGACGCGGCGGAGCGCCCGCAGCATCGCCGCGTTGGCGACCCTGACGATGCCCAGGGCCGCGGCCTCCGCCGTCATGCCCATGGCCGTTCCGAGCGGCGCGATCACGTCGCGGGCCGCGTCGGTGTCCAGGTGAACGTCGCCGCCGAGGACGCGGCCCGCGTCCATGTAGCCAAGCGCCAGGTTGGCGTCGGTCACGGTGGGCCGGTCGCCGCCCTTGGCGTAGCAGGCGGGGCCCGGGCGGGCACCGGCGCTCTCCGGCCCCACCATGAGCGAGCCGTGATCGAGCCGGGCGATGGAGCCACCGCCGGCGCCGATGGATTCCACCGCCACCATGGGCTGCCGCAGCGGCCGGCCGCCCAGGGAGCGGTCGCTCGCGATCTGCGCCTCGCCGCCCTGGATCAGGCAGACGTCAGTGGTGGTGCCCCCCATGTCGAAGCTGATGGCACGCTCGATCCCCAGCGCGCGCGCCATGCGGCCTGCTGCGGCGACGCCTGCTGCGGGGCCCGAGGCCGCGAGCCCGAGCGGCAGGTCGCGGAGCGCTGCGGGCGAGGCCATGCCGCCGGCGGAATGGAACAGGTGCAGCCTGGAGTCGTCTGGCTTCGCCGCCTCCAAATCGTCGAGATAGGCCGCCGCCAGCGGCATGACGCCGGCGCTCAGCGCCGTGGTCGCCGTCCGCTCGTACTCCCGCGCCTCGGGATTGACCCGGTGCGAGAGCGCGACGAAGGGGAAGCGCTCGCGCAGCCGCGCGCCCAGCGCCTCCTCGTGCGCCGGGTTGGCGTAGGAATGCAGCAGCGAGACGGCGACCGCCTCCGCCCCGCTCACCTCGACGCGCCCGATCGCGTCCGCTACCGAGTCCGGCTCCAGCGCGGTTATGACCCGGCCGTCGTGGTCGAGCCGTTCGGTCACCTCGAAACGGCGCGCGGCGGGAACTTGCGGCTCGAGCTTGGGCGGCAGGTCGAGGCGGTAGAGGTGTCGCCGGTTCTGGCGCCCGATGGCGAGCGTGTCCGAGAAGCCGCGCGTCGCGATCAGCGCGACCTTCGCGTGGTCGCCCTGGACGATGGCGTTGGTGACGATGGTGGTGCCGTGGATCAGGTCGCCCACGTCGGGCCATTCGAGATCGACGGCGTGGAGCGCCGCCAGCAGGCCGGCGATGCGGTCGTCCGTGCGGGAGGGAACCTTGGCGGCCCTGACCTCGCCGCGCGCCCGGTGATGGGCGATCACGTCGGTAAACGTGCCGCCGACATCGATACCGACTTGCCATCCCTTCGGCACGGCGCCGCCTCCGGATGCCGGGTCGCCGGACGGCCTCTTTGCGGGCCATCACGGCGGTCATGATTATCGAAAATCGACAATTATTTCGATAACTCGATAAAGATGCGCTGTCTCCGGGCCGCCCGTCAACAGGAATTTTCGAGAGTGTTAGTGTGTCCCGCGGTATTCCGGTGTGATTCGCGATAATCCGGCGCGAAGTGCCGCCACCGGCGCCGCGATCCGCCGCATTGTGACCTGAGAAGTGCCGCTACGCGAAGCGATGTGAGATGTGGCGCGCGGGCCACCGCGCGGTGCCAGGTGTCGCGATCTGCCTGTGGCCGGTGTCTTGGCGGCCTTCCCGCCACGCGCTCGGCGCACAAAAGACAGAGGTTGGCCGGTGCTACGTGGCCGGCGCCTCGTCGTCGGTGTCGGAGGTCTTGTCGGCGGCCTGACCAGCGCCGGCATCAGTTTCCAAGGCGGGAGCCGCGCGGCCCCCCAGAAGAACGGCAAGGCCCTCCACATCTTTGCTCTCAACGTCCCCGAGGTAGCGACCGAAGAGTCTCGAGACGCGGAATTGCTCCTCCGGATCGTCACACGTGGACGGGTCGAACAGCTCCGCGAACGGCCCGTAAGCTGGGATCAAGCCCGAGGCCAACTTCTCCGCGCACGCGATGACTTGGTCCTCCGTCAGCGCCGGAGCAGCGCCGCTCTTGCCGAGGTGGCGAAACAACAGTTCCAAGGCGAGGCGCAACGCCCAGGGACTAATCGCCTCCCCCTTCCAGCGCAGACACAACTCCAAGCCCACGACTTCGGCCACGCGCGCCGCCCGCTCCAGCGATGGAACTTTGCCCGCCCGCATTGCAGCGACCGCGTTGCCGCTCAGTCCCGCAGCTTGGCTGATCTCCTTGTCGGACCGTCGGCCACGAGCGTTATCGATGCTCTGCAGGAATGTGGCGACATTCATCATGGGGAGACGATATCACAAGGCGGGCAGATGGTGCAATCTAATCAAAATAGTTATAGTTTGACTCATATAGTGTGTTATACTCACCGTCATGCGCGGCGACTGCAATACGTCCAGCGGCGGAGAATGGCTCACCACGGCCTCGTTCGCCGCCGTCGCGGGCGTTACCGAGCGCGCCGCGCGCAAGGCCCAGGCCCGCGCCTTCGAGGGCCGGCTGTGGCGCGGCAGGGCGCTCATCGTCCGCAAGGTGCCGTCGCGCGGCGGTGCCGGCGGGTACGCATACGAAGTGCTTGCGGAAAGCGTGCATGGCGACGCGGACGGCGGTCCGCCCGCCGTTTCCGCCGCCCCGCCCACGACCGCCGTTTCCGCCGCCTCGCCCACGACCGCCGTTCCGGCTGCGGCCGTTCCGCCCGCGCGCTCCCTGGCGGCACCCCCACCCGCGCCGCAACCGTCGCCGAGGTGCGCTGGCGCCTTGCAGCGCTACGAAATCATCCGCCCCGTTCTCCGGCATCCGCCCGGCTCGGCCGAGCGCGGCCGCGCCACCCGCGAAGCGGCACGGCAGGCCGGCGTCCGCGAGCAAGGAATTCGCGCGTGGATCGCCGCCTACGATGCCGGCGGCGTCGCCGCGCTCAAGCGCCGGCCGCGCGAGGATCGGGGGCGGCGCAGGCACACGATCTCCGCCGCCTGGGACTCGTGGGCCGCCGACGCGCAACTCAGCGACGCCACCAAGGCGCGGATCGCTGCGGACCTGGAGCGCTACGTGCGCTCGCTTTGGGCGGCGACCACCGAGCTGGGCGCACGGCGGATCGCGCTGCTGGGGAGCGACAGGCTGGCGGAGCTGACCGAGGAGGCCGGGTTCGAGGGCGGCGCCCGCCGGCTCAAGTCAGTCTGCAAGCTCAGCCTGCGATTCGTCAGACGCGACAGCCACCACCGCGCCGTGGCGATCAACGACCAGGACGCGAAGCAATGGCACGACAAGCACCGGCCGCGCATCCAGCGCACCCGAGAGGGCTGCCTGCCCATGGGCGTCGTGTTCGGCGACGTTCACCATCAGGACGTGCTGCTGCCCCGCGCCGACGGCTCCACCTTCACGGCCAAGCTGGTTGCGTTCCTGGACTGGGCGACCAATCGAGTTTTCGTCCACCCGATCTTTCTGGCGAAAGGTGAGGGCGTGCGCCAGGAGCACGTCATCGAGGCCCTCATCGCCATGACGCAGCACGCCGGCTGGGGCGTGCCGCAGATTCTGTATCTCGACAATGGCAAGGAGTACGCCTGCCTCGACCGTATGGCCGACGCGCTGCAACTCGTCTCCCAAATGCGCGCGCTCGACGACGCACCGGGGCTTGTCCCGGCCGCCCCTCAGCGCTTCCGCCCGATCGTCAAGGCGATGCCTTACAACGCCGCCGCAAAGTCAATCGAGCCCGCCTTCAAGGTGCTTGAACGGGGCTTCTTCTCGCTGTTGCCGGGGTGGATCGGCGGCGACCGGATGGCCAAGAAGACCGCCAACGTGGGGCGGGAGCCGATACCATATCCGGACGGCAGGGAGGCGTTTCTCGCCGACCTGCAGACCTGCATGGATGCCTACCACGCGACCCCGCAAACCGGCGCGCTGGAGGGCCGCACGCCGAACGAAGCGTTCAATGCGGCCGTGGACGCGGGCTGGCAGCGCATGGACATCGCGCGTGGCGCGCTGCTCGCCGCCTTCGGCAAGGACGAGTTTCGCACGCTGCGTCAGGGCGGCTTCCGATACGGGCGCCGCTGGTACACGCACCCCGCGCTCCAGGAGCTTGGCGCGGATCGCCGTCTCCACCTTCGCATTCCGCCGTTCGGCGACCTGCCCGAGATACCCGTCATGGACGAGTGCGGCCGCGAGCTACTTTGCATGGCCGCGGCGAACCACCGTTACGACGTGCTTGACCCCGAGGGCGCGCGGGAAGCCGGCCGCCGCGTCGCCAGGGCGCGCGCCGGCGTGGCGAAGCTGCGCGCCGACACCGACCCGGTCGACGTACTTGAGGCCGAAGCCCGCCGCGCCGCACGGGAGCCGCCCGCCGCCACCCCGCGGAGCGCCGGCGTGATCCGCCTGAGCGACGGCATGGAGGCCGTCGGCCGCGCGCTGGAGGGCGCCCCGGCCGAGCGCCCGGCAGTCGATGACGAGCACGAAGAGATTTCGAGGGAACGCGCCCGCGCGCTGCGCGCCAGCTTCCTTCGGAATGTGAGGGCGACCGGATGATTGCGCATCCGCCCGCCCTCGTCGTGCAACCCCTGGAGCGGACCTGGTGTCCCGATCGAGAAGTTCGTACGCCTTGCCGAGAACCCCAACACGTCATGGCCGGGCTTGACCCACTGCTGTCCGGTTTAGAGGGGTGGACAAGGTGCATGACATTGATTCTATTCGTCTCCGGACGTTTTGCGGCGTTCTGGACACGAACGGAGGTCAATGTCATGCGGCACCAGAATAGCGTCTTTCATCAGTTGACGAA
>JAJDVB010000218.1 GCA_022826345.1 Alphaproteobacteria bacterium
TGTCAGGCGGGCGGACCACAAGCCAGCGAGAATCGCCGCTGTCAGGCGTGCGGCCCTTGCTCACCTGGTTTCCAGCGGAAAGGTCGGGGACCCCGATGCATAGCCCGTCGATAGGGTGTCTGGGTTGATCTGACCCGACCCTCCCGCAGATCAATGCCTTGTCGGAGGCGAATGGGCCGACCCGGCAGACGGCAGCAAGCCGTACGTCACCAACCCCTCGACAGGACAGGGGCATGTGCTGGCACGGTCAGCGTTGGCCCTTTCCACGTCAATGGAATTGAATGTCGGCACTTGCGCAAGCTTCCTGGCGTCCACTTGATTTCGAGCATGACGATTTCCGCCCGTTCGCGGAGGTCAGGACATTCGATGCGCATCTTCGTCCGGCATGCGGGCGAGATGTTCTGTAAGCGTCATTTATATCCCATACCGGGATTCGGGTTGACGGCAGGCTTGTTCCTGGATCCGGGCTGAAGGCCGCGGTCAGCGATTCCCTGTGCCGCCGCCGAAGTTCCAGGGCAGCAGCTCGTGGATCCTCGTCATCGGGTGGCCGGCGGCGATCCTCTCCAGCGTGTTCCTGAGCCAGGCGTACGGCTCGACGCCGTTCATCTTGCAGGTCTCGATCAGCGTCGCCACGCGGGCCCACGAGACGGCGCCTTCGTCGTGGCCGGCGAACAATGCGTTCTTCTTCGTAAGCTTCAGCGGACGGATTCGATTCTCCACGAAGTTCGTGTCCATCTCGACGCGACCGTCGTGCAGGAACACCAGCAGGCCGTCCCATTGGTTGGCGATGTAGGCCAGCTTCTCGCCGAGGCGGGAGCGTGGCGACACCCGCGAGCGCTGCTCGTCGAGCCACACCCCGAAGGCGTTGACCAGCGGCGCGGACTCCGTCCACCGCACGAACTGCCGCGTCGCCGGATGCTCGCCACGGATCCTGTCCTCGATCGCGTAGAGCTGCGCGATCCGGGCCAGGCCCTCCCTGGCGATCGGCGAGCCGCTGGAATCGTGGACCTCCTTGAGGCCGCGCCTGGCGTGTGTCCAACAATTGGAAAGGGTGACCGCCCCGCCTGGCCGGTCATGCCGGCGCAGCCGGTTGTAGGCGGCATAGCCGTCAACCTGGAGCGTCCCGGAGAACCCTTCGAGCAGGGCCTCGCCATACCGGCCGCCGCGACCCGGCGCGTAGGCATAGACCACGCCCGGAGGATCGGATCCCGACCATGGCCGCTCGTCGCGCACCATCGTCCACATGAAGCCCTGCTTGGTCTTGCCGCGGCCAGGATCGAGAACCGGGATCGGCGTCTCGTCCATGCCGAGCTTGCCCGACGCCTTCAGATTGTCCGCCAGGCAGTCCACCAGCGGGCGGAGATGGAACGACGCCTTGCCGACCCAGTCGGCGAGCGTCGCGCGGTGAAGCTCGATCCCCTGGCGGGCGAACATCTGGGCCTGACGGTACAGAGGGAGATGGTCCGCGTATTTCGAGACGATCACGTGCGCCAGAAGCGCCTCGGTCGGAAGCCCGCCCTCGATCAGCGCGGGCGGGGCCGGAGCCTGGACCACGCCGCCGCCCTTGCACCTGTTGCAGGCGTAGCGCGGGCGAACCGTCTCGACGACCACGCACTTCGCCGGAACGAAGTCCAGCCGCTCGCTGCGGTCCTCGCCGATCCGCGCCATCTCGCCGCGGCCGCAGGGGCAGAGGGTGCTCTCGGGCTCGATCACCTCGGTGCGACGCTCGACATGTTCCGGAAAGCGGAACCCGGAGCGGGCCGAACGCTTCCGCTGGCGGCGGAGCGTGCTCCCTTCGTCCTCGCCGTCGTCGGCAGGAGGCTCGACATCGGCCTCGGCGGCCGCGATCCCGAGATCCTCGAACGACAGCTGGCGATCGTCGGGAGGGAGCTTCTCGGACTTCTTGCCGAAGAGAAGCTTCCGGAACTCGTCGTTGAGATGCTCGAGGCGACGGATCTGTTCGGAAAGGTCCGCGTTCTCGGCTTCAAGCCGCGCCGCCCTGGACACAAGGCGATCGGCCTCGGCCTCCTGCCGGGCCGTCTCGGATGCAAGGCGCACGGCCTCGGCCTTCTGGCGTGCCGCACGCTCCTGCGCCGTCCGGCGCGCGGAACGCTCCTCGTCCAGCCGGGATTCCATCTCGGCAAGGGCCGCGGAGACAACCGCCATGGGAACCGAGCCGTCGGCTCCGGGGGTGATGGAAGGCAGGACCGTCATGTCGCCACATGTAGCGCAACGGCTCCCGCCTGGCAACAGGATGTGCTGGCTTTTGAGGTTATTCCGCCGCAAGCGGGCGGCGAACCGGCCGCGCCTGGATGCGGCGCCAGTCCAGCCCCTCGAACAGCGCCTCGAACTGGCCGCGCGTGAGCCGCATCGCGCCGTCCCTGATCCCGGGCCAGGCGAAGCGGCCCTGCTCCAGCCGCTTGTAGACGAGCACGAGGCCGGTCCCGTCCCAGGTCAGCATCTTGAGCCTGTCGCCGCGCTTCGACCGGAACACCACGATCACGCCGGAATGGATGTCGATGCCGAGTTCCAGGGACGCGGTCGCGGCAAGCGCGTCGTGACCGCGTCGAAAGTCCACCGGCCGCGTCGCCAGCACGATCCGCAGCGCGGAGCCCGGAACGATCATCGCGCCCGCTCCAGACCGGAGGCCACCGCGACGATGCGCTCCACGGGGCAGTCCCAGGGAAGCCGCACCACGACCGCACCGACCTCGACGCTCACCGCTGCCGACGGGACCGGCGTCCCGCCGTCAATGCGCGGGACCATGGGAACGGCCGCGTCGGCCGCCGACGCCGCAGCTTCCGGAAGGGCTCCGAGCCTGCCCTTCCTCGCCAGGCAGCGCCACTGCCATAGCGTTGAGCAGGCCACGCCGTGACGCGCGGCCACCGACCTGATCGAGTTGCCGGGCACGAAGCTCTCCGCGACGATCCGCGCCTTGTCCGATGCAGACCAGCGCCGCTGCGTCCGATGGCCGCCGGGACTGGCGACCGGCGCGGACGTCGGGGCGGCGCATTCGTCGAGAACCAGGGGAACAACCGCAGGCACCGCCGCAATCCCCGGCACGGGACCAAGCTCGCCCCGCACGGCCTGCCTGCGCCAGCTGCTGAGGGTCGAGGCGTCCACGCCATGATGCATCGCCACGGCATTGACCGAAGCGCCGGGCACGAAGCTCTCCGAAACGATCCGCGCCTTGTCCGATGCAGACCAGCGACGACGGCTCGGATGAACGTCAGGTTCGCATGAGGACGCCGGCGCCTCGCCATCGCCGGCTTCGGCAAGGCCCGTTCCGGCCAGTGAAAGATCCGACATCGAAATCCCTCCAGGACAGTTCCGCTTCGTGGCGGTCACTGAAATCGAGAATCCCGGGAAGGGAAATGGCGCCGAGGTATGGGATCTAAATGACGTATGTGGACGCCCCCTGTGGTGCAAGCTGGAATTCGGACAACGTGTGACATGCGATCAAGGTACTGTCGTATGTCCGGCCTCTGATATGCAGCATTCATCCGCTGCGGGCCCATATGGTGTGCGTGGACCGGATCCAAAGCGCTTGCGCGGGCTCGAAGCCCTGCGTCAAGGAACTGGTTCTTCCGACCCCGTCCCTTCGACCTTTGCCCCGATCCTGTCGTCCGTCCCAACCGCACCAACCGGGGTCATCCGCGCATCACGCTCTCAGGCGCATGTCCGCAGAGCCCGGTGTTCCGTTTCCTTTCAAGTCAGCCCTGCTCCTTTCCCGGCAGCCGCTTCGTCACCGCGCCGGCCGCCGCTGGCGCCCGGTAGGCTTCCTCCCTGACCG
>JAJDVB010000023.1 GCA_022826345.1 Alphaproteobacteria bacterium
CTCTCTACGCCTTCGTCGGCACCTGTCAAACGCGCCGTGCGGCGCTCTCCCTTGCCCGCGCCCTCAACGAGAAGCGCGCCGTCGACGAGGCGACGCTGAGGCACGCGGCGCGCAGGCACGACGTGCTGACGCCGGAGCGCATGCAACTCCCCGCAGGCCCCGACCCCTACCGGCTCCGGCCCTCCTGCTGAGACGGGCCGCCCTTGGAGCGCGTCCGTCTTTGACGGACGCGCGACAGGCCGCGACCGCGGCCCGCCGCTTATGCGGCGCGCCCGCGCAGGCGCAGGCCGGCTGCCGTGAGCGATAATTGGCTAGAGCGTTTTCGTGCGAAACGGACACGCTCTAATCGTTGCGCTTCCTGATGTCGCCGAGGTAGTCGAGCACGCGTTCGGACGAGACGATGTCGGCGTAGCGGCGGCCGACGTCGCGCAGATTGTCCCGGTGCGGCCGCTCGTCGGCATCGCCCACGCAGTCCTCCGGCACCATGGTGCGAAAGCCGTGCGAGAAGGAATCGATCACCGACGCCCGGATGCAGCCGCTGGTCATGCAGCCCATGACGATGGTGGTGTCCACACCGTGCTTGGTAAGGAAGGTGGTGACCGGCGTCTGGAAGAAGATCGAGGGGCCCGACTTGCGCAGGATGTAATCGTAGTTCGGGTCGGAGGTGCGGGGCTCCATCTCGGCGCAGGGGTCGCCCTCGAAGAAGCTCTCGCGCACAGGGGCAATCTTCCAGTAGGGCATGTCACCCTCGGAATGATAGGCGGTGTAGCAATTGGCGACCGGTACCCGCGCTGCGCGGGCGGCCTCCAGCACCCGCGCGGTGTTATCCACGGCGCGATGCACGAGCGGGCAGTTACCGAGAGGAAACTGCGGTTGGGTGAAGCCGGTCTGGAAGTCGACCACGAGGATGCCGGGCCGCTCGCCGAAGCCGATCTCCATCGCGCCGTAGCCGATGTCCTGGTAGGTGTCGTCGCTCATCGTCTCCCCCTCGCTCGTGCGGCCGCTCAGGCGATCAAACCGGTGCCGATGCCATAGGGCGCAGCCCAACCAAGGCCCTCCAGCGTGCCGCCCTTGGGCCGGTACTCGCAGCCGATCCAGCCGTCGTACCCCGCCGCATCGAGCATGTCGAAGAGGTAGGGGTAGTTGATCTCCCCAACGTCTGGCTCGTGGCGGCCGGGGACGCCGGAAACCTGGATATGGGCGATGATCGCGCGATGCTGGGCGAAGCCAGCCGCGAGGCCGCCCTCCATGATCTGGCGGTGATAGAAGTCGTACTGGAGGAAGAGGTTCTTGCTCCCCACCGTCTCGATCACGCGCTGGGCGTGGCCTGCGGTCGACAGCAGATAGCCCGGATTGTCGACCGTGTTCAGCGGCTCGATGAGCGCGCGGATGCCCTCGCGCCCGAACGCGTCCGCCGCATAGGCGAGGTTTGCGACATAGGTGTCTTCGCATGCACGGGGATCAGCGCCGTCGGGCACGATCGCAGCCAAGACATGAACCTGGCGGCAACCCAGCGCATTGGCGTAGCGGAGCGCGTTGTCGACCGAACGGCGGAAGTCGTCCTGCCGGCCCGGCAACCCGGTAATGCCCCGCTCCCCGGCTTCCCAATCCCCCGGCGAGAGGTTGAAGAGCGCCTGGCTCAGCCCGTTGTCGTCAAGCCGGGCCGCGATCTCCCCCGGCGGAGCCAGATCGTAGGGAAACAGGTATTCGACCGCCTTGAAGCCCGCGCGCTGCGCCGCCTCGAAGCGGTCGAGAAAATTGTGCTCCTGGAAGAGGAAGCTGAGATTGGCGGCAAACTTCGGCATGGTCCCTCCGGCGCCCGGCGGCCCCGGCGAGGCTGCGCGTCAGAAGCAGCCGAGCGCGGCGCCCGCCCGCTCGATCCACATGACGAGGTATGTGTCTGTTACGCTCTGATAGGCCCCGGCGGCGAGCGCGTAGCTGGTGTCCGCGTGCGCGGCGACGAGGCCTGCACCGAGCACCGCCGCCGCCCCGATCAGAAGCCTGCGGCGGCCTGGACCACGAATCCTGCGCCGATCTGCCGTCACGTCCGCCATCGCCGCGGCATTATGCGCCCACGTGGCCTCTTTTCATATCCCTCAAGCGCCGGGCGCTCGCTCCGCTCGCTTGGCTTTCGCGCCATTCGGCGCGGCGCGCAGTCGCGCGCTCCGGGCCGCTTTGCGGCCCGGCCCTCCAAATTTCCCGCACCCGGTCCGTCGCCGGATGCTCAGTCCCCAACCGTGGTGAGAACTCCGGGTTGGTGGGATGATGCGGCGGACGAGTATCGAACGAGGGCTTAGGAAGGGAGCAACGCATGGGCAAACGCGAGTGGTTGATGAGCGAGCGCAACCTGGCGGACGAGCCGATCGAAAGCCTCGGCGACATGAGCGAAAGCGAGCGGGACAATCTCGCGCTCCTCGTCAGGCAGTGCCGGGGCTGGTCGAGCCAGAACATCGACGAGGTGGTGGCCGTCATGGCCGAAGACGGGGTCTATCACGACATCACCCTGCCGCCGGCGGTGGGCCATGACGCAATCCGCAAGTTCGGTGCGGGCTGGCTCGACGCGGTGCCCGACCTCTCGCTCTACATCGAGGCGTTTTGTGTCCAGGGCAATGTCGTCTGCGATATGGGCTGGATGAGCGGCACCATCACGAAGGACTACTTCGGCCTTGCCGGCACCGGCCAGCGCTTCGACTGCCAGTTCTCCCAGATCTGCTTCGTCGAGAACGGCAAGATCAAGTATCTACGCGGCCTTTGGAACGCCCCCGACATGTACAACCAGGTGGGCTGGGACCTGGCCGGCCTGAAACGTTAGCGGGCCTCTTCCGCCGAAGCCGCGTCGTCGATGCGAAAGGCGGGGTCCCAGCGGGAGAAATACCAGGAACCGTCGATCGCAGGGTTCAACGGGTCGCCGTCGCCTCGATTGACCCAGGCGTCGTACTTCTCCCGCTCTTCCCGTGCCCATTGCATCATGTCGGGGCGGAAGCCGGGGTCGTCGCCCTTGCGCATCCGGGGCCCGCGGATCAGCACGCCCTCCAGCCCTGTCGGGTCGCTCGGCCGCTGCCAGCGCACGTCGATCGCCCAGCGCACGTGGTTGGAGCGGTTCCAGAGCCCCCGGTGCGGCATGTTCTCGTGGATGAAGAGCACCGAGCCTTTGCGCATGGCGCAGGTCACCACGTCGCCGGGGGGCAGGTCGTCTTCGTCGATGTAAAGATACCACGAGCGCGGATCGCCGATCACCTTCTCGACCTTGTGGCGGGCGTTGCCGCTCGGCCGGTGGCCGCCGCGTACGACCTGGAGGCAGCCGTTCTCCTCGCCCACGTCGAGCAGCGGTATCCAGCAGGCGGGCTGCGCCGTACCCTGGCCGTTGGGCGCGAGGTAGCCGGAATCCTGGTGCCACGGCACCGTCATCAGCACGTTCTCCGGCACCTTGGGGCGCACGTTCCAGATCGCACCGCCCTCGATATCGGGGCCGATGATCGCAGCGACAACGCCGAGCAGGCGGTCCGACGACCAGAGCGCTGCAAGCTCCGGCCCCATGGGCGTGGAGATTTGCATAAGGCCGGGTGCTTCGTCGTAGTCGGCGGCGACCTTGGCCATGCGGGTGTAGAAGCCTTCATCCGCGTACGCGCTGGTGATTCGGCCCGCCTCGAACAGGCGCCCGGCGAGCGAGTCGACCACCGCCTCGAACTCGTCGATCACCGGCTGGAGGTCGTCGTTCGAGAACATTCCCTCGACGATGAGGAATCCGTCGCGCTCGTATTGCGCCAACTGCTCCGCACTGATCGTCACTGCGCTCCCTCCCGCTCGGCGACGGGCGCCGTCTTCAACGGACGCCCATCATGAGCTTGATGATCTCGTCCTGGTCGGTCTTTCCGGTCTGCCGGATACCGGCGAGCTGCCCCCGGTGCAGCACCATGATGCGGTCTGCCGTCGAGAAAATCTCCTGCAGATTATGACTCACGAATACCACGGCCACCCCGGTTTCGCGCAGGCGGCCGATCAGCTCAAGCACCTTGCCGATCTCGACCACCGCGAGCGCTGCGGTCGGCTCGTCCATGAAAATGAGCCGCGCGTCCCAATAGAGCGCCCGGCTGATGGCAACCGCCTTCTTCTGCCCGCCCGAGAGATAGCCCACCTGCGCGGTCGGCGACAACGAGCCGAGGCCCAGGCTCTCCAGCAATTCCGCCGCTTCGGCGATCATGCGTCGCCGGTCGATGGTCTTGATCTGCGTGCGGAGCAAGCGGCCGAGGAAGACGTTCTCCCAAACCTCCAACTCGTCCACCAGCGCCATGTCCTGGTAGATCACCTCGATGCCGCGCTCGCGCGAGTCCCGCGGGGTCGCGAAGGCCACCTCTTCGTCGGCGAAGACGATCTCGCCCGCGTTGGGGCGGTGGACCCCCGAGACCAGCTTGATCAGCGTCGACTTGCCCGCGCCGTTGTCGCCGACGAGGCCCAGCACCTCGTTGCCATGCGCCTCGAAGCTTACGCCGTCGAGCGCCACGACATGGTCGAAGCGCTTGGAGAGCCCGCGCACGCGCAGCAGCGCTTTGCGTTCCGCCCCGCTCATCAGGCCGTCCCCGTGCGCCATCGCTCTTCGAATATCTCCGACACGCGCCACAGCACGACGGCGGCCAGGATCAGGACCCCGCGTACGGCGTCGACCCAGAAGCTGGAGATCGGCATGACGCTGAGCCCCGTCGTGATCACGCCCAGGAGCAGCACCCCGCCGAGCGGCCCCATCATGGTGCCCTTGCCGCCGGCGAGGCTGACCCCGCCGATCACCGCAGCGGCAAAGACCTCGAACACCATGCCCTGCCCGAGGTTGATGGTCACCGCCTGCAGCCGCCCGGCCAGCACCCAGGCCGCGAGCGCGCCCAGCATACCGGAAAGGATGAAGGCGGTGAGCGTCCGCCGGTCGACCCGGATGCCGGCTGCGAATGCCGCCTCGCGGTTGCCGCCGATCGCGTAGAGGTCGCGGCCGAAGGCGGTGTAGCTCAGCACGAACTGGCTGACGACGAACAGGCTGAGGAACAGGATCACCGACACCGGAAGCAGACCGCCGATGCTGTAGCCGCCGAGCGCGGTGAACGAAGGCGGCAGATCGTACATCGTGTTGGCGTTGGTGAAGACGTAGGTAAAGCCCCGGAGCGCCAGCAGCATGGCGAGCGTCACGATGAAGGCGTTCACACGGAGCTTGATGATGAAGAAGCTGTTGAGGCACCCGACACCCGCTCCCATCCCCAGCATGAGGACGATGACCAGGGCCGGCGGCAGTTGCCAGCCCGAGCCGAAGAACGGGTTGGTCGACACCATCCACGCGCCGACGAGCGCGGTGAAACCCAGCGTCGATTCCGAGGACAGATCGAAGCGGCCGGCGAGCAGGCAGAAGATCATGCCGATCACCAGAATGCCGAGGATCGACGAGTGCTCCAGAACGTTGATGAAGATCCGCACCGAGAGAAGGCGCGGCTCGACGGCGACGAACGCGATGGTCGTGAACAGGAGCACGATCCAGACCGCGTTCCTGAGGAGGAACCTGGTCAATCCCGGTCCTCTCGCCGTGGGTATCCGTCGGCGATCATGCGCGGCCGCGCCAACCCACCGTCGCGCCGGCGCGGCTCATCCCCGGCCGCAGGAATCGGGTGCGCGTACCCGATTCCTGCATGCCCTTGGCGCGGGTCTACTGGTATTTCTTGATCGCGTTACCCCAGAGGGTGGGGTCGGTGTAGTTCGACTTGTCCACCGGGCGGCTCGGCGTCTCGATTTGCCAACCCTCGGTGGCCTCGGACCAGCGCGCCTCGATCCCGTGATAGGGCGCTCCCGGATTGTCGATAGGCCCGGCAGCGGTGATTTTGAAGCTGCCATCGAGATAGTGCTTGATGTAGTGGGCGAGGATCGTGCCGTAGCCCACCATGTCCTGAAGGGCGGACGCATCCCAAAGGTCGTTGCCGATCAGATCGAGGATGCGGGGATCGGCATCGATTCCCGTGACCACGATGTGGCCGGGCTCGCCGATCTTCTTGAGCTGGCCGAGCGACTCGAGCGCTGCATCGACGCCCGGAATCACGTCGCTACCCATGGTGATGCCGACCAGCTCGTTGGCGCTGGCGACCGACTTGGTGATGTCGAAAAACTCCTCCGGCGTCCAGTGCTGTAGCTTGCGGATCAGCTCGATCTTCGGGTACTTCGCCAAGACCGCCTGGATCGCCTCCGACCGCTGGCGTGCGTTGACCTGGTCCATCGGGCCGTGCAGCTCGAGCACCTTGCCGGCGACCTCGCCGCGCTGCTCCTTGATGCGCTTGACCAGTTCCTCGGCAGCGATCGTGCCGAGCGAGATGTTGTCGGCCCGCGCAATCAGCTCCACCTTGCCGCCGGCCGAGGTGCGGCCCAGCATGAAGACCGGAATGCCGGCCTCGTTGGCCTTCTTGACCGATATGGTGGCGGCCAGGCTGTCCACGGGTCCGCCGACGATCGCGTCATAGCCAAGCGCGATCGCCGTCGCCCATTCGTCGGCCTCCCGCTTGGCGGAGATCTCCGCGTTCTTGATGACCGCGTCCATGCCGAGACTCTCGGCGACGTCCTGCCAGTTTCGGGCGATGACGATGTCGGCGGCATTGTTGAGCTGTGGCGCGATGTAGATGACCTTGTAGCTATCCGCGCTCGCGCTCTGACTGCCGACACCGATGCCGAGCGCAAGCACTGCGGCGATCGCCGCGTGTTTCAGGGTTCTCCCCGCCTGCATGACTTCCTCTCCTTCATTTCTCTCGGCCGCCCCAGTTTCAATTGTCTGATTTGGTCGGGGAGTGCCGCAGGGACAGGATAGCCCGGCGGAGGCCGCGTGTCCCGAGGGCGCTCCGCAGCAAGGCGATCCGGGGTAGGATGGCGCGGTCGGCGGAAGGCGAGAGAGCGTGGCGGATCATGGCGGCTGCTGAAGCGGGGGAGCGGATCGAGGTCGATGTCGTCATCGCCGGCGGCGGGCTCGTCGGGCTCACCCTTGGTGTCGCGCTCGCCGGCGCCGGGATCGAGACGGCAGTGGTCGACGGCACGCCGCCGGTGGCGATGAAGGATGCCGCGTTCGACGGCAGGGTCTCGTCGATCGCCCTCGGCTCCAGGCGGGTGCTGGACGGCATCGGCCTCTGGCCAGCGCTCGCGGTTGACGCCCAGCCGATCCTGGAGATTCGCGTCTCCGACGGCGATGTACCGCTCTTCCTGCACTACGACCACAGGGACGTGGGCGCGGGCCCCCTCGGCTACATCGTCGAGAACAGGAACATCCGTGCCGCCTTGCTGGAGCGGGCAGCGATGTTACCTGCGCTCCGCCACCTGGCGCCGGCCTCGGTCGAGGCGCTGGAGCCCGCTGCTGGTGGCGTCGAGGCTAGGCTCGCAGACGGCCGGTGTGTGCGCGCGCAGCTTGCGGCTGCCGCCGACGGGGCCAATTCGGGGCTGCGGGCCGCCGCCGGGATCGAGACCGTGCGCTGGTCCTACGAGCAGACAGGGATCGTCTGCACGGTGCTGCACGAGCGGCCGCACCAAGGCATCGCGCACGAGCGTTTCCTGCCGGCCGGGCCCTTCGCGATCCTGCCGATGACCGGCGACCGCTCCTCGCTCGTCTGGACCGAGAGGGCGGCGCTGGCGACCGCCTTGATGGACGCGTCACCCGATGTCTTCGCGAGGGAGCTTGGCGCGCGCTTCGGCGATTTTCTCGGCGCGCTGGAGCCGACCGGCCCGCGCTGGAGCTATCCCCTCCGGCTCACCCATGCGAAGCGCTACGTCGCGCCCCGCCTCGCGCTCGCGGGCGATGCGGCCCACGCGATCCACCCACTGGCAGGCCAGGGCTTCAACCTCGGCATCCGCGACGCTGCGGTGCTGGCCGAGCTGGTGGTGGACCGCGCGCGCCTCGGCCTTGATATCGGCGGCGACGATGTGCTCACGCACTATCAGCGCCGGCGTCGCTTCGACTCGGTGGTCCTGATCGGCGTGACCGACGGGCTGAACCGACTCTTCTCGAACGACAATCAGGGCTTGCGCCTGGTTCGGGACGTTGGCCTTGCGGCGGTGAACGAGATGCCGCCGGTCAAGCGCTTCTTCATGCGCCACGCCATGGGTCTCGCGGGCGACCTGCCCCGCCTCGCCCGCGGCGAACCGCTTTAACTCCCTCAGCTGAGTGATTGGCTAAAGCGAGTCCGTCTTCGGCGGACTCGCGACAGGCCGCGACCGCGGCCCGCCGCGTTAGCGGCGCCCTCGCGGAGGCGCCGGCCGCAGGCCGGCTGCCGTGAGCGATAATGAGTCTACAGCCACTCCACGTAGCGCGCGCGCTCGGTCTCGGGCACCTGGCGCCGGAATTCGTCGTACTCGTAGCGCTTGATCAGGGCGTAGTTGCGGCAGAACTCGTCGCCGAACCAGTCCTTGGCCCAGTCGGATGCCTCGAACCTGTCGAGCGCCTCGCCCCAGTCGTCCGGCAGCCGGGTCACCTCCTGCTCGTCGAGGTCGCCCTCCGCCGGCGGGCCCGGATCGGTCTTGTTCGCGACACCGTCGAGGCCGGCTGCGAGATAGGCGGCCAAGGCGAGGTAGACGTTGACGTCACCGCCGCAGACCCGGAGCTCAGGCCGCGTGGCGGCCGGGGCTTCGTTGATCAGGCGGATCGCGGCGGTCCGGTTGTCTACGCCCCAGGCGAGCGAGATCGGCGCGAAGGCGCCGGGCACCAGCCTGCGGTAGGAGTTCGAGTTGGGGAAGAAGACGGCGGTGAGCTCCGTAAGCCGGGCGAGCACGCCGCCCATGAAGTGCCGGCAGGTGTCGTTGATGTGCTGCGGCTCGTCCGGCGCCGCGAAGGCGTTGTTGCCGTCGCCGTCCACCAGCGACATGTGAATGTGGCAGGAGTTACCGGTCATCTTGTCGAACGGCTTGGCCATGAAGGTGACGCGGCGGCCCATCTGCATCGCCGCCTCCTTCATGGTGGCGCGGAAGAGATGGCCGTCGTCGCCCATTTCGCGCACCGGCCGGTGGCGGATGCTCACCTCGTACTGGCCGGGCCCCCACTCGTAGTGGCTGCATTCGAGTTCACCGTGGGCGGCGACCGCGTCGAGCAGGGAGTATTCCTCGGCGAGGAACTGGGTGCGTTTCTGCATCGAGTAGCACTGCAGCCCGGAGTCGAGCCTCTCGTGCTCGTCATCGAGGAGGAAGAACTCGAATTCGGGTGCGCAGCGTGCGCCGTAGCCCATTGCCTCCATGCGATCGGCGATCCGGTGCAGCACGTTGCGGGGCTCGCCTTCCACCAGTCGCCCGTCGGGCCATTTCATCGTGCCCATGACCAGTGCGGTGTCGGGTTCGTGGCGCAGGATGCGCATGCTGGAGAGGTCGGGCACGGCGACGAAATCGGCGTAGCCGATGTTCTCGCCGTAGTCGGTGCCCAGCACCACGTTGGCGGAGATGTCGAAGGCCATGACCGTGGCGCAGAAGGCGATGCCGTGGTGCATCGAGCGCTCGAAATGCGCGAGGTCCATCGCCTTGCCTCTGGCCACGCCGCCGTAGTCGCAATACTCGATGCGGACGCGCTGGACACCGTTGGCGCGCAGCCAATCCATGACCTGATCGCTCGTGCCCGTGAAGCGCACAGGGCCCGTTGCCGCCTCGCTCATTCCTCGATGCTCCCGTTGGTCAGCTCGCGGGGCCGTAACATACCGGCAGAGTTGCGCCCGCTCAAAGCAGGGGCGGTGAAACCGGGTTGTCAGAAGGGCTAAGCCGGGCTAAGACGCGCATGAAAATCGTTCGCGTTTGCAAGAGACCCTCGACTCGGAGGCCCTTCGATGCGTGCGACCGTTGTTGGTGCGTCGTTGGTACGCGTGGCCTGCGCAAAGCGCGGGACGCTCGCGCGCGCATGCGCTGCGGGCGCGCTCGCAGGCCTTGCCGCGCTTGCCGGCCTCGCTTGGCCGGCGGGGGACGTGCAGGCGGCGGACGAGCTCAACCTCTACTCGCACCGGCAGCCCTTCCTCATCGAGCCCTTCCTCGACGCCTTCACCGCCGAGACCGGGATCGAGGTCAACGTCGTCTACGCCTCCAAGGGCCTCGCCCAGCGGCTCCAGGCGGAGGGCAGGAACAGCCCGGCCGACGTGGTGCTGACCGTGGATATCGGCAGGCTCGCCATCTATGCGGACAAGGACCTGCTGGCGCCGGTCGAGTCCGCGGTGCTGACCGAGGCGGTGCCGGCCCATCTGCGCGATCCCGACGGGCGCTGGTTCGCGCTCTCCAAGCGCGCGCGGGTGATCGCGGTCTCCAAGGACCGCGTGCCTGCCGGTGCAATCGAGACTTACGAAGACCTGGCGGACCCCCAATGGGCCGGCCTCGTCTGCTCGCGGCCCGGCAGCCATGTCTACAACCGGGCGCTGATGGCTTCGATGATCGCCGCTCACGGGGAGGAGGGCGCGGAGGAGTGGGCCACCGGCCTCGTGGCCAACCTCGCCCGCAGGCCGCAAGGCAACGACCGGGCGCAAGTCAAGGCGATCTACGAGGGACTCTGCGACGTCGCCCTCATCAACAGCTACTACTACGGCAAGCTCGCCTCCTCCGACATCGAGGAGCAGCGGGCGTGGGCCGCGTCCATGACCATGATCTTCCCCAATCAGGATGACCGTGGCACGCACATCAACATCTCGGGCGGCGGTATCGCCAAGCATTCCAAGAACAAGGAGAGGGCGGTGGCCTTCCTGGAGTTCCTGACGCGGGACGCCGCGCAAGTGCTCTACGGCACCGTCAACTATGAGTTCCCCGTCAATCCCGCCGTGGCGCCGGCGCCCGAGGTCGCTGCTTGGGGCGCGTTCAAGGAAGACTCGCTGCCGATCGTGCGCATCGCCGAGCTCGCGCCCACGGCGCAACGCGTGATCGACCGCACCGGGTGGTAAGCCCAACAGCTACGCTGGTGCGCCGGGCCTACCTCGCCCGGCCGAATCGCTGGTTCGTCGCTGCGTTCGTGGTCGCGCTGATCATGGCGGCGCCAATCCTCTCGGTGATCGCCGCGGCGACCGGGGACAGCGAGGGGCTCTGGGCGCACCTCTTCGCGACTGTGCTGCCCCGCTACGTCGCGAACACGCTGGCACTCATGGCGGGCGTCGGCGGGCTCAGCCTGGTGCTCGGCGTGAGCACGGCCTGGGTGGTGACTCGCTACGAGTTCCCCGGCCGCCGGGTGCTCGAATGGATGCTGGTGCTGCCGTTCGCCGTGCCGGCCTACCTCATCGCCTACGTCTACACCGACTTCCTCGACTACGCGGGGCCGGTGCAGGGTGCGCTGCGCGATGCCTTCGGCTGGCAGACTCGGCGGGACTACTGGTTCCCCGAGATCCGCTCCATGGGCGGCGCCATCGTGGTGATGGGGGCGGTGCTCTACCCCTACGTCTACATGATGGCGCGGACGGCCTTCAAACTGACGCCGCACACGCTCTTCGAGATCGCGCGGGTGCACGACCGGAGCCTCTTCCGCACCGTTGGCCTGCCACTGGCGCGGCCCGCCATCGCCGCCGGCCTCGCGCTGGTGCTCATGGAAACGGTCTCCGACTTCGGCACCGTGGACTATTTCGCGCTGGAGACGCTGACGCTCGGCATCTTCAACGTCTGGCTCGGCATGAACAGCCTGCCGGCAGCCGCCCAGATCGCCTCGCTGGGGTTCCTCTTCGTCATCGCGATGCTGGTGCTGGAGCTGATGTCGCGCCGCCGCCGGCGCTACGTGGACACCGGCCGGCGCATGCGGAGCCTCGCGCGGCTTCGCGCAGGGCCAGCAGGCAGCGTCGCCTGCCTCGCCGTCTGCCTGCTGCCGGTGACAGTGGGATTCCTCATTCCCGTTGGCCTGCTGCTAAGCTTCGTGGTCAAAGGCTACGCGTTGCCGGACTACGGCGACGTCCTCATCGTCTCGCTCAATTCGGTTGTGGTGGCGCTCGCCGTGGCTGCGCTGGTGATGGCGGCGGCGGCGCTGATGGCGGTCACCGTCGCCTACCGGCCGAGCCGCCCGCTCACGGTGCTGGCCGGCATCGCGTCTTCCGGCTATGCCTTCCCCGGCACGATCCTTGCCATCGGCGTCGTCACCTTCGCCGGCGCGGTGGACCGCGGGCTCGACGGCCTGATCGCGGGCGTGATGGGGCTCTCGTTCGACGGCTTCCTCACCGGCGGAATCGGCCTCGTGCTCTTCGCCTGCATGGTGCGCTTCCAGGCGATTGGCTACGGCACGCTCGCCTCGGGCATGAACCGCCTGCCGCGCAACATGGTCTCCGCCGGCCGGGTGCTGGGCTTGAGTCTGCCTGCCAACCTCGTCCGTGTGATCCTGCCGTTGCTCGGCACATCCTTTCTTGCGGGCGGACTGCTGGTGTTCGTGGACGTGATGAAGGAGCTGCCGATGACGCTCCTGCTCCGCCCCTTCGGCTTCGACACGCTCGCGACCCACCTCTACCAGTACGCCAAGGACGAGTTGTTGGAGCAGGCGGCGGTGCCGGCACTCCTCATCGTGCTGGCCGGCACCGGCCCCGTGATCCTGATGAACGAGGCCCTCCGCCGCCTGGGCGAAGGCAGGGCGGGGGAGTAGGTGAGAAAACAAATTTCTAACGAGGGGAAGCGCCTTGTCGGAGGAAAGAGAAATTCAGCTGCAATCCTGGAAAATATGGTGCAAACTCATTACACTCTCTCCCCCAGTATTGAACAAATATAGCTGACCATGGATCGAGCCGGTCGTTGTTTGCGAGATTCGCAATGAAACTTGGGTCACGAAACTCAATATCCGACCCTTTCTTCGCATTTACGAATTCACAATTGTCAAGTTTGTTGGAGAAATGAACTCTACTCTGTATGCTTTCGAATCTAAACACTGCGCCCATGTGCAGTCGTCCCACAGGAGTTGCGGGGTCAGTGACGTATCCCAATAGACGAGGAGTCGACTGCGGCTCCAGTCCAGTTTCCTCTCTGATTTCTCTGATCACACAGCTCAATATCGGATCAGCAGAATCCATGTCGTCCTCGTCAACGTGTCCACCAATCATCAATGTCCAGTTCAGTCGAAGCTCTAGTCGATTGGAGTTCTTAGAACGACGCAGGCACAAGACTTTCTCATGATTCACGACTATGCCGCATGCAACAATTTGTTTCACCGAGGAATGACCCTCGGCCCACTCACGATCCACGAATTTCCCGAAGCTCCTAATTCGTTCCCTAGTGTCGCCGACGATTCCCTTGTCGAAGTGAAACGCCTGTTGTGCGATCAACGACGAAACGTATTTGTTCTCGATGGAAAGGACTCTTTGACGCATTGCATTGTTTCTCAGGTCACCTTCAAAGTCTCAAGGACCTCTCTTGCAACCTTGTGCGCTGTCTCCTTCTGTGTCGATCCCCTAGACGTGTCAACTTTGATTATCGGGAAGGCTCTAGATTCATTTGCGAGAGTCTCATATTGCGCGAGCATGGCTGCTAACATCTCATTGTTCATAGCTGTACCCGGCGCTGTGGTTAACTTGCTTTCGTTCTCCCGCTTGAGCGAATCTTGAGGAGAGCAGACGAACACGAATATCTTCGACACAAGACTCGACCACTTTTCAAGAGTCGCGTAATTTCGAATGGTCTCATAGTTATCTTCTGAAATATCGCCTCTTTCTTGTAGCATTGCCATCCAAGCGAGAGAATCGAAGGGACCTCTATCCAAAATTATGAGATCAGGACTGTCCACATTGTAATATGCCAACAAAATTTCAGAAATGGCGTAGTTTAGACTCCATGAATTAAATGCAACTAAGTCTTTCTTGAGATGGTATGGAGTGCGCTTGCTAGCGCCCTCAGTAGGTGCCCACACGCGGAACCCGAGTCGTCTGTAAAAGTGGCCCACGATATCGATAGTTGTTGTCTTTCCGGCTTTAGGGCTGCCGGAAAATTCGATAACGCTGGGGCGGACAGCGTCGGACTGTGTTCTGCGACTGCAAAGAATCGACTTCGCATCCTCTCTAAGCTGGTCTAGCGTAGTTTGGTCAATCATGGATTCATTGTTATTGCGATTCGCATGCCGGTATGCTGCTGGTGGCGCTTATTGTACGCTGCGAGTGGGTTCAGTCGTCTTTTGCTGGAGGCGACTCGCTGACACTGCACCATACGCCCGCTCAGCAGTTCGTACCACCCCCCGGCAGCGGGCCGGCCTTCATGAACGCATTGAGCACGTTGGCGGTCACCTGGGACGCGCTGTTGTCGCAGTCGTTGATGGGGAGGGCCTGGCCCCAGGCGATGGAGCTCGCCGACCACACCGCCCCGTCATTCGGCGTCGTGAAATAGGTCATGTCGGCGCGAATGCGGTGGTCCTGGGTGCCGCCCATGCCGGGGTAGTTGCAGAGGATGTCCTCCACCACCAGGGGGAAGTTGTCCGAATGGCCTTCCGATGAAGCGAGGATCAGCGTGTGCGGCGGGGTGCCCAGCGCCAGGTCATAGCGGTCGAACTCGATGCCGGCGGCACCCCCCACGGCGAGCCCCTCGTCGCCGATGATGTCACCGTCGATGCCATCGAAGATCCAGGCGGCGGCGGGGTTCTCGGCATCCGGCATCTTGCGGTAGGACTTGGACTGGTCCATGCCCTCGGAGGTGAAGCCGGTGCCCACCAGCTTCTGCGGCGCCCGCCCGCGCCCGCGCCAGAGGCCGCCGCGCTCCCCGTTGTTCACCATGTAGTGCTCGCCGGGCTCGGCGTTCCAGGACCGCGTGCCCAAGTCGAGCCGGCGCACCTCCATCACGTCCATGTCGCCGTCGCGGAAGGAGACCACCCAGTAATAGCCGTTGCCTGAGAGGTACATGAGCCGCCCGCCGGACGCGAGATAGTCCTCGGTCGCGTCCATCATGCGCTCAGAGTAGTACTCGGCGTGGGTGGCGTTGATGACGACGTTGTAGGGCTCGAGGCAGGCGAGGCCCTCCTGGTGCAGGTCCTCGTCGGTGATCACGTCGTAGTCGTAGCCCATGGTCTCGAGCCAGTAGACGATCGAGAGGTCGGCCGGGAACTGCCAGGGCACGACCGTCGGCGCCATGCGGTGCCTGGGCCGCATGTTGAAGATCGGCCGGAGCCGGGTGGTGTAGCAGACGCCCGCGCCGTCCCGGTGGCTGTCGTAGCAGGAGAGGCCGTATTCCGGCCGCTGCCTCAGCGCCAGGTCCCATTCGTGAATCACCGTCACCTGGCTGCTCAGGACCTGCGCCATGCCGGTGTCGAGGCCGATGCGCTCGTTGGCGTAAGCCAGGTAGCTGCAGGTGGGCATCAGCATGGCGATGGGAGCCGAGGGCTGCTTGGGCCGGAGGAAGAAGACCACGTGCTCCTCGGCATCGCCCGCCCGGAGCCTTGCGGCGTAGACGCCGCTCTTCACGTCCGGCACTTCCATGGAAAGCGTGGGCTCCCAGCCGCAGTCGGCGAGCGAGTCCTCGTGGAACTCGATGCCGCCGAACTGCTCCGGCGCGTAGCGGAAGCAGTCTTCATGGCCGTTCCAGTTGAAGCCGGTCATGCCCCGCACCGGGCGGTTGACGCCCTGGCCGTGGAGGCCGTGCGGTCCCGTGTCGATCACCTCATCGCCGATGCCGGTCTCGTTGTACCCGGCCGTGGTGTCCCAGGCGGCGATGACGGCGTCGGTTGCCGGCGCGCCGCCGGTCTCCCATGCGCGGTCGAGCATCTCGCGGCTCAGCACCGCGCCGGCGACGCCCGCGCGGTCGATCTTGCCGTTGTAGAGCTGGCTCGCGAATGCGCCCCGCCCGGCTGCGCGGTCCCCTGCGGTGGCCCACAGGAAATCCGCGTCTGCCGCCGCGGGCTTGACTGCGAGCCGCGCGCTCGCATGGCAGGAGCGCGGGATGGGAACGATCTTGGAGAGGTGGTTGTTGTAGCGGTTCTCCACCGGCTCCTGATAGAGCGTGGCCGCGCCGCTCGCGGGGTCGTAGGAGGCCGCCACCAGGTACCACTGGCGGGCGATGAGCGGGATGTCGGCGCTAAGCGCATCCGTGTTGCCGGCACCGTCGCCCACGCGGAACTCCAGCGCGCCGTCCGCGCCGATGCCGAGTGCATAGCCGCTGCCGTCGGCATCCTGCCAGCGGGTCAGGATGCCCTGGCGGCCATCGGCAGGCGTCCGGGGCCAGATGTAGGCCCAGAGCGTGAAGGGGCCGCCCGGCGCGAGCCGAACCTCCGGATCCGCGACGCGGACGAAGCTGCCCAGTTGCGTGTGCTGCTTGGCCACGGCATGGGTCCCGTTCACCGATGCCGCCACCTCGCGCTCGACGAAACCGGGGCCCTCCGGATTCTCGTCGCCGTGGATCAGTTGCACGAGCTGGAGCTCGACGCGGTCCGTGCCCTCGGCGCTCACCATGATGTCGAGCCGCTCGCCCGGCCGCGCGCTGAAGCGGTCGCGATAGCCCGCCAAGTGAATCTCTGCCATCGCTCTTGCCCCCCGGCCCTCAGCTTTCACCGGCCATCAGCGCGTCCACCCGCTTGAGGAAGACCGCGTGCAGCGCCTCGTTCTTGTCGGTGTAGATCGTCCCGTCCACGTCCTGGGGCAGGCCGCCCTGCTGCGCCGTGGTGGTCACGATCTTGTACTTGCGGTTGGCCTCCAGCTCGTACAGCACGTACTTGCCCTCGAAGGGCGCGCGGCGGAAGTAGTTGAGCACGCGCTCCAGGTCGTCGGAGTGCTGGCCCAGCGGGCTCGCGCGGTACTCCTCAATGAGCGCAGGCGTGATGAGGGTTCTCAAGTGCGCGCGCAACTGCCTGTCGAAGCGCTCCTGGTAGACCTTGTCCCGGTCATCGTGGGCTGCCGTCTCGCCTGCCATGCCTCCTGCTCCCGGTCGTGGGCGGGTTGGACAGGCAGAATAGCCGCAGCCATGTGCTCGGGCCATCGGTCCCCGATCCGTGCTAGGTTCCCGCGCATCGGTGCTGCGAAAGGGCGGGGAGCAACAAAGCATGAAAGAGTTGGGCAAGCGGGGGGTCTGGATATTCCCGGATGCGCCATCGGCGCGCGAGGTCGCGAGCTTTGCGCAGGCGGCGGAAGGCCTGGGCTACGACGCGCTCTGGTATCCCGAGGGCACGGGCTTCGAGAGCCTCAGCTTCGCCGCCTTCGTGCTGTCGGAGACGGAGCGGCTCTGCGCCGCGAGCGGCATCGCCAACATCTATGCGCGGGACGCGGTGGCTGCGGTCTCCGGCCACGACACCCTCAACCACTTCTATGGCGACCGCTTCGTGCTCGGACTCGGCGTCTCCCACATTCCGCTGGTGGAGGGTTTCCGCGGGCATACTTACAACAGGCCCGTGGCAACCATGCGCGCCTACCTCGACGCCATGGAAGCCGCCGATGTGGCCATCCCTGCGCAGGAGCGGAACGTCGTGCTCGCCGCTCTTGGCCCCCGCATGCTGGCGCTGGCTGCGGCGCGCACGCGGGGCGCGCATCCTTACAACGTGACGCCCGAGCACACCGCGCGGGCGCGGGAGATCGTGGGGCCCGACGCCTGGCTCTGCGTCGAGCAGAAGGTCTGCGTCACCAACGAGGCATCGACGGCGCGCAACGTCGCGGCGCAGACGCTTGGGATCTACATGCCGCTCACGAACTACCGCAACAACTGGCTCAGCCTCGGCTTCGGCGAGGACGAGCTGGGCGAGCGGGGCAGCGACCGCTTCCTCGATGCCATGGTTGCCTGGGGCAAGCCCGAGGCCGTGCGCGTGCGGATCAGGGAGCACTTCGACGCGGGTGCCAGCCACGTTTGCATCCAGCCGCTCGACCCGGCAGGCAGCACCGCGCCCGACCTGAACGCGGTCGAGGCCCTCGCAGCGCTCTAAGCATGCGGCAACCGCGCCGCTTCGCCCCGCGCCGGGGCGACCGACGCGCGCGGACATCGATGATGTGGACAGTGGGGAGGCCAGCATGACCGGCGCCGATCTCCTGGTGAAAATTCTGAAGGCGGAAGGGGTCCGCCAATGCCTCTGCTTCCCCATGACCCCGATCATTGAGGCGGTGGCGCGTGCCGGGATGCGCGTCATCACCACGCGGCAGGAGCGGGTGGCCGGCAACATGGCGGATGGCGTCTCACGTTCCACTAACGGCCGCGAGATCGGCGTCTTCACGGTGCAGGCGCTGGCAGGGTCGGAGAACGCGTTCGCCGGCGTCGCCCAGGCGCACACGGATTCGTCGCCGGTGCTGTTCCTCCCCGGCCACCCCGGCACGTCCTACGTCGATCAGCCGCCCACCTTCGACAGCAAGGCGAATTACGCCGCCACCACGAAGATGGCGCAGAAGGTGCTGGCCGCCGACCACATGCCGATCAAGCTGCGCCAGGCCTTCACGGCGCTCCGCTCCGGCCGGCCGCAGCCGGTGATGCTGGAGTTGCTGGGTGATGCGTGCGCGGGCGAGGTGAATGGTGCTCCCGAGTACACGCCGGTCAGGCGCATGCGCTCCGCCGCCGACGAAGGCGCGGTGCGGGAGGCGGCCGAGCGCCTGCTCGCCGCCGAGACACCGCTGATCTGGGCGGGCCAGGGCGCGCTTTGGGCTGAGGCGAGCGACGAGCTTCGCGAGGTCGCGGACCTGCTCGGCGCGCCCGCGATGACAACGCTGCAGGGCAAGAGCGCGATCCCCGAGGCGCATCCGCTGGCGGCGGGCGTGGGCGCTCTCTCCACCACCGCCATGGCCGCGCATTACTTGCAGACGAGCGACTGCGTGCTCGCCGTGGGCTCCAGTCTGACCCGCGCCCCCTTCACGCCGGTGATCCCGGACGGCAAAACCATCATCCACGCGACCGTGGATCCCATCGACATCAACAAGGAGTATCCGGCCGCCGTCGGCGTCGTGGCCGACGCCAAGCTGTTCCTGGGCCAGCTTGCCGCCGAGCTCAGACGGCATGTGGGCGATGGCCGCGCGGAACACCGCGCCGAGACCGCCGATACCATCGCCCGCATCAAGGCCGAGTGGCATGCCGAATACGAGCCGCTCTTCGCCGACGATTCGGCGCCGATCAACGGCTACCGCATGATGCGCGAGCTCTGGTCGGTGCTCGACCCGGAGACGACGATGCTCACCCACGAATCCGGCGCCTCGCGGGACATCCAGAGCGTCTTCTATGAATCAGGCCCGCCGCGCAGCTATCTCGGCTGGGGCCAGTCCTCGCAGCTTGGGTTCTCCCTTGGCCTCGCCATGGGCGCGAAGCTCGCGAACCCCGACAAGCTGGTGGTCAACGTGATGGGCGACGCCTCGGTGGGTATGACCGGCATGGACTGGGAGACCGCGTCGCGCAACGACATCCCGATCCTCACCGTGATCAAGCACGATTCGATCTTCTCGGGCTACGACCGCAACATCCCCGAGGCCTCGGCTCGCTTCGAGGCGAACCGGCAGAAGGGCGACTACGCGACCATCGCGGCGAGCCTCGGCTGCCATGCCGAGACGGTGACCGAACCCAAGGCGCTCAGGCCCGCGCTGGAGCGCGCGATCCGCGCCACGAACGAGGGCCAGCCGGCGGTGGTGGACGTCATCACCGCCGAGACCCGCAAGCTCTCCCGCCTCGCGCCGACCTCGATCGGCTAGCCTCGCGACTCTTCTCCGCGCGCGACCCGGCGCGCGTGCGAGAGCCGCAGCAACGACGGAACGAGACTACGATGGGAAGGTTGGACGACAAGGTCGCGGTGGTGACCGGCGGCTCGCGCGGCATCGGTGCCGCCATCGCGCGCCGCTTCGGTGCGGAGGGTGCACGCGTGGCCGTGGTCTACCAGGCGGCGGCCGAGGCCGCCGATGAGGTCGTGGCGTCGATCGAGACTGCCGGCGGCGAAGCCACCGCGATCCGCTGCGACGTGGCGCAGACCGAGGCTTGCGGCGCCATGGCGGAGGACGTAGCGGCGGCCTTCGGCGGCGCCGACATCCTCGTCAACAATGCGGGCATCCACCTGCTGACCGACCTCGGCCAGACTACCGAGGACCAGTGGGACCGGCAGATGGACACCAATGTGAAGGGCGCCTACTTCGCAGCGCAGGCGCTGCTGCCGCAGATGATGGTGCGCGGCGGCGGCAAGATCATCAACATCGGCTCGATCGTCGGCGAGACCGCCATCATGCGCTCGGCGGTCTATTGCGCCAGCAAGGGCGCGCTCAAGCTGATGACCAAGTCGCTGGCGCTCGACCTGCGTCCGCACAACATCCAGGTGAACACCCTTTCGCCCGGCTGCGTCGCGACCGACATGAACGCCCGCTACCGGGTCGAAATTGAGGGCTATGCCGAATCCCTGCAGGGCCGCTTCGGGCCGGGCGATCCGTGGATGACGCCCGACGACATGGCGGGCACCGCCCTCTATCTGGCGTCCCCGGATTCCGATACGGTCACCGGCGCCAACATCATGGTGGACAAAGGCTATTCCGCCTACTGACCCGCTCGGCAAGAATGCGACGTGGCCGGTACGCCGGCGCAACCAGAGGACAAGACCAGGATGGGAAGGCTGAACGACAAGGTGGCAGTGGTGACGGGCGGCTCACGCGGCATTGGTGCCGCCATCGCGCGCCGCTTCGGTGCCGAGGGCGCGCGCGTTGCCGTGGTCTACAAGGCGGCGGCCGAGGCTGCGAACGAGGTCGTGGCGGACATCAAGGCTGCCGGCAGCGAGGCCACCGCCATCCGCTGCGACGTGGCGCAGACGGCGGCGTGCAACGCCATGGCGGACGCCGTGGCGGAAGCCTTCGGCGGCGCCGACATCCTCGTGAACAACGCGGGCATCTACCTGCTGACGATGCCGGGCGAGACCAGCGAGGACGAGTGGGACAGCCAGATGAACACCAACGTGAAGGGCGCCTACTTCGCAGCCCAGGCGTTGCTGCCGCAGATGATGGCCCGCGGCGGCGGCAAGATCATCAACATCGGCTCGATCGCGGGCGAGACCGGAATCCCCGCCTCGGCCGTCTACTGCGCCACCAAGGGCGCCATCAAGCTGATGACCAAGTCGCTCGCGCTTGACCTGCGCCCGCACAACATCCAGGTGAACAGCCTCTCGCCGGGCTGCGTCGAATCCGACATGAACGCCGGCTACCGGGCAGAACTTCAGGAATTCATGGATGCGCTGCAGGGCCGCTTCGGCGTCGGCAATCCGTGGATGGTGCCGGAAGACATGGCGGGCACCGCCGTTTATCTGGCGTCGTCCGACTCCGACACCGTCACGGGCGCCAACGTCATGGTGGACAACGGCTACTCGGCGTTTTGAGCTACCTACCCGCTATGTGCGGCCGAAGGCTCCAGTCGGCAGGGGTAGGCCCTGAGCGGCACGCAGCCGCCGATAGGATCGAAGGTTTCGTTGCCGATCGCCGCGTTCAGATTGGCGCCGTCGGTGGTCGAGTAGCCGGGGAGCGAGAGCTCCTCGCAGGCCTGCCACCAGCCGTGCGTGGCGCTCACCACCTGGGGATGAAGCTTCGCGGCAAAGCGGGCCCGTCCCCGCAGCGTGCCGTGGGGCGTGGTCAGCGCAACCCAGTCGCCCTCGCCGACCTCGTGAGCGGCAGCCGTCTCCGGGTTGATGTCCACCATGGGGTCCGGCTCGTGCCGCCTGAGCGACGGCAGATTGCGGTTCATGCTGTGCATGAAGTGCGGTGACTTGCCGCCGGTCAGCACCAGCGGGAAGGCCGCCGCCCGGTCCCCGTCGCCGTCGTCGAGCACCGTCTCGACATAGTCGGGCAGCGGGTCGTAGCCGTGATTGAGGAAGTGCTCGGCGTAAATCTCGACCTTGCCGGTCGGTGTGTCGAAGCCGGCCGGGACGCCGTCGACGGGCTCGGCGTACTTGCGCCGGCGTACCGGTTGCGCCGTCGAGAGGCCCCGCGGCGCCGCCCGCAGCTCCTCCAGCGTCAGGCCGCTCGGCTCGATGCGGTACTGCATAGCCGCATCGATGTCGCCCTGCCAGAACAGGTTGCCGAGGCCCAGGCGCTCGGCCAGCGCGAAGGCAATCCAGGTGTCGGAGCGGGACTCGCCCCGGGCCTCCACGGCGGCGGGACGGAGCTGGAGCCACGCGCTCGCCTCGTCGTCCACCAGGAAGTCGGTGCAGAGGCCTTCGCGCTCGAAGGCCGAGGCGACCGGCAGAACGATGTCCGCATACTGTGCCGTCGGGGTCATGAAGAGATCGGCGTGAACCATGAACTCAAGCGCGGCAAGCGCCTGGGCGCCGCGTGCACCGTCGGCGTGGGAGTGGAGGATGTTCTTCCCGAAGTTCACGAACGCGCGCACCGGGTAAGGCCGTTGCTCGAGGATTGCATCGTAGAAGACGTCGGTGTTGATCCAGCCCTCGGTTTCGGGGCCGAGCGGCCGCTCCGCAAGCCCGATCGTCTTGCCGCGCAGCGTCTCCGGCAACAGGTCCATGCTCATTACGTCGTTCGTCGGGACCTTGGCGTGCACCACGCTGCCGCCGTCGTCGTCGAAGCTCCCGGTGAGCGCATAGAGCAGCGCGACGGCGCGGTTGGTCTGGCCCGCGTTTGCCTGCATCTCGAGCCCGGTCCAGGAATGGAGCGAAACCGGCCCCGACGTGCCGATGAGTCGCGCCGTCTCGCGCACCTGCGCCGCCGGAACGTGGGTGATGGCCTCGACACGCTCGGGCGGATAGCGCCGGCAGAGCTCCGCATAGAGGTCGAAGGCGGGGCGGCAGGCGAAGGTGCCGCCGGCGCCCTCGATCTCGTAGCGGCCTTCCAGCGCGAGGTCGGCATCCTCGCGCTCGTAGGCCCCGCGCCCGCCGTCGTAGCGAATCGGCGCGCCCGCCGCGCTGTCCCAGGCGACGCGCTCGGCGGAATCACCGCCCTCGTCGAGGTCGGCGCCGGTGAGGAAGCGGCCGGTGTCCTCGCGCACCAGGAGCGGGCCGTTGGTCCAGCGTGTGACGAAGGCGCGATCGAACAGGTCCTCGTCGATCATCACGCCCGCCAGGCCCAGCGCCAGCGCCCCGTCGCTGCCCGGGCGCACGCGGAGCCACTGATCGGCCTTGACCGCGAGGCCGGCATGGCGCGGGTCGATTACCACGAGCTTGGCGCCGCGCGCCTTGGCGCGCGCGACCCGGGTGCCGTGGGCGAGCCAGGTCGCACTCGGGTTGTGCCCCCAGAGGATGACGCAGCCGGTGCGGGGAAGATCAGGCACGGGCAGCGGCACGCCGAAAGTCTGGGCGAAAAACATGTCCTTGCCGAAGCCGCACAACTCCATCGCGATCACCGCGTTGGAGCTGCCGAAGGCGCGGCGCAGGCGCTCGACCCAGACAAAGCCGTCCTGCATCGCGGTGCCGGCCGTCGTCGTGATGCCGAAGGCGACCGACTCCGAGCCGGACTCGTTCGCGAGCCGCGTCAGCGTCTCGGCGATGGTATCGAGCGCCTCGTCCCACGAGATTTGCTGCCAGCCGGGATCGTCATCGCCTTTCGGTCGCGTCCGCTTCATCGGGTGGAGCAGGCGGTCTGGGCTATGCACCAGCTCGGGCGCGGCGCGCCCTTTGGCGCAGAGCGCCTGGCCCGTGGGGTGCTCCGGATCGGGCTCGACCGCGACGAGGCGGCCGTCCTCCACCGTGGAGATGCAGCCGCAGCGCGACCAGCAGAGGGCGCAAAAACCGTGGACTCGTTCGGTGGCCATGATGTGCGTCTCCCTGTGATCGGCGCGGCTACGCCGCGCGGCGCTCGCCCCTGAGCGCCTCGGTGGCCGCGAGGTCGACGGCGCGCTCTTGCGCGTCGATCACCACGCCGTATGCGGCGCGCGCCTCGTCGATCGAGATGTAGTCGTCGAGAACGTCGTCGAGAACCTGCTCCACCGGGCGGGCCATGGGGTCGCCCCAACCGCCGCCGCCGCCGGTCTCGATGCGGAAGGCCTCGCCCGGCGCGAAGCGATAGGCGGCGAGCAACGGGTTGTGCCACGTGCCGTCAGCCGCCAGACCGCCGATCACCTCGGCAGAGCCGTCGGGCCCGAGCTTGCAGAGCCGCTGCGCCCTGCTTTCCTGCCCGCCCTCGACACCGGGGCTGCCCGCGAGGGTCCGCGAGGTCTCGATGCTGAGCTCCGCGTTCCCGTTGAAGCGGAACTGGAGCCTCGCGCCGAGTCCGCCCCGGTGGGTGCCGGGCCCCGCCGAATCCTGCCGCAGGTCGAACGCTTCGTAGACGATGGGGTAGCAGAGCTCGGCGACCTCGGCCGAGAGGTTCATGCAATTGCCTGTGGGGTCGAACCTGACGCTGGCGCCGTCCATGTCGTTCATGCCGCCCCAGCCGCCGGCGGGCAGGTCGGAGAACACGGTTTGGCGCCGGGTCTCGGGGTCGGTCACGGCGCAGACTAGCCAGTTCACGTCCGACATGGTGCCGCCCGTCGCGTCTTGCGGCATGGCCTGGCTCATCGCCAGCCAGATCGAGCTGTTGATCTTGGCGGCGGTGACCGTGGTGCAGCCGATGGTCGGCGCGGGCCACTTGGCGTTGAGCCAGCAATCGTCCGGCAGCACGATGTCGACGGCGTCGAACAGGCCGGCGTTGGCAGGCGCCTCGGGGCAGAGGTAGAAGCGCAGCGCCAGATAGGTGGCCGAGAACGTGTTGGCAAGCGGTGAGTTGATCGCGCCCACGCATTGCGGGTCCGACCCGGTGAAGTCGACGGTCATCTTCTCGCCGTCCACGACGATCTTGACGGCAAGCTTGATGGGCTCTTCGCTGAAGCCGTCGGTGTCGACGAAGTCGGTCACCGCGTACTCGCCGTCGGGGATCGCCTCGATGCGGCTGCGGCTGATGCGGTTGGTGTAGGCGATCAGCTCGCGCATGGCGATCTCGACCGTCTCCAGGCCGTAGCGGTCAACCGCGCGGTTGAACTCCTGCTCGGCGACCTTCAGTGCCCCCATGTGGGCCTGGATGTCGCCCTCGATGTATTCCGGGCAGCGCGTGTTGTTCTTGATCAGCGCCAGCAGGTCCTGGTTCATCTCGTATTCGTTGAAGAGCTTGAGCGGCGGGATGCGCAGCCCTTCGCCGGCGATGTGCGTGCCGAAGGATTGCCCGCCGGCGGCGCCGCCGCCGAGGTCCTGCCAGTGCCCCCGGCTCACGGCAAAGCCGAGCAGCTTCTCGTCGCTGAAGATCGGCATCGTGAACGTGGTGTCGGGAATATGCGTCCCGCCCTGGAAGGGATCGTTCAGGACCACAACGTCACCGGGGCGGAGCGTCTCCTTGCCATACTTGTTGACCGATTCCTGGGCGGCGAAGTGCATCGCCGCCATATGGATCGGGCAGCCCGGCGATTGGGAGACGAGGCGGATGTCCGAATCGTAGACGGCGTTGGAGTAGTCGAGGATGTCGCTCAGGATCGGCGAGAACGCGGTCTTTTGGAGCACCTTGCTCATGCGCTCGCAGCAGAAATCGAAATGGCTGCGCAGGACCTCGAAGGTCACCGGATCGAGACCCCTGATCTCCGATGCGTTGTGTCTGACTGTATCCATGGCCTTGACCCCTTAAGCGCTCAGACGGCTCCGTCCAACGCGATCAACAGGTTGCCGCTGCGGTCGACCGACGCCTGCGTGCCCGGCGGCAGGACGGTCTCCGAATGGTCGTAGTCTACTATGGCGGGGCCGGTGATGGCGACGCCGGGGTAGAGCCGCTCGCCGGCGTAAATCGCGACATCGTGCCATGACCCGCCGAAGTAGACCGCTCGCGTGCCGCCCTCGACCTCGGCAGCATCGCGTGAATCGGCTCCGTGCAGGGTCGGGCGCCCGAAGGCGCCTGCGGCGGTGACGCCGATGCTGACGAACTCCGACGGGAAGGTCGGCGACTTGACGCCGTGCTCGGCTTCGTGTGCGTCGTGGAAGGCATCGGCGATGTCCTGCGCCCGCTGGGCCGAGAGCGGGCCGTCACCCAGCGGTGTCAACACCTCCCAGAACTGGCCGACGTAGCGCATCTGCGCGTGGCGCGAGAGCATCATCTCGCCTTCCGCGATGCCGTCTCGCGCGAGCAGCGCCCGGCCCTGGCGTTCGAGTTCGGCGAACATCTGGTTGAGCCGGGCGAAGTCCGCCTCGTCCACGGGGGCGTAGTAGAACTCTTCCAGGTCGTGGCGGATGTCCATGGCGGTCGCGCCGAAGGCCGAGGCGACTCCGGCATGAGCCGGGACGACGATGCAGGGGATGTTCATCGCGCGCGCGATCTGGCAGGCGTGCATCGGGCCCGCGCCGCCGAAGCTCGCGAGCACGAAGTCGCGCGGGTCCCGGCCGCGGTCGGTGAGCACGAGCTTGATCGCCTGGGCCATGTTCTCGCAGGTGATCGAGATGATCGCCTCGGCTGCCTCCAGTCGGTCGATGCCGAGCCGGTCGGCGATTCTGCCCACGGCGCGCTCAGCGGCGTCGGCATCGAGCGCGAGCTTGCCGCCCAGCGTGGCGTCCAGCCGGCCGAGCACGAAGTTCGCGTCCGTGACCGTCGCCTCGGCGCCACCGCGGTCGTAGCAGGCCGGGCCCGGATCGGAGCCCGCGCTCTGCGGCCCGACGCGCAGCGAGCCGCCCTTGTCGACCCAGGCGATCGACCCGCCGCCGGCACCGACGCTGCGGATGTCGAGCATCGGGATGGTGATCGGCACTTCCCATTCGAGCTGGTAGTCGTGGGTGAGCAGCCCTTCGCCCTGATCGACGATCGATGCGTCGAAGGTCGTGCCCCCCATGTCGGTGTGGATGATGTTGGAGAATTCGGTGGTCTGGCTCAGGTAGCGGGCGTAGGCGACGCCGCCGGCCGGTCCCGATTCCACCAGCTCCTCGGGCCGCTCGATGGCGAGATCGACGCCCATCATGCCGCCGTTGCTCTTGAGCGCGAGCAGCGAGCCCGAGAAGCCGTTGTCGCGCAGCCCGGCCGCCAAGCGGGTGAAATAGTCGGTCATCACCGGGAGCAGCGCGGCGCGCACCACCGTGGTGGAGAAGCGCCCGTGCTCCCGGAACTTCCTCACCGTCTCGGACGAGAGCGCGATGTGGCAGTCGGGATACTCCTTCAGCAGGATGTCCCGCATCCGGGCTTCGTGCCGCCCGTCCACGTAAGCGTTGATGAAGCAGATGGCGATCGACTGCGCGCCCTGCTCCCTGATCTGACGCGCGACTTGGCGGGCCTCTTCGTCGTCGAAGGGGCTCAGGTCCTCGCCGGAAGCGGAGAGCCGGCATCCCAGGGTGAAGCGCAAGCGCCGGGGGACGATGGGCGTGGGCCGCTTCTGGCGCAGCGCGAACAGGTGCTGCCGGCGCTGACGCCCGATCTCGATGACGTCGCGAAAGCCCTCCGTCGTGACCATGGCGACCGGCGGATAGCTGCGCTCTACCAGCGCGTTGGTCGCGGTCGTGGTGCCGTGCACGAGCACGCTGATCTCCGCGGGGGCGATCTCGGCTGCTTCAAGCGCGTTCAGCACGCCCACCGAGCGGTCGCCGGCGGTGGTCAGCACCTTCGCCGAAATCGTCTCGCCGCTCTCCCCGTTCGCCGCGAAGAGGTCGGTGAAGGTTCCTCCAACGTCAATTCCGACGTGCCACATCGCGCTAATCCCGGTGGGTCGATGGATCGTGAGAACCGGTCGAAGACCGCCTGGTCGAGAACGGAGCCCGGCAGCGCTTGCCGGAGGCGCAGTATTTCTAGCGGATCGACGGTCTCACGGAAATATCGGCCGGCCCGCGGATGACCTTGGCAAGGGTCATGTGATAGAGACAGGGCGGCAGTTGAACGCGTTGGGAGGGGCTTCATGCGCCACATCATGGGCGTCGATATCGGCGGCACCTTTACCGATTTTTCACTCATCGACGATCGAGGCGGCGTCACGCTCTGGAAGGAGGCGACGACGCCCGCCGATCCGGGGGTCGCCGTCCAGCGCGGTCTGGAAGCTCTCGCCGATGCACAGGGTTTGGGGGTCGATTCCTTCGTTGGCAGTCTGGACCTCTTCGTGCACGGCCAGACCATCGCCACCAACACGGTGATCCAGCGCAATGGCCCCAAGACGGCGCTGCTCTGCACCGAGGGCTTTCGCGACGTTCTCTATTTCCGGGACGGCTTCAAGCCCGACCGCTACAACGTCAGCCTTCCCCGATCGAAGGATTTTATTCGCCGCGACCTGCGCCTGCCGCTGACGGAGCGGATGGACTATCGCGGCGAGCCTCTGATCGAGCTCGACGAGGACTCGGTGCGGGCTGCGGCTCGGGAGCTCAAGAAGCAGAACGTCGAATCCGTCGCCGTCGCTCTGCTCTGGTCCATCATGAACTCGAGCCACGAGGTCCGTGCGAAAGAGATCCTCGCGGAGGAGCTTCCCGGCGTTCCCGTGGTGCTGAGCTCGGACGTGCTGCCCATGATCCGCGAGTGGGAGCGGACATCGAGCACCGTGCTCAGCGCCTACATCCTGCCGCGCATCTCAAGCTACATGATCGCGCTCGAAAAGTACCTCTCCGAGAACGGCTTCGGACAGAATCTGCTGGTCATGCAGCTCAACGGCGGCACGGCGACGGTCAAGCAGATCATCGAGCGGCCGATCTATGCGTTGGCCTCGGGCCCGGCAGCGGGGCCGGCGGCCGGCCTCTATTGCGCGGAGCGCGTGGGCGTCAACAACGTCATCACCATCGACATGGGCGGCACCAGCTTCGACGTGTGCATGGTGACCGACGGCGAGCCCGCGCTGACCAAGGACATGCGGGTGCATGACAACCCGGTGGGCGTGGCGGCGGTCGACGTGCATTCGATCGGCGCGGGCGGCGGCAGCATCGCCTGGATCGACAAGGGCGGCGCGCTGCAGGTCGGACCGATGAGCGCCGGCGCCGAGCCTGGGCCTGCGTGCTATGAGCTGGGCGGCGACCGGCCTACCGTGACCGACGCCAACGTGGTCCTCGGCTACATCAATCCCGATTTCTTCCTCGGCGGCCGGCGGGACATCAATCCCGATGCGTCCAACCGTGTCATCGAGGAGTCCATCGCGAAGCCGCTGGGCTTGAGCGTCGAACAGGCCGCCGACGGCATCTTCCAGATCGTCAACACCAACATGGTCGACGCGATCCGCGTGGTTTCGGTGGAGAAGGGCATCGACCCGCGCGGCTACAGCCTGGTGGTGGGCGGCGGCGCTGGCGCCATCCATGCCGGCGCCCTCGGCGTGGAACTCGGCATGAAGCAGGCGATTATTCCGCGCTATGGCGGGGTCTTCTGCTCCTACGGGATGATCGCGAGCGACGTCCGCCACGACCTGATCAAGGCCTTCGCCACCAACACCAGCGACTTCGACCTCGCCCGCGTCAACGAGATTTTCGCCGAGCTCGAAGCCGAGGCGATCGCCGAACTCAGGGCACAGGGCTTCGCCCGCTCGCGGATCAAGATCGCGCGCTTCGCCGACGCCAAGTATTCGAACCAGATTCACGAGCTCACGATCCCACTGCCGTCCAAGGGCAAGATCAAGAAGTCGGATATCGACAACATTGCCGAGGCATTTCACGGCCTGCACGAGCGCATGTTCTCCTACTGCGTGCGGGAGAGCGCGGTCGACCTGTTCCACTGGCGGATCACGGCGGAGGGCCGGCTGCCGGAGCGCGAAACGCCGATCCAGAAGCGCGTGCGCAAGCCCGCGAGCGAGGCGCAGAAAGGCACGCGTATGGTCTATTTCAGGGCCTTCAAGAAGTACCGCCGGACCAAGATTTATGACGGTGCCAAGGTGCGCCACGGCATGACCATCGAAGGGCCGGCCGTGGTCGAGCAGGAGAACTCGACGATCGTGGTCCAGCCCAAGCACACCCTGAAGGTCAACCGCTACGACGATTTCGTCCTCGCGATCAACTAAGGGAGCGAGACATGGCCAACATATCCACGGTGCATGCGCCCAAGCCGAAGACCAGGAGCATCGCCAAGAGGCAGGTCAGGACGCGGCCCCAGAAGAGCGCCAAGGCGTCCGTCGATCCGATCACCTTCTCGGTCGTTCTCAATCGCTTCAACACGATTGCGAACGAGATGACGCTCACCATGGAGAAGACCTCCTGGACCTCGATCATCGCGCTCGCGCGCGACTTCTCCTGCGCCATCTACGACGCCAAGGCGCGCCAGATCTGCATGATGGACGCGCTGCCGGTGCACACCAACTCGATGCACGTGGTCCTGAAGGAGATCGCGCGGGTCTTCGAGGGCGACATCCACGACGGCGATGTCATCGTCTGCAACGACGCCTACAGCGGTAATACCCACGTCGGCGATTTCGTCACAGCCTGCCCGGTGTTCCACAAGGGCAAGCACATGTTCTGGAGCATGACCAAGGGCCATCAACTGGATTGCGGCGCCTTCATCCCCACCAGCACGCCCGCCGCCGCCAAGGACGTGTGGCAGGAGGGGCTGCAGCTGCCGCCGATCAAGTTCTACGAGAAGGGCGAGCGGCGCGAGGACGTGGTGCGCATGTACCTCGCCAACGTGCGCTGGCAGGAGTGGCTCTACGGCGACCTGATGGCGCAGCTTGGCTCGATCTGGACCGGCAAGCGGCGGCTCATTGAGCTTGCGGCGCACTACGGCAACGACGAGGTGGAGCGCTATATCGAGGCGATCTTCGACTACGCCGACCAGCGCATGGCCCAGGAAATCCGCCAGATGCCGGACGGCGACTACGAAGGCACCTCCTGGCTCGACACCGACGGCCAGGGCGGCACCGACATTCCCGTGAACGCGCGCGTCTCGATCAGGGACGACCGGGTCCACGTCGACTTCGGCGGCTCCGCGCCGCAAACGCCGGGCGCGAACAACTCCTCCTTCGGCGTGATGCAGGCGGCGGCGGGCATCCCGATTCTTTGCACGATAGACCCCTCGATTCCCCACAACGACGGTTGCCTGCGCCACATTACGGCTGAGGCGCCGCTCGGCTCGGTGTGCAACGCGCAGTACCCGGCGTCCACGGCGCTCGCCACCATCGGCCCCGACGACACCATGCAGGACGCCGTCTACAAGGCGCTCGCCCACGCGGTGCCCGAGCGCGTCACCGGTGGGAACGGCCGGGTCAGCTGTGTGCCCTTCTTCTCCGGCACCGACACCCGCGACGGGCAGGATCGGTCCTGGGGCTGCATGTTCTTCAACGGCGGGCCGGCGGGCGGCGCATCCTCGAAGGAGGACGGCTGGCCGCTGCTCATCACCTCCGCCGGCATGGGCGGGCTCAAGATCCTGAGCGTCGAGATGAGCGAGATGCTCTACCCCATGCGCGTCGACCGACAGGAGATCGGCGCTGACTCCATGGGGCACGGCGAACATCACGGCGGCCCCGGCGTCGAAATCCAGATTACGCCCATCGGCGGCCCGATCGAGTGTCACCTGTTCGGCGACGGCACCGCCAATCCGCCTCACGGCGTGATGGGCGGCACGGTCGCGATCGGCGGCGGCAGTTACAAGGAGAACTTGGAGACGGGCAAGCGCACCTATTGCTCTTCGAAAGGGCGCCTCATGATCGAGGAGAACGAGGTCTGGGTGGCGCACTCAAGCGGCGGCGGTGGCTACGGCGATCCGCTGAAGCGCGATCCCGAGGCGGTGCTGGAAAGCATCTTCGAAGGTCTGCTCACGGTCGAATGCGCGGCCGAGGTCTATGGCGTCGTCATCAACAAGGCGACCATGACCATCGATTGGAGCAAGACCGAGGCGCGGCGCGAGCAGATAGCGGCCGAGCGCGGTCCATTGGAGGTGGTGGTGCCGACCACGCCGGGGGCCTCCGACTGGATTCCGAAGCGGCTCCGCGACGGCGACGAATATCTGATCGATCCGCAATGAGCGGGAGCAACGCCATGGCGAGGCTCAATACATTCGACGCCGACGTCGGCGCAGAGGCGTTGGCGGGGGCGATCGAGCGGGATGGCTACGCGATCGTGCGGGAGCTGCTCGATTCCGAGACCCTTGCGCGGCTCTCGGAAGAGCTGACCCCGCATCTGGAAGCCACGGACCTCGGCGACCCCGACGCCTTCATGGGGCACAAGACGAAGCGCTTCGGCGCGTTGCTCTCACGCTGTCCGACGAGCCGCGACATGGTCGTTCACCCGCTCGCGCTGGGGATCGCCGACCGCGTGCTCGGGCCGTACTGCGCCCGCTACCAGATTCATTACACCGGTGTCATGCACATCGAGCCCGGCGAGACCGTGCAAACGATGCACCGGGACACCGGCCCATTCCCCATCCAGAACCCCGCGCCGCCGCTCACGCTCGCGACCATGTGGGCTGTCACCGACTTCACGGTGGAGAATGGGGCGACCCGCATCGTACCGGGCAGCCACCGCTGGCCCGACGATCGCGTTCCGGAGCCGGACGAGATCGTGCAGGCGGAAATGCCGGCTGGGTCGATGCTGATGTATGTCGGCAGCCTGATCCACGGCGCCGGCGCCAATCGTGCGAACGGGGCTCGCTGCGGTGTCGCGCTTCATTATTGTCTGGGCTGGCTGCGCCAGGAGGAGAACCAGTATCTCGCCGTGCCGTTCGAGGAGGCACGAACCTTCTCCCACCAGTTGCAGTGCTTGATGGGCTACGACCTGGCGACGGTCAATCTGGGGTTCGTCGACCACAAGCATCCCAACGATGTCCTGAACGGGACCGCCGGCGAGCAGGCCGGCGAGCTCGGATCTCAGGAGCTGATGGATGCGGACAATGCGATCCGACGCTTCAAGGTCGAAGGGACCAAGGCGGTCGGCCGTGCGCGCATGAACGTGTGAACGACGGGCAAGCGAATTCCCAGGCCCCGCGGGCTCTTAGCTCATAGCGGATCCCAGCTGAACACGTCGCCGGAGCGGTCCAGCGCGGCGAAGTGCGCTTTCAGCGCCGGCACCGCGTGGTCGGCGATCGCCTGCACGTCCCACCCCTCGCTTCGGTGGACGCTGCGGGCGGGCCGGAAGGGATCGAAGAGGAAGATCTCGTTGTGGCGCGTCCCGAAGACCTGCCCCGTGATGTCACGCGCCGCGTCCGATGCGAGAAACACGGCGAGCGGCGCGTTCTTCTCGGGCGTCATCTTCTTGAGGCGCTCGATCCGCTCCCGCTGCTCGTCGGTGTCGGCCGGGATTTCGCTGGTCATCCGGCTCCAGGCGAAGGGCGCGATGCAATTGGAGCGCACGTTGAAGCGCCGCATGTCGAGGGCGATCGACTTGGACAGCGCGCAGATGCCGAGCTTGGCCGCCGCGTAGTTCGCCTGCCCGAAATTGCCGATCAGCCCCGACGTGCTGGTCATGTGCACGAAGGCGCCCGACTCCTGACGCCGGAAGTGCTCGGCCGCAGCCCGGCTCAGGAAGAAGCTGCCGTTGAGATGGACGCCGACGACGGAGAGCCATTGCTCGGCCGTCATCTTGTGGAAGATCGTATCGCGCAGGATGCCGGCGTTGTTCACCACGATGTCGATCCGCCCGAAGGCATCGAGCGCCGTTGCCACGATGGCACGTGCGCTCTCCCAACTGTCGACGCTGTGCGTGTCGATGGCGGCGGTCCCGCCGGCGTCCTCGATCAGCCGCCTCGTCTCTTCTGCCGGAGTTGCCGACCCGCCCTCGCCTGAGACCGAGACGCCGATATCATTGACCACGACGGAAGCCCCGGTCCGCGCGAGCGCCAGCGCGATCTCGCGCCCGATGCCGCCGCCTGCGCCGGAGACGATTGCAACCTTTCCCTCGTTCACCGTTCATCTCCCATCATTGCTGCGGGTGCCTCACCCAAAGGTCGCAAGCCCGTTGCGCAGGACCAAGGCATCGCGTTCGACGACTCGCGCGCGAAAGGCGCCGCTTTCCCACATCTCCACCTCGACGGTCTCGCCCGGAAAGACCGGCGCCGAAAACCGCGCGGACATGCCCTGCAGCGATCCGGGATCGTCTTCGGCGAACGCGCGCAGGATGGCCTGGCAGGCGATGCCGAAAGTACAGAGACCATGGAGAATCGGCCGCTCGAAGCCTGCTTTCTGCGCGACCGCCGGGTCGAGATGGAGCGGGTTGGGATCGCCATTGAGGCGATAGAGCAGGGCTTGCTCCGGACGGGTCGCGACAGCGACGGTGCTGTCAGGATGGCTGGTGGGTTCCTCCGGCGCGGGACGCGGCGTGCCGGAGGGTCCATCGTAACCACCGTCGCCCCGGAGCATGATCGTGCGCGTCTCGGTCGCGATGACCGAGGCCGTATCTGCGTCGCTGAGCGTCTTCTCGAGATAGAGCAGCGCACCTTTCGCGGCACCCTTGTCGACGATATCGACGATCCGGGTCTTACCCACGACCGTGCCGGCGCTGGGGATGGGCTTATTCAGCGAGAAGCCCTGCTCGGCATGGACCACGCGGCCCGCGTCGACCGTCGTGCGCGGATCGGCCAGCCAGAAGCCGGGATGGCCGAGCACCGAGCAGAGCGACGGCACGATGCGTGGCCCCTTGTGGTCGTCCACGAATTGCAGCTGCCACGGGTCGAGAGGATCGTGGCCAAGCCCGATGGAGAGCGCGTAACGCACCGCGTCCAGCGGGCCGAAGGTCTGCCGGGCCTCGGGGATCTCGAAGCCCTTGAGCGCCTCGTAGTTCACGGCTTGGGAGGCTCAGGGCGCGGCAGGTCGCTCAGCCGTCGTAGTGTCCGACGATCGCCACGCTGCAGACGTTCTGCACGGGATGGCCGCCCAGGTTGTGGGTCAGGCCGTAGCGCATGGAATCGATCTGGCGCTCCTCCGCGCGGCCGTGGAATTGCAGATAGATCTCATAGAGCATCCGCAGCCCGGAGGCTCCGATGGGGTGGCCGAAGCACTTCAGGCCGCCGTCGATCTGGCAGGGCATGTCGCCATCGGCGTCATAACGGCCGTCGAGCACGGCCTTCCAGGCTTGGCCCTCGTCTGCGAGGCCAAGGTCCTCCATCGTCACCAGCTCCGTGATCGAGAAGCAGTCGTGGACCTCGGTCGCGCTGATCTCCTTGCGCGGGTCGTCGATCCCGGCCTCTTCGTAGGCGCGCTGGGCGGCGATGCGCGTGGTCTTGAAGTGGGCGCCGTTCCAGCTGTTGAAACCGATTTCCTCGCCATTCGAGACGCTGAGCTGCAAGGCCTTGACCGTCACGACGTTGGTCTTGCCGAGGGTCATGGCGATCTCGGGCGTGGTGACGATCGCACAGGCCGCGCCGTCGCTGACGCCGCAGCAGTCGAACAGGCCGATGGGCTCGGCGACCATCGGGGCGCCGATGGCCTGCTCGTGGGTGATCTCGCGGCGCAAGTGCGCCTTGGGATTGCGCGCGCCGTTCGCGTGGCTCTTGACCGAGACGTGCGCCATCGCGCGCTTGAGATCGTCCCTGTCGATGCCATGCGCGCCGCGATAGCCCGCCGCGAGCTGCGCGAAGGCGCCGGGGGCGGAGACGTTCGGCGCGAACAGGTCATTGGTCACCCCGCGGGTCCGGGCCGGCAGGCCGCCATAACCGGTGTCCTTCAGCTTCTCCACGCCGAGCGCGAGCGCAAAGTCCGCAGCGCCCGAGGCCACCGCGTAGCATGCGCCGCGGAAGGCTTCGGTTCCGCTCGCGCACATGTTTTCGACATGGGTGACGGGGATGTAGCCGAGCCGCAGCGCAGTCGCGAGCGGAAGCGCGCTCGGCCCGACGTTGACGGAGTCGAACGCGGTGCTCAGCCACGCTGCGTCGATCTGCGAGCGTTCGATGCCGGCGTCGGCGATGCACTCCTCGAACGCTTCGGCCATCAGGTCCGAAGGCTCGGCATCCCAGCGCTCGCCGAACTTCGAGCACCCCATCCCGAGGATCGCGACCTTGTCCCGAATTCCGCTCGCCATGTCCGTTCCCCTCGTGTTGCGGGGCCCTAGTCGGGCGCCGCCTTCCAGAAATACTGACGCATCCCGCGCCGCTCATCCACATGCTTGATTCTGAAGCGCATGCTCGCCCGCGTGCCGACGTCGAATCTCTCGGGCTCCACCTCCGTGAACTCCACCATGGTCCGGCCGCCGCCTTCGAACTCGACGAGGCCGAGGTAGGCGGGCGGGTCCATCGAGAACACGAGATGGTCGGCGGTGAAGGTCTTCACCGTGGCCGGCACGTCCGCCATGGGGTGGGGCTCCTGCGTGTCCTTGGCGCCGCAGTTGGGGTTCACGCAGTAGATCGCCTTCGGGTACTGCACCGTGCCGCAGCGCGCGCAGCGGCCACCGACGAAACCGGTCACACCCTCCCGGTTGCGGTACTGCGCGGTGAGCGCCGGCGAGCGGTCGAGTTCGGCGCGCTTGCCGTACTCACGCTCGACCACGCCGCAATAGGTCAGGAACTTGCTGTAGTTGGTTTCCTCGACCCGCCGCTCCAGCCACCCGGCGACGCCGCGCTTGGGCCGTGCCGTGCCGATCGCTTCGGTAGCGCGGAACACCAGCGCATCGCAGCCCTGCCCGAACCCGGTGACGACGAGAGTCTGCCCCGGCTCAGCGCTCGCCAACTCGGCCGCCAGCATGAGCAGCGGCTGTGCCGTGCCGCATTGACCGACCGTGCTCATCATCGGGTCCCCGACCGCTTCGGCAGCAATGCCGCACGCCCTGGCGACGCTCTCCGGCACCCGCCTCAGGTGGCACGGAACGATAAGGCGGTCGACGGCTGCGGGCTCGATGCCGGCCTTCGCGAGCGCCGAAGCCACCGCCTGTGGCACCAGCTTCAACCAGCCCTCGTCGCGAATCCAGCGGTCTTCCCAGGCGTAGTCGTAGACGTCGCCGCTCGCGCGGAAATGATCGATAAAGTCCGCGGCGACGGTGGCCGACCCGAGCAGCGTCGCGATCTCTCCCTCGGAGCCCACCTGGAGAGCGGCCGCTCCGTCGCCCGACAGCATCTCCATCGGGCTGCCGACGCGGGCCTTGCGCCGGTCGGCCGTCACCACGAGCGCCTGTGCCCCCGCCGCCGCAGTGTCGAGCGCGCTCATCAGCGCGGTGGTCGAGGCGCGGAGCGAGCCCGCCACATCCATGGTGCGGAGCTCGCTGCCGAGGTTCAGGGCGTCGGCGACGATGCCAGCGTTCTGGCGGACGGCGAACGGGTGCGTCGTCGATGCGAGGAAGAGCGCCTGGACCGGCGCGGCCAGGCCCATGTCGCGCGCCGCCTCCACAGCCATCGTCACCGTGTCCTCATCCCAGCTGCACATGGTGCGCTCGCCGCGGGCCAGACCGCGGAGGGATGCGTCGAACCAGGTATTGGCGGCCGCTATTGCCGAGCGTTGAAGACGTCGGCGCGGCAGATAAGCGCCGTAGGCGGTGATGCCGGGCACGTCAGGACTCCGGAGATGTGCGCTTACGCAACCGAGGGCGGGCCATACTACACAGATGCTTTGGCAAGGCTAACCGGGGGACGACGCATTCAGAGGCCGAGGTAGGCAGCCCTGACGTTGTCGTCCTTGATGAGCTCGTTGGCCGGCCCCTGGAGCACGAGCGAGCCCTGCTCCAGCACGTAGCCGTGGGAGGCGACGCTCAGCGCCAGCGCGGCATTCTGCTCCACCAGAACCACGCCGACGTTCTCATCGACGGTGAGCACGCGGAGTGTCTCCATGATCCTCTGCTCGATCACCGGCGCAAGTCCGATGGAGGGCTCGTCCAGGAGTAGCAGCTTGGGGTCGGACATGAGCGCGCGGCCGAAGGCCAGCATCTGCTGCTCGCCGCCGCTCAGATCGCGCGCGAGCTGGCGCCGACGGTCCTTGAGAATGGGGAAGTGCTGGTAGATCCGGTCCAAGTCGCGGCGGATGGCCTTCCTGTCCTTACGCAGATAGGCGCCCACCATCAGGTTGTCGTAGACGCTGATGCGCGGGAAGAGCTCGCGCCCCTCCGGCACGTGCGAGATTCCCATGCGCACGATGGCGGTGGGCGAGGCTGCGTCGATCCGCTCGCCGAGGAAGCGAATCTCCCCCGACTCAGGCCGGATCAGGCCCGAGATGGTCTTGAGCAGGGTCGTCTTGCCGGCACCGTTGCTGCCGACGATGGTCGTGATCGTCCTCTCTTCCGCCGAGATCGATACCTCGGAGAGCGCCGAGATCAGATCGTACTTGACCGTCAGATCTTGGGTCTCAAGCATCATGGCGTGACGGCTTCCCGAGATAGGCCTCGATGACGGCCGGGTTGCTGGTCACCTCGTCCGCCGTGCCTTCGGCGATCTTCTCGCCGAAGTCGATCACGGTGATGAGCTCGCAGACACTGAGCACGGAGCGCACGTCGTGCTCGACCAGGAGTATCGTGATGCCGTGGTCGCGCAGACCCGCGATCTTCTGCGCAACGCTGATCTTTTCGGTCGGGTTGAGGCCGGCGAGCGGCTCGTCCAGCATCAAGAGCGTCGGCCTGACAGCGAGCGCGGTAGCGATCGAGAGCACCCGCTGCATGCCGGCAGGAAGAAGACGTGCGGTCGTTTCCGCATCGTCCGAAAGCGCCATGAAGTCGAGAATCCACTCGGTGCTCTCGTCCACGCTTTCGAACTGCGGCAGCCTCTCGAGGGAGGGCCGCGGCCTCGCCCCCCGGCGCCCGGCGTGGACGTGATGGCCCATCGCCACGTTCTCGCGCACCGTCATCTCGCGGTAGATGCTGGTGAGCTGAAAGGTGCGGACGAGCCCGCGCTTGGCAATCTGGTGCGGCCGCTTGCCCTTGATGGAGTGGCCCTGGAAGCGCACCTCGCCGGAAGTGGGCTTCAGGAAGCCGCTGATGAGGTGGAACATCGTCGTCTTGCCGGAGCCGTTCGGCCCGATGAGACCCCGAATCTGCCCCTCCGGAATCTCGAAGGAGATTCCCTTCACCGCGGCCAGCTTGCCGAAGCGTTTGGCGACGTTATCGACTTCGAGGATCGCCACTGGTCACTGCCTCTGCCGGGCTCCGCCCGGCGGTCTATCACCGCGGCTCCCCCACCAGCGCCGTGCGCGCTGCACGAGGCGGATGATGACCATCTCCAGTCCGCCTTCCGCCAACAGGATCACGGCGAGGACGCTGACGCCCCAGAGCAGCGGAATCCACTGCGTGAAGTCCCGGAACACCTCTTCCAGCGCGGTCAAATAGAGCAGGCCGACGAGCGGCCCCCAGAAGGTCGTGACGCCGCCGACGATAGCCGCCGCCACCAGCTTGAACATGAGGACCGAGCTGAAGTCCAGCGGATTGATCAACCCGTTGAAGTTCGCGTAGAGCACGCCGCTGAAGCCCGCGACCACAGAGCCCATGACGAAGGGGAGGGTCCGCAGCGCCCAGGTGTTGATGCCGATCGATTCCGACAGCTCCTCGTTGGCGGCCACCGCCTTGATCGTGTTGCCGAGGCGCGAGAGGTCGAAGCGGTAGAGCAATAGGCCAACGACCACGGCGAGCGCCAACGCCAGATAGTAGAAGCCGACGCTGTTGCCGAAATCCATCCCGAGGATGGGCTCCGGCCGCGGGATGAAGGAGATGCCGTAGGTGCCGCCGGTGATGCCGCTGAACTGGACATAGCACTGGCGCAGCGCTTCGCCCGCCGCAAAGGTGCTCAGGAAGAAATAATAGTGTCGGGTGCGCAGCACCGGATAGGCGATGATCATCGCGAAGGCACCCGCGATCAGCGCGCCGAGGAAGAACGTCGCCCAGAACGACCAGGGCGTCTCTAGCGTCGTGAGCACCGCCGTCGTGTAGGCGCCGAGGCCGGCCGTCGAAATGTGCGCGAACGACCAGCCGCCCATGGTCGTAATCAGCCGGTAGCCCATCAACGAGACCGCGTTGATGGTGAAGAGCACCAGCACGCTCTGCCAGTAGACCGAGAGTGCGTGGGGCAGTGCCACCAGCAGCGGCAGCGCGATGCCGGTGCCGACACACGCCCGCAAGAAAATCTTGTTGGCCTGTCGGTTGGCGGCGCGGTTGATCATTCGCGCGCCCCGAGCAGCCCGCTCGGCAGAAAGGAGAGCACTAGCAGCATGATGATGGCGTCGACCATCGGCGCGAATTTGCCCGCGCCGAACGTCGTCATGAGCGTGTCGATGATGCCGAACAGGAAGGCGGCGACCACGGCGCCGGAAAGGCTGCCGATACCGCCGACGATGATGATGATGAAGGCGCGCCAAAGCGCCTCACCGCCCATGAACGGGCTGATGATGAGCACGCTGCCCATGAGCACGCCGGAAATCGCCGCCAGCGCCGAGCCCACGAACATGGTCGTGAGCGCGATGTGGTTCATGCTGATGCCCTGCAGCATGGCGCCGGTTCGGTTCTGCGCGGTCGCGCGGACGGCGCGCCCGAGATCGGTGTGCATCAGGAAGAGATAGAGGCCGCCCATCATCACGACGGTGAAGCCGAACACCACCAGCCTCTGAATCGGCAGGACCATGCCCTCGAACAGGATGAAGCCCGGAAACGGCGCCGGGACAGACTGCCCCATTGGGCCGATGGCCTTCACGACCGCCACCTGAAGGACATAGGAGAGCCCGAGTGTCGCCATGAATATCGAGAAGGGCTGTTCCCGCAATCGATGGAAGATCGAGAGCTGGACCAGGATCCCGAGTATCCCGACCACTGCCGCGCCGACGATCAGGGCGATAATGAAGGTCGCACCCGGAGGCAGGATGCCGGTGAAGGCGTTGATCAACAGCCAGAGCGCGTAGCCGCCGAACATGTAGAACTCGCCATGCGCGAAGTTGATGGTGCGCATGACGCCGAAGACGAGCGCGAGCCCGACCGCGAAGGACACATAGAAGGTGCTGAGAAAGATGATGTTGGCGACGATTTGCATGTCGTTACGGCCGCTATGACCGCCTAATGCCTAGCGCTGTCGCCGCGCGCGGCGGGGCCGAGCGGGCCAGCCGCTCGTGGTATGCGCCTGCCGGGTATCGAAAATGGACGGGCCGGGAACGACGCCGCACGCGACGCGCTTCCCGGCCCGCAAAACCAGCCGTTTCAGTGGCTTATCTGAATACCTGACCGCCTGCCTCGAGGACGGGCAGGGCAACGGCCATGTTCTCCTCCCACCACGCGGCGTGGTCAAGGAGATGGTCGAGCACCAGGTTTCCGTCCGCACCGAGGTTGTAGATCGGCAACGGCGTCAGCAGGTGGTTGTTGGCGCCATAGATCTCCTCACCGCCCCACCTGGAGGGACCGAAGATCGGGTGATCGACAACCTCCGCGCCGAGCAGGGTCTTCATCACGACCTCGGAATCGATGCTGGGCGACATCCTGATCCCAGCCTCGATCGTGCCGATCGCGGCATAGCCGATCGGGGTGTAGGGCGACCACTGGTCTTCGCCGAACTGCTCCACGTAGGTGGTGTAGAGTTCGTGACCCTTGGCGCTGAAGGACGCCTCGGAGGCTTCGAACGCGTAGCCGAAATACATCCGCCCGGCGAGCACCTCGGCGGGCACCCGCTTCAGGATGAGCGGCATGGTGAAGCCCTCGGCGCAATAGACGCCCTTGAAGCCGAGCTGCTCGACGGTCTCGACCATGATGGCGAGCTGCGCCGGCACGAAGCCGAGCTGACAGATCATGTCCGGCTCGGACGCCATCAGCGGCGTGAGCAGGCCGAGCATGTCCTTGGTCGCGTCAGGCGAATAGCTCTCGTTGTAGACGATCTCCGCCTGATCCGGGTGCGCCGCCACGCCGGCCTCGAAATAGGCCTTGGCCGCGAGGCCGTAGGACGCGTCCGCGGTGATGATGGCGACCTTCTTTACGTCCGGGTTGGCGGTGAGCGCGCGGCTTGCGACCAGCATGTAGGCCGCCGGCGAACCCGTGATGCCGCCGATCAGGTACGGGTGATCCTTGCTCAGATAGCCCGCGCCGTAGGACGTGGTAAGCACGTGGTGGTCGGTGGTCATCTGGGCGATCGCCTGCCGGCTGCCCGGTGTGAAGGTCTGCAGCATGAACTTGATACCGTCGTCCAGGATGGCGCGACGGCCGGCCTTCAGCTCCTCGCCCGGGATGTAGCAGACGTTGTCGTACGCCTTGATCTCGATCATGTAGCGCTTGCCGTCGCCGGCCAGAAGACCGCCCTCGGCATTGAGCTGATCCGCCCATATCTGCATGCCACGGGTGATGGGAATCCCCCATTGCCCGCAATCGCCGGCCTGCGGCTGGATCGCGCCCACTTGGAGCGTCTCCTGCGCCGATGCCGTTTCGGTGGTGGCTGTGACGGCCATGCCCAAAGCGGCCGCACCGGCGACTGCCGACAATGCAAGCCTGGGAATGCCCCTAGTTTTCCTCATAGTTCCCATCTCCCTCCGTGTCAGAACCGCCATCGCTTTTAGAGACATTGCCCAGCCCCGTCAATCGACGGCGGTTGAACCGGCGAAGCGTTCATGGGATGGACAATTTCGACGATGGGGGAGCGGATGAGCCGGGGCGCCACGAGCGAATTCAGTCTCCGCTTGATGACGGCGGATGACATCGGGCGGGTCCCTGTGGGCTGCCAGGGCGGCGAAGCGGCGCTCAGGGCGCGGATTGCCGACGTAGGCTCCGCAGCCGTCCTCGCCTTCGACGGCGCCCAGCATGTGGCCCAGCTCCAGTTCCGTCGTTACGACCGTGCGTGCCGCTCGCCCGACGGTCTGTGGAACCCACTCTACTGGGGCGAGTTCGGCGACTCCGCGCCTGCCCTGCCCGCCGATAGCCTCTCGATCTTCTGCTACCACGTGGGCCAGCTCGACGAGTCCGAGCGCCGGGATGCGCGCTACCAGGGCCGGGGCCTCGGCGTGGCACTCCTAGATTATCTGCTCGATTGGGCCGCTGGCGCGGGCTTCGCGGCGATTGCGGCGAAGGCGACGCCACCGCACCGGGCGGTGATGGGCTTCATGGGCGGCCAGCCAGCGAGCGTCTATGAGGCGTGCGGCTTCACGGTCGAGGCGAGCTGGATTGACAGGCAATTGCTCGATGTGGTCCATGAGAAGGCGCTGGTGCCCGAGGGGACCACGCCCGATGTAGCGGCCCGCGTGAGCCTCTGCGTGAAGGCTCTCGCGGGTAGTATCGAATAGTCCAGGGGAGGGGTATGTCCAAGGTCATGATCGTCACGGGCGGCAGCCGCGGGATCGGCGCCGCCATTGCGCGGCTCGCGGGTAATAATGGCTACGATGTCGCCGTCAACTACGCCCAGGCCAAGGATCGAGCGGAGGAGGTCGCCGCCGATATCCGGAAGGCCGGCCAACGCGCCATCGCGGTCCAGGCCGATATGGGCAAGGAAGACGACATCCTGCGGATGCTGGAAACGGTCGACAACGAGCTCGGGCCGGTCTCCGCCGTCGTCAACAACGCCGCGATCGACTACGAGACCCTGATCCCCGACATGACCTTGGAGGGGCTGGAGCGCGTCTTCGCCATCAACGTCTTCGGCCTGTTCGTCATCGCGCGCGAGGCCGTCACGCGCATGTCCACCAAGCACGGCGGCAAGGGCGGCTCCATCGTGAACGTGGGCTCCATCTCGGCGCGGTACGGCGGGTTGCCCAGCGATGTCGTCTACGCGTCCTCCAAGGGCGCTGTGGACTCGTTCACCAAGGGCCTCGCCCACGAATACGCCGAGCACGGCATCCGGGTGAACTGCGTGCGCCCCGGCCTCATCCTCACGGACATCTGGGAGCGTTCCATCGGGCCCGAGGCCGCGATCGCACTCGGCAAGACCGGCTCGATGCTGAAGCGCATCGGCCAGCCCGAGGAAATCGCCACCATGGTACTGTGGCTCTGCTCGGACGAGGCCTCCTACGTCACCGCTGCGATCTACGATGTGGACGGGGGGCGCGGCAACCGACCGGCCTGAGCGGAGCGCGCGTAGGTAACGAACGACCGATTACGTTGGGAGGGAGCCGATGAGCGGCATCAAGGTCATGAGTTTGAGCGATGCGGAGGTTTACGAGGACGAGACCGTTATCAGCCGTCGGCTCGTCCGCCGTGCGCACGGGTCGGAAGAGATGTCGCTCAACGTCTCAACCCTGAAGGAAGGCATGGAAGACCCGGACTGCGTCTACGCCGACTACGACGAGATCGTCTACGTCCTGAGCGGCACCGCGGAGTTGACCATCGACGGCGAGACACAGACGGTGGGCAAGGGGACCGCCTTCTATGTCCCGCGCGGGGCCTCCTACGGCTACAAGGTGATCGAGGGGCCCAACGACGTGATCGCGGTGTTCACGCCGGCCAAGACCTAGCAATGCCGCACGAGGCGGGAGGAAAGCGAATGGCACGATCGAAGATGACCAATGGCAAGAGCCGCCCGGCGGCCCTCGGTCGCACGACGCGCACCACGCGCACCACGCGCCCCAAGGCCCGGAAGCGAAAGACGAACGGGCGCGCCGATATCGATCCGATCACCTTTTCGGTCATTCTCAACCGCTTCAATACGATCGCCAACGAGATGACGCTCGTGATGGAGCGCACGGCGTGGACCTCCATCATCGCGCTTTCGCACGACTTCTCCTGCGCGATCTACGACCGCAAGGACCGGCAGGTCTGCATGATGGACGCGCTGCCGATCCACACGAACTCCATGCACGTCGTGCTGAAGGAGATTGCGCGGGTCTTCGACGGCGACATTCACGACGGCGACGTGATCGTCTGCAACGACCCCTACAGCGGCAACACCCACGTGGGCGACTTCGTGACCGCGTGCCCCGTCTTCTACAAGGGTGAGCATCTGTTCTGGAGCGTGACCAAGGGCCATCAGCTCGATTGCGGCGCCTTCATGCCGACCAGCGTGCCCGCCGCGGCAAAGGACGTGTGGCAGGAGGGCCTGCAGCTCCCGCCGATCAAGTTCTACAAGAAGGGCAAGCCCTGCGAGGACATCATCCGCATGTACCTCGCCAACGTGCGCTGGAAGGACTGGCTCTACGGGGACCTCATGGCGCAGCTCGGGTCCATTTGGACCGGCCGGCGGCGCATCCTCGAGATGCTGGAGCGCTATGGCAAGGACGAGCTCGAGGGCTACATCGACGCGATCTTCGAGTATTCGGACCAACGCATGGCGGACGAAATCCGTGCCATGCCCGACGGCGAGTATCACGGCGATGCCTGGCTCGACACTGACGGCCAGGGCGGCACGAACATCCCGATTCACGCCAAGGTCACGATCAAGGGCGACAGGGCGCACGTGGACTTTACTGGCTCCGCGCCGCAGACGCCCGGCTCCAACAACAGCACCCAGGGCGTGATGCAGGCGGCAGCCGGCATTCCGATCATGTGCATGATCGACCCGACCATTCCGCACAATGACGGCTGTCTCAGGCACATCACGGCGGAGGCGCCGGCAGGCACGGTCTGCAACGCCAACCACCCGTCCTCGACTGCGCTGGCAACCATCTGCCCCGGTGACACGATGCAGATCGCGGTGTGGAAGGCGCTGGCTCGGGCCATGCCGGATCGCGCGACCGGCGGCATGCCCGCCATTCATTGCGTGCCCATGTTCTCGGGCACCGACCAGCGCAACGGCGAGTCCAAGGAGTGGGGCAGCATGGTGTTCAACGCCTCGCCCGGCGGGGGTGCCGGGGTCGGCACCGACGGCTGGCCGATCATGCTCTCGCCTGCTGCCCTTGGCGGGCAGAAGATCATCAGCGTCGAGGTGAGCGAGATGCTCTACCCGATGCACTTCGACAAGCAGGAGATCGCCGCCGATTCCATGGGGCACGGCGAGGACATCGGCGGCCCCGGCGTGGACATCCGGATTCGCCCGATGAGCGGGGCGATGGACTGCAACATATTTGGCGACGGCAACATGAACCCGCCCTATGGCACGCTCGGCGGGACGCCGGGCATCGGCGGCGGCAACTACAAGGAAAACCTGACCACCGGCAAGCGCACCTTCTGCTCGGCCAAGGGGAACATGGTCATCGAGGAGGACGAGATTTGGGTGGGCCTTTCCACCGGCGGTGGGGGGCGAGGCGATCCATTGGATCGCGATCCTGACGCGGTGCTGGAGAGTGTGCTCGACGGCATGATCTCGCTCGAGAGTGCCGAAGACGTTTACGGCGTCGCAATCGATCGCGCGACCATGACGGTGGATCTGACGGCAACCGAAGCGTTGCGCGAAAAGATTCGTGCGGCGCGCGGCCCGATCGAAGTCGTCAGGCCCGATCGTCCCGACGCGGGCGACTGGGTGCAGCGGAGCTTGCGGCAGGGCGACGACTACCTGATCGACCCGCAGTAGCGCGCAAAGGGGAGTTTCCAAGAACATGACCGACGCGGAACGGGATGCCTTTCTGCGCGAGGTGCGCATCGGCACGCTTTGTACGCTGAACGAGGACGGCTCCCCCAACGCGCTGCCGCTCTGGTACGAGTGGGACGGCGAGAAGGCCCGCATGTTCTCGATGCGGGACACCGGCAAGGTAAAGCGGCTGCGGCGCGATCCGCGCGCCTGCCTCAGCGTGGCCGACCCCGTCGGCGCGCCCGAGGCGTGGGTCACGGTGGAAGGGACGGTCGAAGTCTTCGACGAGGGCGGCAAGGAGTTCGGACTCGAACTCACCAAGCGCTACTACGAGAGCCCGCGGCGGGAGGAAGCCATCGCCGAGTGGTCTGCCAGGGACGACTGGGTCCTGCTGGTGCTCACGCCGACCCGTTTCCTCTCGTACTGATACCTGACGCGGGCTTCCGTTGAAAATCGCGGGAAAGTCCGTCGTCGTCACCGGCGGCGCGAGCGGGATCGGGCTCGCGCTCGCGCGCCGCTTCAGGGCGGAGGGCGCGCGGGGTATCGCCCTGGCCGACCTGCAGGAAGAGGCCCTGCTGGAGGCCGCCGGCGAGATCGATGCTCTGGGGGTGCCCTGCGATGTCGCGGACGAAGCTGACATCAAGCGCCTCGTTGCGGCGGTGGAGGATGCCTTCGGGCCCATCGACGTGTTCGTCTCCAACGCCGGGATCGCGCGCATGGGCGGCGTCGATGCGCCGGACGAGGAGTGGCGGCAGAACTGGGACATCCACGTGATGGCCCACGTCTACGCGGCGCGGGCGGTGGCGCCCAAGATGGCGGCGCGCGGCAGCGGCTATCTGGTTAACACGGCCTCGGCCGCAGGGCTCCTCAGCCACGTGGAATCGGCGACCTATACGGTGACCAAACACGCCGCCGTCGCCTTCGCCGAATGGCTTTCGATCGTTTACGGCGACCGGGGGGTCCGGGTCTCGGTGCTCTGCCCGCAGGCGGTCCGCACCGCGATGCTCGCCGGCCGGGACGAGGGCGTCGCCAGCCTCGACGGCGTGCTGGAGCCGGAACAGGTGGCCGACAGCGTGATCGCTGCAATGGAGCGGGAGGAGTTTCTCATCCTTCCGCACCCTGGGGTGCAGGACTACGTTCAGCGCAAGGCCTCGGATCGCGAGCGCTGGCTCCGGGGGATGCGCAAGCTGCGCGCGGCGCACGGAGGGGCCCCATAGCCCGGCGCCTGAGCCGGGTGGAGGCCCACGAACGCCTCGTGGGCGCCGGACTGCCCTTCGAGCTCGAAGAGATCGAGGTCCGGGGCGTTGCGGTTCGCGCGTGGAAGAATGCCCCGCGAACTCTTGGTGCGGTTCTCGCCGCCTCGGCGGACTGTGGCGAGAGGGCGTGCCTCGTGCTCGACGACGAGCGCCTGAGCTACGCCGACCACCATCGCGAGGTGCGCCGGTTCGCGCAGGTGCTGCGCGAGCACTACGGCATCCGCAAGGGGGACCGGGTTGCGGTCGCCATGCGCAACCTGCCGGAGTGGTCCATAGCCTTCTGGGCCATCACCGGCATCGGCGCCATCGTGGTGCCGCTCAACGCCTGGCTCACCGCGCGGGAGCTCGCCTACTGCGTGACCGATTCTGGCGCGCGGGTGATCGTGGCGGACGGCAAGCGCGCGACGCTTCTCGCTTCGTGTGAGGAGGAGTTCGGCTTGCGCGGCCTGATCGTCGTGCGGGACGAAGACACGGAGCACGATGACGGAACCGCCCATTGGGACGACGTGCTCGCCGCCGCAGACGTCAATCCGCCTCCGCCTGACGTGGCGATCGATCCCGACGACGACGCCACGATCTTCTATACCTCCGGCACCACCGGCACACCCAAGGGCGCGATCGGCACCCATCGCAACATCTGCACGAACATCATGACCGTGGCCTATCGCGGCGCGGTGCGGCAGCTCTGCCGCGGCGTGACTCCGGTTTGGCTCGGCGGGCCGATGCCTCACCCCACGGTTCTGGTTCCGGTGCCGTTCTTTCACGTCACCGGCTGTCATTCGATCTTGGCTCCGGCCGTCTTCGGCGGCGCCACGCTGATCCTGATGCACCGGTGGGAGCCGGAGCGGGCGCTCGCACTGATCGAGCAGGAGAGAATCACGAACTTCACCGGCGTGCCGGGCATGCTCCTGCAGATGCTGGAATCGCCGGGCTTCGCGGACCACGACACCTCGTCACTCACCGGCGCCAACTACGGCGGCACGCCGCCGCCTGCCCGGTTGCTGGATCGGATTACGGAGCTTTTGCCGCAGGTGGAGGCCGAGAACGGCTACGGCCTTACCGAGGCCTCGTCGCTCGTGAGCTACAACGCGGGTGAGAGCTATCGCCGTCACCCCGACAGCGCCGGCGTGCCGGTGCCCACGTGCGACATCAAGATCGTCGACGAGGGCGGCGCCGAGGTGCCTGTCGGCATACGCGGCGAGGTCTGCGTGAAGGGGCCCAACGTCGTCCGGGGCTACTGGAAGCAGCCGGAAGCAAGCGCCGAGACGTTCCGCAACGGCTGGCTGCACACCGGCGACATCGGGCTGCTGAGCGAGGACGGCTTGCTCTTTCTGCTCGACCGCGCCAAGGACATGCTGATCAGGGGCGGCGAGAACGTCTATTGCGTCGAGGTGGAGAACGCGCTTTGTAGTCATCCGGCAGTCAAGGACGCGGCCGTGATCGGCAAGCCGCACCCCGTGCTCGGGCAAGAGGTCGCGGCGGTCGTGCAGGTCTCGGGCGAGCAGGCGGCCGGCGAAGCGGCGTTGATCGAGCACTGCCGCTCGCGTCTCGCCGCGTTCAAGGTGCCGGCAATGATCGATGTGCGCACCGAGCCGCTGCCGGTCAACGCGAACGGAAAGGTCATCAAGCGGCAGCTTCAGAACGAGCTGTTCGCGGTATCGGACGAAGGAACGGGCTGCAGCAGCGGCCGGTCGAGCGACGGGCGATAGTGGCGGGAGAACCGGACATGGACATCGAACAGGCCCACAACCTCTCTCTCGAGGAGATGGACAAGCAGAGCTTCCTGCATCCCTACACGGCTCTCAAGCCGCATCTCGAGAACGGGCCCAACATCATCAAGTCGGGCAGCGGCGTGCGGCTCACCAACGCCGCCGGCAAGGAATACATCGACGGCATGGCCGGCCTCTGGTGCGTCAACATCGGCTGGGGGCACCGGGAGGTGGTCGACGCGATCACCGAGCAGGCCGAGAACCTCGCCTACTATCACAGCTTCTTCTCGATGGGGACGGAGGCGCCCATCCGCCTGGCCGACCGCATCCTCCGCCTCGTGCCCGGCGACATGAGCAAGGTGTTCTTCGGCAATTCGGGCTCGGACGCGAACGACACCAACGTCAAATTGGTTCACTACTACAACAACCTGCGCGGCAAGCCCGAGAAGAAGAAGATCATCTCCCGCAAGCGGGCCTATCACGGCGTAACGGTCGCCTCGGCGAGCCTGACCGGGCTGCCGAGCATTCACACGGCGTTCGATCTGCCGCTGCCGACGGTCTTCCATACCGAGACCCCGCACCACTGGCGCAACGCCGAGCCGGGGATGAGCGAGCGCGACTTCTCCAAGTGGTGCGCGCATAAGCTGGAAGAAATGATCCTCGCAGAAGGGCCCGATACGGTGGCGGCGTTCATCGCCGAGCCGGTGATGGGCGCAGGCGGCGTGATCATCCCGCCGGAGGGCTACTTCCCCGAAATCCAGAAAGTCCTGCGTAAGTACGACATGCTGATGATCGCCGACGAGGTCATCACCGGCTTCGGCCGTACCGGCAACTGGTTCGGCTCTCAGACCTACGACATCGAGCCCGACATCATTACCATCGCCAAGGGGCTGACGAGCGGCTACGTGCCCATGTCGGGCAGCATCATCTCCGACGAGATCTGGCAGGTGATCAAGGAGGGGGCGCCCGGCGTCGCCTACTTCGCGCACGGCTACACGTATTCGGCGCATCCCGTGGCGGCGGCTGCGGCCATGGCCAACATCGACATCATGGAGCGGCTGGACCTGCCGGCGAAGTGCGCCGAGGTCGGCACCTACTTCCAGCGGCGGCTGCGCGAGGTCGCCGCCGACCACCCGCTGGTCGGCGAGGTGCGCGGCGAGGCCCTGCTGGCGGCCGTCGAGCTGGTTAAGGACAAGGAGACCAAGGAATCCTTTGACCCCGCCCTGCTCGTCGGGCCCACCCTCAGCAAGTACACGATCGAGGAGGGGCTCATCATCCGTGCGCTCCCCCTCAGCGATGCGGTGTCGTTCTCGCCGCCGCTGGTTATCACCAAGGCTGAGGTGGACGAGGCGCTCGTGCTGTTCAAGCGCGCGCTCGATCGCGTCACCGACGAGCTGGTCAAGGACGGCACCTGGAAGCCGTAGCCGGCCGATAGGATGGAAAGCGCGGTCGTCAATCCGCGCGACCTGCGGTTTCAACTCTTCGAGGTGCTCGGCGCGGAGGCGCTCTGCGCGCGGGCGCGTTACCGCGACCACGACCGCGAGTCCCTGGAAGCCGCGCTCGATCTGGCGATGCAGCTCGCCGACGAGGTGCTCTGGCCTAATGCGCCGATCGGGGACAGGGATGAGCCCCGGCTCGAGAACGGCCGGGTGCGCGTGCCGGCTGCCATTCACGAGAGCGTCGCCGCGATCACTGACGCAGGCTTCGTCGCGGCTGCTCTCGATTACGACCGGGGCGGCATGCAGCTTCCGGCCGTCCTCCTGCAGGCCTGCCTCGGCGTCCTAAAGGCAGCCGATTCGGCGACGGTCGGCTATCTGATGCTGACCAAGGCGGCGGCCAATCTGCTCGACGTTCACGGCACCGACGAGCAGAAGCGGCTCTACATGGAGCCGCTCTACGCCGGGCGATTCATGGGCACGATGTGCCTCTCGGAACCCGACGTGGGCTCCTCGTTGGGCGACATCAGGTGTCGGGCGGTCCCTGCCGGCGACGGCAGCTATCGGCTCTCCGGCAGCAAGATGTGGATCTCGGGCGGCGACCAGGACATCTCGGAGAACATCGTCCACCTGGTTCTCGCGAAGCTCCCCGGCGCGCCGCCCGGCGTGAAGGGAATCTCGCTCTTCATCGTGCCCAAGGTCCGCGTGAATGCCGACGGCACGCTGGGCGCCGCCAACGATGTCGCGGTCGCGGGCCTCAATCACAAGATGGGCTACCGCGCGATCTCCAACTGCCTGCTGAGCTTCGGCGAGAACGACGCCTGCGAGGCGCACCTGGTGGGCGCTCCCCACGAGGGCCTCGCCTGCATGTTCCACATGATGAACGAGGCGCGGATCGGGGTCGGCATCAGCGGCACCATGATCGGCTATGCGGGCTACACGCAGGCGGTCCGCTACGCCAAGGAGCGGCGCCAGGGCCGACCGGTCGACGACCGTGATCCGACGCAACCGCCCGTTCCCATCGTCAGGCATGCCGACGTGAAGCGGATGCTGCTGAAGCAGAAGGCCATCGTCGAGGGCGCGCTCGCGCTCTGCCTGACCTGCGCGCGCTACCTGGACGACATGACGACGGCGACGAGCGAGGACGAGCGGCGGCGGGCAGGGCTGCTGCTCGACATCCTCACGCCCATCGCCAAGGCCTGGCCCGCCGAATTCTGCCAGGAGGCCAACAGCCTCGCGATCCAGGTGCACGGCGGCTACGGCTACACGCGGGACTTTCCGGTCGAACGCCTCTACCGGGACAACCGCCTCAACGCGATCCACGAGGGGACGAACGGAATCCAGGCGATCGACCTGCTCGGCCGCAAGGCGCGCTTGCAGGATGGCGCGGCACTCGCGGCGTTGATGGAGGAGATCCGCGCCGATATTGCCGCGGCGCGAGACCAGCCCGTGCTCGCCGAGCATTGCGACGCGTTGGAGGCGATCACGGGCGAGATCGAGACAGCGACCAACTCCATCGGCGCCGCCCGCGCGGAGGGTCGGATCGGCGACTCGCTCGCGAACGCGAGCCTCTACCTCAACGCCTTAGGCCACATCGTCGTCGCCTGGCTCTGGCTGCGCCAGGCGCGCGCGGCGGATGCCGCACTCCGGCAAGGCGCAGCAGAGGACGACGCCGCGTTCTATCGCGGCAAGCTCGCGGCCTGCCGCTACTTCTTCCGCTACGAGCTCGCCGGAATGAGATCCGCCATCGCGCTGCTCGCGCGTGTCGATACCACCTGCGCCGAGATGGACGCGGACATGTTCTAAGCGCAAAGCCGCTATGATCGGCCGCGGCACCGGGCGCCGGGCCACGCGCCGCAACCGACAGCCAGGGCAAAGGGAGATGGACATGGCCGAGCTCACGCTGGAGCAACGGGTTCAACGGATCGAAGACGCCGAAGAGATCAGGCGCCTGCGTTATCTCTATTGCGAATACGGCAACCTCTACGACGCAGAGCGCTTCGCCGCGCTCTTCGCGCCGGATGCGATATGGGACGGGGGCGATGCGTTCGGGCGCCAGGAGGGGCTGGAGCAGATCGAGCAGATGGTGCGCGACGCGGGTGAGCGAATCCGCTTCTCTGCGCACTACATCACGAACGAGCTGATCGAGGTCAACGGCGACAGCGCAACCGGGCGCTGGTGGCTGTTCATGCCGTGCGTCCTGGATGGCGAGTCGACCTGGCTCTTCGCCACGTATGACGATGAGTACGTGAAGCTCGACGGGCGCTGGCTGATCAGCAAGATCGTCCTCGACGTCAAGAACTTCGCACCCCAAGACAAGGGCTGGGCCGAGAGCGCCAAGGGTTGGGTCGACGATCACTGGAAAGGGCTCTGACCCGTTCACCGCAGAAGACCCCTTGCACCGCCGCACCCGCCGACGGCAAGCTGCGGGCGCGGCAGGCGGGCGGTTGCTTCCGTGCCGCGGTGAGCACAAACGCGCGCAGACATCACACGCAGACAGGGTGAGACATGGCCTCGACCTCTACAGCGCGCCGCGCCGTGCGGCAGATCAAGGACAAGCCCAAGACGGCCACCAGAAAGCGCGGCAACGGTGCCGCAGGCGCCGTCGATTCCATCACCTTCTCCGTCATCCTCAATCGCTTCTCCACCATCGCGAACGAGATGACGCTGACCATGGAGAAGACCGCCTGGACCTCGATCATCGCGCTGGCGCGCGATTTCTCATGCGCGATCTACGACGCCAAGGCGCGCCAGATTTGCATGCAGGACGCCCTGCCGATCCACACGAATTCCCTGCACGTCGTGCTGGGTGAGATCGCGCGGGTCTTCGAGGGCGACATTCACGACGGCGATGTCATCGTCTGCAACGACGCCTACAGCGGCAACACCCACATCGGCGATTTCGTCACAGCCTGCCCGGTATTCCACCAGGGCAAGCACATGTTCTGGAGCGTGGCGAAGGGCCATCAGCTTGACTGCGGCGCCTATATCCCCACCAGCGTGCCGGCGCCCGCCAGGGATGTCTGGCAGGAGGGACTGCAGCTGCCGCCGATCAAATTCTACGAGAAAGGCCAGCGGCGCGAGGACGTAGTCCGCATGTACCTCGCCAACGTGCGCTGGCAGGAATGGCTCTACGGCGACCTGATGGCGCAGCTCGGCTCGATCTGGACCGGCCGGCGGCGCCTCGTCGAGCTTGCGGCGCACTACGGCAACGAAACGATCGAGCGCTACGCCGAGGCGATCCTCGACTACTCCGACAGGCGGATGGCCGAGGAGATTCGCGCGATTCCCGACGGCGACTACGACGGCATGTCGTGGCTCGATTCCGACGGTCATGGCATGACGAACATCCAGGTCGGCGCCCGGGTCTCGGTGCGGGGCGAGAACGTGCACATCGATTTCTCGAATTCGGATCCGCAGGTTCCGAGCGGGAACAACTCGTCCTACGGCGTGATGCAGGCTGCGGCGGGCATCCCGGTGCTGTGCTCCATCGACCCGACCATTCCGCACAACGACGGCTGCCTCCGGCACATCTCGGCGGACGCGCCCAAGGGCACCGTCTGCAACGCCGAGTACCCGGCGTCCACGGCGCTCGCCACCGTGGGGCCCGGCGATACCATGCAGGAGGCGGTGTGGAAGGCACTCGCCCACGCCGTGCCCGAGCGCGTCATGGGCGGCAGCGGCAAGGACGGCAACCTGCCGATGTTCTCCGGCACCGATACGCGGAGCGGCAAGCCGGTCGACTGGGGCTGCATGCTGTTCAACGGCGCGCCCGCCGGCGGGGCCACGTCGTCGGCCGACGGCTGGCCGCTGATCATGACCTCCGCCGGCATGGGCGGCCTCAAGATCATGAGCGTCGAGCTCTGCGAGCTGTTCTACCCCTACCGCATCGACCGCCAGGAAATTGCGGCCGATTCCATGGGGCACGGCAAGCATATCGGCGGCCCCGGCGTGGATATCCAGGTCAGCCCGACCGACGGCGGCTTCCAGGTGGAGCTCTTCGGCGAGGGCCAGGGCAACCCGCCCTTCGGCGTGATGAACGGCACACCCGGCATCGGCGGCGGCAGCTACAAGGAGAATTTGGAGACCGGCAAGCGGACCTATTTCTCCTCCAAGGGCCGCTTCTACATCGGAGAGAACGACATTTGGGCGGGCACGTCGAGCGGGGGCGGCGGTTACGGCGACGCGCTGGAGCGCGATCCGGAAGCCGTGCTGGAGAGCGTTTTCGACGGCATGCTGTCGCTCGAATGCGCCGAGGACGTCTACGGCGTCGTCATCAACCGGGCGATGATGACCATCGACCGGGCCAAGACCGAGAAACTGCGCGCCAAGATGGCGGCCAAGCGCGGCCCGCTCCAGGTGACCTCGCCCAGCCGTCCGGGTGCCGCCGATTGGATTCAGAGGAAACTGCGCCAGGGCGACGAGTACCTCGTGGACGCGCAATAGCGCGGCGACGCACCGCATAGGGAGAATGACGATGGCTGAATTGACCCTCGAGGAACAGGTGGCGCGGCTCACCGCGATCGAAGATATCAAGCGGATGAAGGCGCAGTACTGCTACTACGCCGATCACGGCTACGATCCGGACGGCCTGGCGAGCCTCTTCGTCGAGGACGCCCGCTGGGACGGCGGCGACTTCGGTGTTTACGAGGGCAAGGAAGCGATCCGGGAGTTCTTCGCCGGCATCGGGGACGACATCGTCTTCGCGATTCACCCGGTGATGAACCCGATCATCACCGTGGACGGCGACACGGCGAACGCCAAGTGGTGGCTCATCATGTGGTGCACCATGATGGTCGATGGCGAGAAGAAGGCCCGCTGGTTCGCCGCCGAGTACGACGACGATCTTGTGAAGCGCGACGGCGAGTGGCTGTTCACCCACATCAAGGTCACGGGCAAGTTCATGGCCGAGCACGCCGAAGGCTGGGCAGCTCAGACCGGGTAGGCCGCCGCTGCGGCCCGTCGCTCCTGCGGAGCGCTTAGTCCGCGTCCGTTTCTGGCCAGGAGGCGGGGCGGCCGTCGGTGGTCCAGACGCCCTTCGCCTCGGGCCTGCCGCTGGCTACGCCTGCGATCGGCACGATGACGGCGCGGGTGAAGAAGGCCTGGGCGCGGAAGCCGAAGATCACCGTATCGCCCACCGAGACGCGCTGGCGGGGCTCCGGCATAAGCTGGCCGTAGTAGTCGATCATCGCCGGATCCGGCGTGGCGGCGGCGACCTCCTGCGTTGGCGCCACCTCCGGGTCCCGGCCCACCAGCGCCTTGAGCGGGTATGGCTCGAACACCGGGTCGATGTAGAGCCCGCCGCCGAAGCAGTAGGCGCGGCCCTGGTGGAGGTGGGAGACCTCGGTGAGATAGAGCATCGCCGGGCGCTCCGGCAGCTCGGTGCGGGCGTGGAGCGGCGTCGTGCCGGTGAGCCCGTGGCCCGGCTCCACCTGGGTCGCGCCGCCGTCCGCGAGCGCCGCCATCACCCGGGCAGACGTGGTGCCCGGCGCATTGATGACGATCTCGTGCCTGCCCTGCCTGCCGAGCCGTGACGCGGCCTCGGCCAGGGTGGCGAGATTGGGCGTGGGCCGCGCCTCGCCCGAGGCTTCGTCGAAGAGCAGGGCGGGGAAGGTGGTGAGCCCTGCGAAGCGGCCGCCCGGCATGCGGTCGAGCGCATCCGCCACGGCCGCGACGGCGCTCGCGTCGAAGCCCCCCTCGTGGCCGGAGTAGAAGGTATCGCCGGGCGCCTGGATGCGCGCGATCAGTGCCTGCTCGTGGCCCTGGGCGGCGGCGGCCCGCGCAGCCTCGGCCGCCTTCTCCTGGTTGAAGACGGTCCAGTAGTCGGCGCGCATGGCTGCGGCCTCTGCCGCGTCGTGGCGCGGGATCTGGCCGAGGTGGCCGATATGCGCCAAGCAGTGGCCGTTGGCGTGGATCGGCCGGGCGCAGGCCATGTCGACCGCGACGAAGCGGCCGACCCCGCCTGCCTTGAGGGCATCGAGCGCCGGCGGATTGCGGCCGATCTGCTTGGTCATCGCCAGCACGTCGAGGCCGAGCCGGGCCGCCTCGGCGCTCATCAGGCGCGCGTTCTCGGTCATCGTATCGAGGTCGAGCAGGTAGGCGCCGGCCGGCACCCGGCCCGCCCGGTGCAGCGCGACGGCCGCTTCGAGGAACGCCCGGTTGCGGGCCTTCAACGCTTTCAGGAACATCGCCCGTCGACTCCTCCCTTGGCCGCCTCGCCCGGCTGCCGGGTGCGTGGTAGCTTGCGCAGCCGACGCCACCCTGCGCGTGGGCGGCCGCCACGTGGACGATACATGAGCGAGACCGACCACACGACGCCGGGCGCGGCGCCTTCCATCTACCCGCTGGTTCGCCTGATCACCTCGCTGGTCCTCGTGACCATGGGCGGCGCCGCCATGTACGCGGTCATCGTGGTGCTCAAGCCGGTCTCCTTCGAGTTCGAGGTGGGGCGCGGCGTCGCGTCGCTCCCCTACATGATGTTCATGGTGACGGGCGGGGTCGGCGGCGTGGTGATGGGGCGGCTTGCCGACCGCTTCGGCGTAATGATGCCGGCCCTGATCGGCTGCGTTGGCCTGCCCGCCGGCATGGCCGGCGCCGCCTTCGCCGAGGAGTTCTGGCAGTTCTGCGTTTCGCTCGGGGTGCTCTCCGGGCTGCTCGGCACGTCCGCCCTCTTCGCGCCGATGGCCGCCGACATCTCGCACTGGTTCACCCGGCGACGGGGTCTCGCCGTCGCCATCGTGATTACCGGAACCTATTTGGCAGGCGCGCTCTGGCCGCCGATCGTCCAGGCCTCACTCGATGCGCGGGGCTGGCGTGAGACCTTCGTCCTGATCGCCATCCTCATGGCTTGCGTCATGCTGCCGCTCGTCGCGCTGCTCTATCGCAAGCCGGCCGCGCTGATCGAGGCGCAGGCGGCGCGCGCGGCGCCGGGCGCAGGCAGGCCGTTGGGCGTCGCTCCCGGCACGCTTCAATGCCTGATCTGCGCTGCCGGGCTCGGCTGCTGTGTCGCGATGGCGGCACCGCAGGTGCACATCGTCGCCCACGTCACCGATCTCGGATACGCCGCCCAGCACGGCGCCGCGATGCTCTCGCTCATGCTCGGCACCGGCATCGTGAGCCGGATCGGCTCCGGCTTCATCTCGGACCGAATCGGCGGGCTGCGCACGCTGCTGCTCGGCTCGGTCCTGCAGGCGGTCACGCTGATGGCCTTCCTCGGCGCCGATACGCTCACCCTGCTCTACGTGGTCTCGGCCGTCTTCGGCCTCTCACAGGGCGGGATCGTGCCGTCCTACACCATCATCATCAGGACGTTCTTCCCCCCGCACGAAGCGGGTCGTCGGGTCGGCTGGGCGATGCTCTTCACCTTCGCAGGGATGGCGCTCGGCGGCTGGATGGCCGGTGCGCTGTACGACCTGACGGGCTCCTACACCGCGTCATTCATCAACGCGGTCGCATTTAACGTGATGAACGCCGCGATCGTGGTCTTCCTGGCGCAGCGCCATCGGGCGCTGGCAACAGCTTAACTTGCCTTCGCCCGTTGCTGGCCGTTGCCCAGCCGCTCGCGGCGGAGCGCCTCGGTCGCGGCGAGATCGACGGCGAGGTCGTCGTCCTCTTCCGAGCCCACGATCACCACGCCGTAGAGCACTTCCGCCTTGGCGCGGGAGACGTAGCGCTCGTTCACGTCACTCAGCACCCGCTCGGGTTCGCGCTCCAGCGGGTCGCCGTAGCCCCCGCCGCCGTTGTCGATGGCGTGCAGCTTGGAGCCCGCCTCCAGGTGGCAGTAGGCGTCGGTCTCGTAGACCTCGCGCGTGCCGTCCGCCGCGATCTTGGCCTGATAGCCCGCCTGCGAAGTCAAGCCGCCAAGCACGCCCTGCGGCAGGATCGTGAGCCCGTTGCAGATGTTGATGACCAGCATGGGATCATGGCGCGGGCCGAAGATCACCTCAGAGGCCGGTCCGCCGCGCCGGCGGCCGGCACCGCATGAGTCCACCAGCGCGCGCACGCTATCGACCTGGAACGGGAAGCGCTGCTCGTTCACTTCGATGCTGTCGCGGTAGACGAGGCCGACGCTCACCGGGTTGACCAGGCCGTGCATGCCGTCGGTCTCAGCCGAGGCCGCCATGCCGCCGGCCGACATGAACATCTGGTTGACGTAGGGCGCGCCGTCCCGCCGCCAGTCCTTGCCCGAGCAGACCCCAGTGCCCGCGCCGTTGCAGAAGTTGCCCTGGCTGAAGCCGTAACCATCGCCGAGCTTGGCGAAGGCCGACTGGATCAGGTTGATGATCATATCGGTCATGTTGGTGGTGGCGACCGAGCAGCTGTGCGGGAAGCGCGGGATGCCGACCACGCAGTTCTCCCGGAGCAGCACGTCGAGCCGGCGGAAGCTGCCCGCGTTGTGCGGAATGTCGGAATCGAGGCAAGCGAAGACCGCCTGCGCCGCTGCCATGGTCGAGGTGACGCGGGTGAGGTTCATGCCGGCGTCCACGCAATCTGGATTGTCGCGCAGATCGACCGTGATGAAACCGGCCTCGCCGTCGATATCGATCGTCACCTTGATCGGGATGCCGTCCGGCAGAAACGGTTGAATCGGGTCGTGGCAGCCTTCGTTCTCAAGCCGTCCACTGGGCAGCGCCCGGATCGACTCCCTGGCGCGCCGCTCGGAATAATCGAGCCATTCGCCGATGAAGGCGCGCACCGCCTGGGCGCCGTACTTTTCGATGAACTCCTTGAGCCGCCGCTCGCCGATCCGTGCCGCCCCGATGGCGGCGAGATAGTCGCCAAACCACTGGTCCGGCACCCGGATGCGGCGACGGCACATGCGGATGATGTCGTCGATATCGCGATAGTCGCTCTGCACCTGGACGCAGGGGAAGATCAGCGCGCCTTCGTGATAGACGTCCGTGGCCGCAGCGAAATACGTGGTCGGCTGGCTGTTGCCCACGTCCGCCTGGTGAGCCTTGATGCCCACCGTGAAGAAGTGCTCGCCCTCGTGGAACACCGGCACCAGAATCGTGTGATCGGCCGCGTGGCTGTTGCCGGCGTAGGGGTCGTTGTCGAGGAAGGCATCGCCCTCGCGGAAGTCGGGGTGCCTCTCGCTCATGATGGTGGTCTGGATGTTCATGCCGAAGACGTGAATCGGCATGGCCTCGGCGGTGGCCAGCACCTCGTGGTCGGAGGTGATGATGCCGCACGAAAAATCCCGCGCGATGCCGATGACGGCCGAGCGCGCGCTGTGCAGAACGGTGTTGGTCATCTCGCGGCAGATCGCGTCCATGCGATTGGCCATGACCGCGAGGTTGAGCGCGCTCAGGCGCTCCTCGGTTTCGGCCGGGGCAGCAGTCGATAGGGCGGCGGATGCGGCAGTCGATGGGTCGTTCATGGCTTCGCACGCGCTCCTCGGTTTGGCCGGAGCACCAAGCTTAGCACGTTGCGCTGGCTCCCCGCCCGCAGCGCTCCAAACAGCTCCGGCTCGGCGACTCTTGGGTGGCGCGCCCTTTCGGCGCGACGGCTTGTAGCCCGACCCCTCGGCGCGTAGTCTGCCGCCCCCTCTCGACGCAGGAAATCCCATGGTCCACCTGGCGCAGCGCCTTGGGCGCATCAAACCCTCGCCCACGATGGCGATTACCGCCATGGCCGCCGATATGAAGGCCGCCGGCAAGGATGTGATCGGCCTCGGCGCCGGCGAGCCGGACTTCGACACGCCGGAGACCGTCAAGGCCGCCGGCATCGAGGCCATTCAGACGGGCGAGACCAAGTACACCCGCGTGGACGGCCTGCCGGCGCTGAAGCAGGCGGTCGCCCGCAAGTTCGCGCGGGAGAACAACCTCGACTACGCGCCCGACCAGATCAGCGTCGGCTCCGGCGCCAAGCACGTGCTCTACAACGCGCTGATGGCGGGCCTCGATCCGGGCGACGAGGTGATCGTGCCGGCGCCCTACTGGGTCTCCTACCCCGACATGGTCGTGCTGGCGGAGGGCACGCCGGTGATCGTGCCGACTAGCGAGGCCGACGGGTTCAAGCTCAGGCCGGAGGCGCTTGCCGCGGCGATCACGCCCCGCACCCGCTGGCTGATGTTCAACTCGCCGAGCAACCCGACGGGTGCGGCCTACACGCGGGACGAGATGGCCGCCATCGCGGACGTGCTCGTCGATCATCCCGACGTGGGCGTGCTCGCCGACGACATCTACGAGCATCTGGTCTACGACGATTTCCGCTTCCACACGATGGCCGAGGTCGAGCCCCGGCTGATGGAGCGCACCGTCACCATCAACGGGGTCTCCAAGGCCTATGCGATGACCGGCTGGCGCATCGGCTTCGCCGGCGGCCCGGCCGACTTGATCAAGGGCATGGCCAAGATCCAGTCGCAGTCGACCTCCAACCCATCATCCATCAGCCAGCACGCGGCCATGGCGGCGCTGGACGGCCCGCAGGATTCGATCCCGGAACGCCGAGCGGTGTTTCAGGAGCGCCGCGACCTCGTGGTGAGCATGCTGAACCAGGCAGACGGCATCGAGTGCGCGACGCCTGAAGGCGCGTTCTACGTCTATCCGAGCTGTGCCGGGATGATCGGCCGCAAGACCCCGGACGGGGAGACGCTCGCGAACGACGAGGATGTTGCCCGCTACTTCCTGGAGGCTGAGGGAGTCGCGGTCGTGTTCGGGGCGGCGTTCGGCCTCGAGCCCTACTTCCGCATCTCCTACGCCACCTCCACCGAGGCACTGGAAGAGGCGTGTATGCGCATCCAGCGGGCGGCAGGCGCCCTTTCCTGACTTCGCCCTGAGGGCCGCTCACGCAGCGTTGAGTTGCCGTGAGTGGCCGCCGGTGCCATTTCTCTCTGCAAGAGCCCCGCGCGCGGGCGCAGGGCGGAACGCAACTGGCATTCGCGGAGGGCCTTCGATGCTGATCAAGATCAAGCGCGGCTGGGAGCTGCCGGACTCCGCCGCAACTCCTGAATCGGTGTTCATAAACCGGCGCACGCTGCTCAAGGGGCTCGCCACCGGCCCGTTGCTTGCGGCAGGCGCCGCAGTACCGTTCGCGGGTGGCCTCGGTTCGGCGCTGGCGGACGAGGAGCAGGAAGACCCCTCGGCCCACCTCTATCCGGTCGAGCAGAACCCGGCATACACCCTCGACCGGCCGCTCACGCCGGAGGACTTCGCCACCACCTACAACAACTATTACGAGTTCGGCTCTTACAAGGAGATTTGGCAGAAGGCCCAGGCGCTCAAGATCCGGCCCTGGACGGTCGAGTTCGACGGGCTGGTGGAAGAGCCGATGACCATCGGCATCGACGACCTGCTGGCGAAGATGCCGCTGGAGGAACGCCTCTACCGCCACCGCTGCGTCGAGGCGTGGTCGATCGCCGTGCCCTACAGCGGCTTCCCACTCAAGGCGCTGATCGACTTCGCGCGGCCCCTCGGCGATGCCAAGTATCTGGTCATGCAAACCTTCGAGGACGACGACGTGGCCGAAGGCCAGCGGCAGTTCTGGTATCCCTGGCCCTACATCGAAGGCCTGACCATGGCCGAGGCCACCAACGAGCTGGCCTTCATCGCCACCGGCTACTACGGCAAGCCGATCCCGAAGCAGAACGGCGCGCCGCTGCGCCTCGCCGTGCCGTGGAAGTACGGCTTCAAGCACATCAAGGGCATCGTCCGCTTCAGCTTCACGGATGAACGGCCGGTCTCCTTCTGGGAGGACCTCGCGGGCAACGAGTACGGCTTCTGGGCCAACGTCAATCCGCAAGTGCCGCACCCGCGCTGGAGCCAGGCCAACGAGCGCTTCTACGGGCCCGACGGGCAGGAGCGCCGCCCGACGCTGCTCTACAACGGCTATGCCGAGCAGGTCGCCTCGCTCTACGAGGGCATGGAGAACGAGTTGATCTTCATGTAGCGCCCGAGCCGACACGCGCTGCGTTGAGGGCCGCCCTGGCCAACGGTCGGGGCGGCCTTCTCTACTATGGTTCAGACCGTGTTGAACTCGTTGTCGTGACACTCGATGTAGCGGACGATCCGCTCCAGCCCCTCGCGCAGAGCCTCGTGCGAATGGGCGAAGCAGAGCCGGAAGTACTCTTCGTTGCCCGGGCCGAAGGTGTAGCCCGGCGCGATGCCGACGTCCTCTTCCGCGAGCACGCCTTCCGCGAACGCGAGGCTCGACGTGAGCCCTCGCACGCGCGGAAAGGCATAGAACGCGCCCTGCGGCTCCGTGAGTTCGATGCGCGGGCAGCGCCCCAGTACTTGCGCGACGATCTCCCGCCCCCTCGCGTACTGATCGCGTAGCCGGACGACTGTCTCCTCGCCCCGCTCCAGCGCCGTGATCGCGGCCTGCTGCACGAACACGGTCGCCCCGGTGTTGAAACACTCGGAGAGGACCGCCCATGTCTCGGCATGCCGGCTCGGCGCGACCACCCAGCCGACCCGCCACCCGGTCATGGCCCAGGCCTTGGAGAAGCCGCTCACGACGATGACCGGATCGTCGTCGCGCGCCAGCGTCATGAAAGAGGGCGCGACGTCGCCGTCATAGACGTTGCGATGGTAGACCTCGTCGGCGATCAGAAGGATGTTCCGTTCGCGGCAAAGCTCCAGCAGCTCGGCCTGCTGTTCGTTGGGCATTACCCAGCCGGTGGGGTTGCAGGGCGAGTTGACGAAGAGCGAGCGGGTGCGCGGTCGCAGCGCCGCGCGGATGTCGTCGAGATCGAGTTGCCATCCGGCCTCCGTCCGCCGCTGGCTCACGTAGGTCACTTCGGCGCCGGTCGCCTGGTAGGTGCTCTCGATGTTGGGCCAGACCGGGCCGATGATGATCGCGTGATCCCCGGTGCTCAGCGCCATCTGCGCGGCGATGGTGATGCCGAGCATGGTCGCGCCCGGCACGGTGATCCGGTCGGGGTCGAGGTCGATCCCGTAGAGGGCGTCGAGGTAGCGCTTCAGCGCGTCGCGCAACACCTGCTTGCCGCGGGTGTGGGCGTAGAAGGTGTCGCCCGCGTCGAGCGCTTCCTTGGCCGCGGTGCGAATGAACTCGTCGGTCACGGCATCGCCTTCGCCGAACCAGAGCGCGATCACCTTCGGGTCGCCGATGCGGGTCAGGGCGACGCGGGTAATCCCGTTCTGCTCCAGGGCGGCGATTTCGGGGCGGAGGAAATCCATGACCATCACCCATGCTGTGGCGGCCGCACTCTATCGACCCCGGCCCGAACGGAGAACCGGGTCAAGGTGGACTTTTCGTGCTCAAGACAAAAGGAAGGCCGGGTCCGAAGACCCGGCCAGTCTAACAGGGAGGCTTCACGTCTAGGAGACGTGGGATCCGAGGATCCCCTTCAGGCCTTGCACCTGAAGACGGCAAACCGGGGTGGGCACCCCGGCTAATCCTCGTCGCATGACGCACGCGTCATGCTGCGGCGCAATATGTAATCGTGCCGAAACAAATGTGCTAGGGCATGGGGAGCAAACCAGCCATGCGTTTAGTTCATGGCTACGGGCGTATCAGGAGCGCCACTTGGCCACCTCGGAGAGTAGAAAGTCGCGGAAAACCCCGATTCTCTTGGAGTATCGCAATTCCTCGGCGTAGGTGAAGAAGGCTTCGAAAGGCGGACCCTGACGGTCCGGCAGCACGCGCTGGAGCCGCTGGCTGCCCCAGGCCACGTAGTCGGGCAACGCGGCGATCCCGAGGCCGCTCTCCACGGCTTCGCGCATGCAATAAATGTTGTTCGCTTCCAAAACGATGCGGCCGTCAGCCCTCGGATTACCCGAAATGCCGATCAGCCAGTCCGGGTTGGCGATGGGGGTGAGCGGCCCCTGGCCATAGATGATCAGGCGCTGGCGGGCGAGGTCGTCCACCGTCTCGATCGGCCCGAAGCGGGTCAGATAGTCCGGCGAGGCGTAGATGTACGAATAGACGGTCATCAGGTGGCGGCGGACGAGATCGGGCTCGGTCGGTTCGATCATGCGGATCGCCACGTCCGCCTCGCGCATGGCGAGGTCCAGCAGGTTGTCCGAGGTCAGCAGGGTGATCTTGATTTCCGGATAAAGGCTGTTGAAGGCGGGGATCCTGGGCGTCAGCCAGACCGAGGCGAAGGAGACCGTGGTCGTGATCTTCAGTGGGCCCGAGGGCCGGTCGCGGGCGTCGGTAATCTGCGCCTCGGTCATCGCGAGCTTGGCCGAGACCTCGCGGACCGTGCGGTAGAGCGCCTCGCCCTGTTCGGTCAGCAGCAGACCGCGCGAGTGGCGGTGGAACAGGACCGCGCCCAAGCTCTTCTCCAGCGCCGCGATCTGCCGGCTCACCGCCGACTGGCTGAGTTCGAGGATGTCGCCGGCGCGGGTGAAGCTGCCGTGCTCCGCGACCGTCTGGAATATTCGTAGCCGGTTCCAATCCATGGCAGCGCCCCCGGCGCCGCGCCGGTGCTCACGCTGCGGCAGCGGCCTCCGGCGTTTCGGCCTCCGCGAGAAACTTCTCGGCTTCCAGCGCGCCCATGCAGCCGGTGCCGGCGGCGGTCACCGCCTGCCGAAACACCTTGTCCTGCACGTCGCCGGCGGCGAACACGCCCGGCACGTTGGTCTTCGTGCTGTCCGCCATCGTCTGAATGTAGCCCTCGCCGTCCATCGTAAGCTGGCCCGCGAAGAGCTCGGTGTTGGGCCGGTGCCCGATGGCGATGAACACGCCCGAGAGCGGGATGCGCTGCATCGTCTCCGTCTTGACGTGGCGCACCGCGATTCCCGTCACCGTCAGCGGGTCGCTCTCGCCCTCGATCTCGTCAAGCACGTGGTCCCACAGGACCTCGATCTTGTCGTTTTGGAACAGGCGGTCCTGCAGGATCTTTTCGGCCCGCAGCGCGTCGCGGCGGTGGACGAGGGTGACCCTACTCGCGTGATTGGTGAGGTAGAGCGCCTCTTCGACCGCGGTGTTGCCGCCGCCGATCACCGCGACCTCCTTGCCGCGGAAGAAGAATCCGTCGCATGTCGCACAGGCCGAGACGCCGAAGCCCATGAAGCGCTGCTCGCTCTCCAGGCCCAGCCACTTCGCCTGCGCGCCCGTGCAGATGATGACGGTGTCGCCGATATAGACATCACCGGAATCGCCGGTGCAGACGAAGGGCCGTTGGCTGAAGTCCACGGCAGTCACCATATCGTGGATCAGCCGCGTCCCCACTGCCCCAGCCTGGCCCGCCATCTGCTCCATGAGCCACGGCCCCTGGATGATGTCGGCGAATCCCGGATAATTCTCGACATCGGTGGTGATCGTGAGTTGACCGCCGGGCTCGAGGCCCTGGACCATGATCGGCTTAAGGTTGGCGCGCGCGGCGTAGATCGCCGCGGAGTAGCCGGCAGGGCCGGAGCCGATGATCACGACCTTGCTGCGGTGGGTCGTCGCCATGCGCGTCTCCCGTCAAGGCCGGCGCGCGCGCCGGCAGCAAGTGTCACAAACACGAGAGTGACAAACATAGGGGCGGCCACGGCGCCCGTTCAAGGGCTGGCCCAACGTGCGATCCAATAGTCGAACCGTCAGCCCGCCCATCAACTGCTGCGCGCAAAGCTCTCGGGCCGCGTCATCACCGGCACCGCGAGCGCGGCGATGACGAGGCCGAGGGCCGTGAACTCGCTCCAGCCCAGCGGCTCGCCCAGGATCAGGGCCCCGCTGAACAGGCCGACCATCGGGATGCCCAGGGTGCCCACCGTCGCCACCCCGGTCGGGAACATCCGCACGATCTCATAGTAGATGTAGTAGCAGATCACGAACGGCGCGAAGATGTTGTAAATCACCGAAACCAGCGGCCAAAGCGACGGGAATCGCACCGTGTCTGCGTCCACCACGGCCGCCGCGACGAAGATCGGCAAGCCGCAGATCAGGCATTGCCAGCCGACCAGCACCCACATGGAGACTTGCCAGTCGGTGCGCTTGAGCGCGACCGTGCCGCAGGCCCAGCCGACCGCGCCCACGAGCACCAGGAGCGGCCCGAGAGGTGCGGCACTGAGGGTCTGGGCGTCGGTTGCGATCAACACCCCGAGCCCGGCGGAGCCCAGCGCAAGCGCGCTCAGCCGCCGCCAGCCCGGCCGCTCGCCGAGCACGAGATAGCCCACCGGCACGGTCCAGATCGGCATCGTGTAGGCGATGATCGAGGCGCGGCCGGAAGTCGTGTAGACGAGTCCGAACCCGGTCGCGAGGTGCCAGACGGTGATGTTGAAGAACCCGGTGATCAGGAGTGGTCGCCACTGTCGGCGCGGCACCTTGACCGAGCGACCGATCGCGCAGTGGAGGGCAATGATGACCAGGCCTGCGAAGAAGAGGCAGGTTCCGCGGAAGGTGAGAACCGGCAGCTCGTTGAGCGCGAGCTTGAGCATCGGCCAATTGACGCCCCACAGCAGCGTCAGCAGCGCCAGGAGAACGAAGCCCCTGCGTGGCAGCGGCTCGGTGCCGCCGGGGGAGGTCGCCGTGTCCGTCATCGGCGAGGGTGGTCGCGAGCGTAACTGAGCATGCCCCGCACGCCGCGACTCGACCCATATCGGGGCCAGCCCAAGGGCAGAGGGGCGCAGCCGGTACGTGGTTCTGCTGCATTCTTCACGTCAACCCCTGTCCTCTTCTCCCGGCCCGAAAAGTCCGGGGATGCGCCCGCTGTCCCGTCGTGGGTAATCCTTCGGTCATAGAGTGATGGCATGTTGGGCGTTGACATCAACGGCCGCGCCTGGAGACGCGCTCCGTAGGAATTGCTGGTAACGAATTTCGCCATGCGCTAGCGTCAGAGCATGGCGATTCGCGACGCGTCTGCCGCGGCACACCTCTCGCTGGTCGAGGGGTCTGACGGTCCATGGTCTCTTCCTCCTGATAATCCGTCCTCCGAGG
>JAJDVB010000021.1 GCA_022826345.1 Alphaproteobacteria bacterium
CTCTGGAGATTTGGACTGTCACCGAGACAAAGCCCCCCGGCGAAATTCTTGCAAGTTCGCCGGGGGGCACCCTCCACAAAACATCGACTAATCCGAGCGGATCAGACCCCGATCCCCGCTGAAAGCCCGCGTCCTCTCAGCCGGCGCCTGCGACGCCGACGCAGTTGACGGGGTTGACGATGGCCTCGGCAGGCTGGGCGAAGATGTCGCCGTGTGTGAAACGGATCATGGCATGCTCCCATCTACCGGGCGGGGGGCGGATCAGGCTGGAGGAGTGCCGGGGATGCTGCGGCGCGGATCTCCTCCAGGCGCTCGCACACGGCACGGGGGTGGAGCACGCCGAGGTTCAGCACGGGAATGCCGCGAGCGTGCGCGATGCGGATGCCCATGCCGGTGCCGCCAGTGATGGCGCCCTCGGGGGTGAAGGCCACCACGGCATGGACGGGCGTGTCGGTGTCCACCGCGAGGATGCCGACGTTCCGGGCGTGGAGCTTCCGCGCCGCGGGCGAGCAGCGGTGCCACGCGGGATGCAGGTCGGCGGCGATGGCAAGGCAGGTGCGCATCCGGTCGGGCGAGAGGGTGCGGCAATCCGGCCCCGCGTGCCCGCGGTATCCGGGCCACGGCAGGAACACGGTGCGGGAGCCGTCAGGGGCTCCGGCAGCGAATGCCGAGTCGGCCCCGGCAGCATCGCCGCTATGCAGATGCCACCCCCGGAGCGCGAGCCAGGCGGCGATCACAGTCATGGTTTTGAGCACGGCGCGAGGCGTGGCGCGCGATCCGATGCCGGCGTAGATGAGCTGTGTCATGGAACGGTCCCTCCCGGTGGCTGTGGCGTCGCGGCCCGGAAACTCTCTCTCCGGCTCCCGACGGCTCTGCCTTTGGCGAATGCCCTCCTTTCGCTCGGACCGGCGCGATTGAAGGTCACGCGCGTGCGGGGCGCATGGCGGGAAGTCGCGAACAGGCGACGCCGCGCCTGAGAAGCGACGTCAAAGGCCTGCGATGGAGATGCGGGCCGAAGTGGTGAAGCGGCACGCGGAGAACGACACCGTTGTGTTGATTGCGGGGGCTACCCATATGGAAGTTGACGCCGGGGGCCATGTCGTCATTGGCGAGTTGCGTGAAGGGCGCGAAAGAACGATGTGAAGATGGAACCGCATGCGCTGACCGATGCGCTATGCGGCGAGCCGTAGAACGCGAGGCGCGAGCAGGAAAAGGGCCAGCGCGTCTAGTGCGGCGTGTCTGCCACACTGTCCGACTTGCCGTCTTGAGAGGGGAGCCATGAGCGACGACGAAGTGACGCAAACATTGCAAATTGCAATCCCGCTGCGTCGGAAATGGGAGGGGCCGGAAGCACCTGCAGCAGGCACGTGGAATGTTGCTGTCTGGTATGGCGGAGACAGATCGTCTCGACGAACGGCGACATGCATATCAGTGCAACGATTCAAGCCGGAAATGGGCGGCGGCTGGGGCTCGTCGTACGCGGTGCCCGGCGGTGGTTGGGTCAACCTTGGCGAAGACGGGGAAGGACCGCGCAATCCCGCGCCGGACCCCGTAGCGGCCGCGCACGGTGCGATGCGCCACGCGAGACGTGACCCCGATCACAAGGAACCGCTTGGATGGCCGGACGAGAACCAGCTCTCGTTCGACTTTGCGTAGTGTCTAGCCGGCGCGCAAATGAAACGAGGGACGAAAGCACGAGCGTGGAGGGTGGGGATATTGGGACGCTGGGCGAAGCGACCCGCAGCTTTGTGGCGAGTCTCGCGGACGGGTCGATGACCCGCAACAGAGTTGAAGCGACCACAGAAAACGGCGAGCGCGTTGCGGCCGTCGTGGTCGAACTGCCGGATGGCGGGTACTTCGGTGCGGCGATAGTTCACATCGTCGGCGACGCGCTCGATGTGTCGGCTAGTAGCGACTGGTACAACGCCTTTCCTCCACCGCCGAGTGCCGTGGTGGTGCCGTATCGGTCGACGGGCGACGCGAAGCTCATGGTGTGGATGCCGCGCGACGATGCAGACTTACCGATTTTTCGGGCGAATTTCGAAGACGCCTCAGTCGACGCGAAGCTGTTGCGGTTCAATTTCGGCACCCACGGCGTGCCGGCGCCGCGACGGCTACAAAGATGATTGCTGGCTGTAGAGTGCCTACCTGACGACGTAGTCTACCCATGCGTCCATGATTTTGCGGCGCTGCGGCACGTTCGCGGAGCGGTGATGGGCGCGATCACTCTCCGACCGGACGCAGTCCGCGATGCAATCCATGATCGTTTCGTGCGCGAATTCACGTTCGGTCACCCAATCGAGGAAGGCGGAGCGTATACCGTGAATGATGATCGGCGGTCGCTCGGTCGCCGTCACGGCTATGTGCGAAGCGGCACGTTGGATTGTCTGTAAGAGCGTGTCGCGGTTCATCCGGTCCGTGAGGCCGGGGAACACATAGCCGCGTCGGGCGCGCGCCGGCGCCATGTCGTGCAAGAGGGCGAGGGGCGGACGCGACAGGGGCGGTCTGTGTTCCTTATCCGCTATCGTCGTAAAGACGCAGTGCATAAGCGGGGCGTGCGTGGCGCACATGCGTGCATCGCGATCCGGGCATGGGAGAGGCGTGGCGGCGCGGATCTCAATGCAGCGGCGCATCGCCCCGGCCGGCAGCCATGGATCGGGCGACCAGCCTGCTCCAGGCGTCGCGGTCGAGTCCGAGGCGCCGGTTAAGCCTGTCGCAGAGCCGCTCCGCATCGGCCAGCGTCAGCGCAACAAGCGCAGTAGGGATGTAGCCGTCCATCCCCTCGAAGACGATGCGGATCTGCTGCGGCTGGTCGGGCAGCTCGTAGGAGGGCGCAAAGGCGTAGACCGGCTCTTCGGGAAGCTCGTGCGTGGCCATGGACTGTGTCCTTGTTGCGGTGGGGCGGAACCGGCCGCGCGACGGCGGGCGGCAATGTGAGGCGGCGGTGGGATCGACGCAGGAGTGGGGCGGTCAGGACGCCTCCGGCTGCGCGATGGGCCAGCGGTCCGTGATGCGCTCCAGCGTGTCGCGGTCGGGCGCGAACAGTCGGGTGCGCCAGGAGACGATCTCGGCGATGCAGCCCATGCGCTTGAGCGCGTCGGTGTCGCCGTCCGCTGGACCCTCGATCTCGATGCGGTTGGCGCCCATGAGGCGGCGGCGCGCGAGCTTCCAGCCGTTGGCGAGGGGAAAGGACGCGCCCCGCGCCATGATCTCGTCATGGACCTCGGCGGCGGTGAGGCCGGGGCCTCCGTCGAGACCGAGCGCGGCCCGGAAGTCGCCGAGTTCGGCGGGGCCGAGGACGCGGCCGATGAGATGCTCGCCGTCATCTGCGACGAGGCGGCGGACCCGCATGCTCTCGTCGGGCAGGCGGTCCCAGATCGGCAGCAGCAGCCCAGCCACCAGCCAGAAGCGGGACTCGCGGTGCGAGGGCAGGCCCGCGATCTCGGCGTCCCAGAGCGCGCGCCAGCGGTCCTCGTCCGCGGCGCGCCACTGCGAGGCTTCCAACGCCGCCTTGGCCATCGTCTCGCGCGTGGCGGGACGCACCAGGCGGACGCGCTCCTGCACGTCGCCGTCGTCGAGCGTGCGGGTGGGCGCGTCCATGACCAGCGCCGCGCGCTTCGACTGGCCGTTGACGATCAGCAGCGGCGGGTGTTTGGAGGTGGCCATGTGGAGCTCGATTGCGGCATCGGCGTTGAGCGGCTCCAGCCGGTCCTTGCGCGCGATCTCGACGATCTCGGTCTCGGCGCCGGAGCCTTCGTGGGTGAACACGGACTCGCGCGAGGCGACGGAGAGCGAGTTGGCGGCGATGGTCTCGACGCCGCGCTCGAAGGTGCCGGCCTCGATGGCGATCTCGATGTTGGCCTCGATCCGGCTTTCGAGCGCGCCGAAGAGCTGGTTCTGCTCGTCGATGGGGAGCGCCAGCAGCCGGTTCAGGAACTGCGGCATGGGAGGCAGGTCCTCCTTGAGGTTGCCCTCCCAGGTGAGCTTGAGCCCGGTGGCCTCCTCGAAATCCTTGAGCGACCAGCCCGCGATGTTGCCGCGCCAGAGTGCGAGGTAGAACTGGCGCAGCGCGGACTTGGCGTGGAGGCTCTCGAGGTTGTCGCTCGCCCTGAAGAGCGCGGTGTCGTCGCCGCCCATGGCGGTCTGCGAATCCCGCTGGCCCCGCGTGATGGCGCCCAAACCGTCGAGGCGCCGCGCGATGGTGGCGATGAACCTGCGCTCGCCCTTGACGTCCGTGGCGACGGGACGGAAGAGCGGTGCGGAGGCTTGGTGCGTGCGGTGGGTCCGGCCCAGCCCCTGGATCGCCTGGTCGGCCCGCCAGCCGGGCTCCAGCAGGTAGTGGATACGGCGCTCGGTATTGGGGCAGCCGAGATCGGCGTGGTAGCTGCGCCCGATCCCGCCCGCCATCGAGAACACCAGTATCTTCTTCTGGCCGTCCATGAATGCCGAGGTCTCGGCGAGGTTGGCGGACGCGGGCCGGGAACGGAGCGCGAGGCGCTCGCCCTTCGCGTCCTCGATCCTGAGCACCCGGCGCGAGCGCCCGGTGATCTCGGCCACGGCATCGTGCCCGAAACGGTGGACGATCTGGTCCAACGCCGACTGCACCGGCGGCAGCGCGCCGAGCTTCTGGATCAGGGCGTCGCGCTTCGCCAGTGCCTCCTGGCAGAGCACCGGGTTGTTGTCGCCATCGAAGACCGGCCGCGACATGAGGTTGCCGTCGTCGTCCACGAAGGGCTCCTGCAGCTGCACCGGGAAGGCGTGCTCGAGGAAGTCGAGCACGTACTCGCGGGGCGTCAGGTCGATGGAGAGGTCGTCCCATTCCGACGCCGGGATCTCGGCGATGCGGCGCTCCATCAGCGCCTCGCCGGTGGAGACCAGCTGCACCACGGCGGAGCGGCCCTCGTCCAGGTCCGCCTCGATGGCGCGGATCAGCGAGGGGCACTTCATGGAGGTCAGCAGGTGGCCAAAGAAGCGCTGCTTGGCCCCCTCGAAGGCGGAGAGCGCGGCGGACTTCGCGTTCTTGTTGAGCGTGCTGTCTCCGTCCACGATTCCGGTGGCCTTCAGCGCCTCCTGGATGTTCTGGTGGATGATCTTGAAGGCGCCGGCATAGGAGTCGTAGATGCGACGCTGCTCGTCCGTGAGCGGATGCTCAAGGATGTCGACCTCGACCCCATCGTAGGAGAGCGCCCGGGCCTGGTAGAGACCCAAAGCCTTGAGGTCGCGCGCCACCACTTCCATCGCCGCCACGCCGCCGGCCTCCATGGCGGCGACGAACCCGACCCTGGTCTCGAAGGGGGTCTCGCCCGAAGCCCAGAGACCGAGGCGTCTGGCGTAGGCGAGCCCGGGGACGGTGGTGGCGCCGGTGGCGGAGATGTAGAGGATGCGGGCGTCGGGCAGCGCGTTCTGAAGCCGCAGTCCCGCGCGCCCCTGCTGCGAGGGCCTGACCTCGCCGCGCGAGCCCTTGGACCCCGCCGCGTTGGCCATGGCGTGCGCCTCGTCGAAGACGATCACGCCCTGATATGCGTGGCGCTGCTCGTGGTCTTCGCCGTCTGCGAGCCAGGCCACGATCTGGTCGAGCCTGGAGGGCTTGCCCTGCCTCGCGGGCGAACGCAGCGTGGCATAGGTGGCGAACAGGATCCCCTGCGCATGAGGGATGCCGGCCCCCTGGCGAACCTTGCCGAGGGGGATGACGTCTTCGGCGCGCCCGCCGACGGCGCACCAGTCCCGGCGCGCGTCCTCCAGCAGCTTGTCGGACTGCGAGAGCCAGAGCGCGCGCTTGCGACCCCTGAGCCACTGGTCGAGGACGATGGCGGCGACCTGCCGGCCCTTGCCGCAGCCGGTGCCGTCGCCCAGCATCCAGCCGCGCCGGAAGCGGACGGGATCGGACAGCGGCTCTCCCGCGTCGACGGTCTTGCCGTCGTCGTCCGACTCCGGCACGGCATCGTCGTCATCGCCGTCGGCGTCGACACGCTGCACGGTCTCCCAGCCGGCGCCGATGCGGTACTCGGCGGCGAGGTGCTTCTCGTGCGCCTGGCCGGCGAGGATCACGCTCTCGAGCTGGGCGTCGGACAGCAGCCCCTCGGTCATAACCCTCTCCGGCAGCATGGGGCGGTAGGACGGCATGGGGTGCGGCACCGCCGCCATGGCGCCGGACTGCACCAGGGGCGTCGGATGCTCCGTCGCCCCTGGCACGTGGATGCTCGATGCCCGCCACCGTGCGTAGGGGCCGGAGGGTTGGGCGCCGTTGGCGGGACCGCCGCCGGCCGGCACCGCCTCGTAGGCGAGCTCCGCGACCGGGCCCCAGTCGTGGGGCTGCGGCTCTAGCCGATGCGCGGCGGTCCCGGTGCGCTTCGCTCGGATGGGCTTGGGCGCGGGCGCCCGGCCGAACAGGTCCGCGCCCGGCACGGGCTCGATGGGGCGCCGCGCCGACACGGTTGAGGTAACGACCTGCAACAGATGGTGGGCGTCGGGCACCGGATGGCCGGCATAGATGCGCGCAGGCTTCTCCCCGTCTCTGTCGAGGACCGTGAGGCGGGTGTCGAAGGTGGTGCCGCGCCTGGCGTACGCACGGCCGTCGATGGGCGCGGTGAACACCGCATGGGCCGGCGGGTCGAGGGAGGCGAAGGCGTCTTCCCAGGCGGCATCGCCGGGGACGCAATGCGCCGACGAGATGGCCACCAGGCGCCCGCCGGGCGGCAGCATCGAGAAGGCGGAGCGGATGTGGTGCAGATCGACGTGATGGCGGATGCGCTCGACCCCGGGGCTCGCCGAGAAGGGCGGGTTCATCAGCACCACGGTGGGCCGCAGCTCTGGCAGCCGGTCCCTGATCGACTCCGCGTTGTGGCGGGTGACCGTGCTGCCGGGAAACAGCCCGGCGAGGAGCCCGGCGCGGGTGGCGGCGATCTCGTTGAGGTGAAGCGCACCGGCGGCCGCGTTGCCGAGAGCAAGCTGCGCCATAACCGCCAGCATGCCGGTGCCTGCCGAGGGTTCGAGCACGACATCGCCGGGCCTGATCATGGCGGCCTGCAAAGCGGCGTAGGCGAGAGGGAGCGGCGTCGAGAACTGCTGATACCTGAGCTGCTCCTCGGAGCGCCGGGTCTGCGAGGGCTCCAGCGCCGCCAGGGTTTCCAGCATGCGCAGCATGGCGGCGGGCCCGCCGGGGCCGGCGCCGGCCTCGCGCCGCATGGCGCGTCCGTAGCGCTGGAGGAACAGCACCAGCGCCGCTTCCGCCGTCTCGTAGGAGTCCTTCCAGAGCCAGGCGCCGTCCGCGTCGGAGGCGCCGAAGGCGGAGGTCATGGCCTCGCGCAACGTGCGGGCATCGAGCGACTTGCCGGCCTCCAGGACCGGAAGCAGAGACCGGGCCGCGGCCAGCAGGGCGGCGGGGGTCGACAGGGACTGCGGGGCTGCGGGTTGGCCGATTGCAGTAGCGGGGAGTGCGGCGGAGGGCGGACGAGCGGGGTCGGGCGGCACCAGGTGGGCGTCGAGCATGAGCGGGCTCCGGTGAGCGGCGGCGGGGAAGCCGGCACCGGAGCGGTGCAGGAAGGCTCTCGCGCAATGCTCCGTCCGACTTAACCCGCCTCCGCCACCCGTGCTCCTGGGGGCGTAGCGCGACGGGGTGGTGAGACCGCGCGGTGGGTCAGCGGCCGGAATCCGGATCCGGAACGGCGGACGCCTCGTAGGCGAGGCCGCACCGGGTCGAGAGGACCCTCAGACAGCATGCATGGGGTGTCGCGGTGGAGTCCGGTGCCGGCGAGCTCGATCACGCTGTCGGGGCGCGTCCGCTCGAGGTCTGGTGGGCGGGCATGCCGCCCGCCGGACTACGTCCGGTTCACCGCCGCTTCCACGAGGCGCAGCCGGTCGACGATCCACTCGAACTCGGGAGCGTCGCCGAGGATCATGTCGTGCATGGCCCGGTAGTCCCGCTTGACAGCCGCATGCAGACCCTCCTGGGGGACCAGCCGCAGCGATCCGGGAACAGCCTCCTCGAAGCGCTTCCAGGCCTGCCGGAAGGCGACGAGATTGTGCGTGCGGACGGCGTTGAGCAGAGCGGTATCGGACAGGGCGGCCTCGCCAGTCGCGGACGACGCAATCATCGCGGCGTCGTAGTAGTGGCGCGAGATCCGGTCCTTGTCGGCCGGCAGCCGGCCGGCGTCGCGGTATCCGCAATGCAGGCCGTGCAGGATCAGAAGCTTCTCCCAGAAGGTCCGTTCCGGCGCGAGGGTCGCGACGTTCGCCACGCGGAACGGCCAGTCCGGCAGCTCTCCGGCGACGTAGGGGGTGACGGCGCGCGTCGTGCTGGGGTCGAGGGCCGAGCGGGCGCCGGCTTCGATCTTCACGCGCGGAGAGACGTAGACATCGCCGCCGCCGGGATAGAGGGAGAGGTACTCGACGAGGAGCGTTTGCCCGTCGTCCTCGTCCGGGACGACGTTGCAGCCATCCGCCATGGCGCCGATGGACGCCGCCAGGGCGTCCTTCAGGTCCGCGCGCACATAGCCGCCGCAGGCTTGCGCGAGCTCCGCGAACAGGGCGTTGCGCTTCTTGTTCGAAAGACCGTCCCCGGTCGTGGGGTCGCGGTCGCCCAGGAAGCCCAGGGCGTCGCGATGGACGACGAGGTCGATGTCCTCCGAGAAGCGGCGGATGAGTCCGAAGGCCTTGGAGAGGGAGGTGCCGCCCTTGAACAGCAGCTTGGGGTGTCCCTCCGGCAGTGCGTTGAAGAGGAGGTCGAGGACGAGGCAGACCCAAAAATCCTTCTCGACATAGTCGGGCACGGTGCCGAGGCGGCGGGACGCGGCGGTGAACACGTCGCGCCGGTCCCGCCCCGGGAGCGCGAGAAAGGACGCGAAGGCTTCCGCTGTCATACCGGCGCCGCCCCGCCGCCGGCGATGTCGCGCGCGATGGGCAGCGCCCAGCCGGGCAGATTCCGCGCGTTCCGGGAGAGGTCGTGCTTGACCACATCGGGGAGATGGCGCCTGAGGGCCGCAAGGACGCGGGGGTCGCGGGCGGCGCCGGGGCCGAGCCAGCGAAGCGCCTGGGCCACCGGGGCCGCCGGGTGCCCGGCCCAGCGCATGACGCGGGGCCCGGCGTGCCGGAGCCGGACGGTTGCGCCGTCGACGTCTAAGGTGCGCGTGGCGCCGTCGGTGACGTAGCCGAGCCTGGCCGGCACCGCGTTGGTGAGGCCGAGGCGGTGGGCGGCCGTCGCGCCGTCCGGCATGATGCGGATGCCGTCGCGCCGCGCGAGCGCGGCGAGGGCGGCGTCGAGGTCGACCGGCGCGGGCCGCCCCAGCACGGCGCTGGTGCGCGGCAGGTCGTAGAGGCCGCGGCCGGCCCGGCGGAGGCGGCCTGCCCTGACGAGGCGGGAGAGCGCCTGGTCGACGGCCTCGCGGCTTCCGAGGTCGAGGAAGTCCTTGGGCGTGCACACCCACCGTCCGCGTCCGCGCGCACGCAGGCGTTTCATGATGCGGTCGGCCAAGCGTGTCATGGCGCACCGTCCCAACGGCTTATTCTGTCAGAAATCATAGATATTATTCCTGTCACTTCAAGCCCGCCGGATTCGAGGCGTGCGGTCTAAAGCAGGCCCTTCTCGCGGAAGCTGAACGCCTCGCCCGCCGTCACGACGATGTGGTCGTGGAGGTCGACGTCGATAGTCTTGAGGGCGTCGCGCAGACGGGCGGTCATCTCGACGTCCGCCCTCGACGGTGTAGGATCCTGCGACGGGTGCGGATGCAAGACGACGAGGGCGGATGCGCCCACCTCCAGCGCGCGGACGCAGAGCTGGCGGGGATAGACGGGGGTGTGGTTGACGGTGCCGGTCTGCAGCAGCTCATCGCGAATCAGCCGGTTCTTGGTGTCGAGGTAGAGCGCGCGGAACTCTTCCACGTCGCGGTGCGCCGCCAGGGTGCGGCAATACTCGACGACCTTCTCGTAGGTCGCGAGCTGGGGATGGAAGCTCTCGGGCAGCGCGGCCCTGGCCATGGCGATGCCGAGCGCCTCGGCGGTCTTGACGGCGACGATGCCGGCCTCATTCAGCCCGGCGACCGTGCGCAGCGTGTCGGTCCGTGCCGCGAGGACGCGGGCGGGCGAGCCGAAGGTGTCGAGCAGGACCGTTGCGAGTTGCGAGGCTTCGGCGGCGGGGTGCGATCCTGCCAGCAGGAGCTGCAGAAGCTCGCGGTCGTCGACCGCCTCGCGCCCGGCGCGGAGGAAGCGCGCTTGCAGGTCGTCGTGGTCAGTGTCGGCGGGGTGCTGCGCGGAGGGCGGGGCGAACAACGTCACGTCGCGCAGGCCGGGGGCGGGCGTATTTGAGAGGCTCATCGCCCGGCCCTGCGGAGTTTGGCCACCAGCGTATCGATCATGCGCGGATCGGCGCCGCAGGCCTGGCCCCAGCCGCGCAGGTTGCGCTCGAAGTCCTCCAGCGCGCCGAGATGGGCGTCGAAGAGCGGATCGTGGGAGGTGGCCGCCAGCACGGAGTTGCCAGAGACGGCAATGCCGGTGATGGCGGGGTCGGTCATCGGTTCCAGGACCAGCAGCCAGCACAGGAAGGCCGCGAACATCGGCGAGAGGTTCTCGCCCCGGCGCGGGTCCATCGGGTGCAAAGCCGGGGGCGGTGCGGGCGGCAGGTCGGGGATCGCGAGGGCGGCGCTGGAATGGGGCATGGCACGGCTCCATGGCGGGGAATGGAAACGCCCCGCCGCGGGAGGAGAGACCGCGGCGGGGCGCAGAAGGAGAGCGGGAGACGGCGCCGGAGTCCTCCAGGTTCCGCGCCGCTCGCCCGACCGGAGCCGGCCTCCGCTCCTGGCGGCGCCGGAGAGACTAGGGGGAAGGCGCGCTCAGTCGTCTTCGGGGAACATGATGGTGATCGCGGCCCGACCCTCGTCGCCGGCGCCGATCGCCACGATGGGGAAGTGCTTGCGGGGCGGCCGATGGCTGTCGCGGAGGTCCTTGCGGATGTCGCGCACCAGCACGCACATGGTTACGCGGTCGCTGTTGGAGGCGCGGAGCGTGTAGTGGCGCGCCATCCAAAGCACGTCCCACAGGCGACCGCGTTCGTCCTGGAAGCCGCGGTAGCCCTCGGGCAAGGCGACCAGGCGGGTCCAGACGGTGCGCGTGAGCGCGACGGGGATGGTGAAGCCCGCTTCGCGCGCGGTGTCGGAGACGTCGACGAGGATGCCGTCCTCGATCGCCTGGGCGCGTGAGTATGTGGAGATCGCGGGGCCGAATGCGGCGGCGTTGCCGGGGTCAGCTTTGGGCATTGTCGATTCCTTCCCAACCCTGGAGGCGAACGAGAGCCTTGCCGCCGGCGATCTCAATGTCCGGCGCTCCGTCGGGTCTTGGCCGGACGGTGACCACCGGCTTGTTGCCGGGCGGAGGCGGGGGATCGGAGACCTCCGTGGTGACGGTGGCGGCAGGGTCCGCGAAGCGCACGCGGACCGTGCCGCCCGTCACCTCCACGCCGCCCGGCGGGTGCGGGCCGGTCAGGGTAACGACCGGCGGCTCGCCCCGCTCCGCGAACCTAGCCGGGATGGGCAGCGACTTGTCGCGGTCCCACGGATCCTCGTCGCGGCCCATGCAGCACGCATCGACATGAGTCCGGCCGCAATGATCCACGCTTTTCCAGTTGGGGTCCTGGTTGGCCTCCTCGATGGCCTTCTCCAGCGCCTCGTCGAGGGTCTCGGCTTCGACCGAGACCGTATTCGCGTAATAGGCCGGGTAGGAGGCTTGCACCGTGTACCAGGTCATGCCGCGACTCCCTCCGGCGCCGGTGTCTCGGGCCCGAACTCGACCGCGACCTTGCCTTCGCGGACCTTGATGGAGATCTCGCGGTCGCGCGGAATGACCCAGAGGATCTCGCGCCAGACAGCTTCCGCGATGGTGTGCTTCCTGGCCTCGTCCTCGCTGGCCAGCAGCTTGATGGCCATGTGCGTCGCGTCCTCGCGGAAACGGCGGCGCTGGGTGTCGTGGCTGTCCGCGTCCGGGTCGTCGGAGACGGAGAAATACGCGGCCTGAAGAAGCTGGCAGAGACCGGTGGGCTGAATGTCGCTGTCCCTGGTGACGAGCGGATGCGCGTCCTCGACCCAGGTCCCCTCCTCGCCGATGAAGGCGACGTCGGCGGGGATGGCGATGGTCTCGGGCGGCCCGTCCCTGCGTACTACGTCAAGGTGAATGTGGATGGCCTCGGGCCGCGCCAGCGTGTCCGGCAGGCCCGGCGCGGTGGGGACGTCGGAGCACGGTTCGGACAGGTCGCGGAGCGCATCGAGGGGATGGGTAACGCCGGCCCCGGTGATGTCGATGCGCACGCTCTCCACCCGCGCCAGCGCGTCGTACCAGGCGTAGCCCTCCAGGCGCGTGTCGGCCTCGAACAGGCGGCCGGCGATCCCTGCCCGTTCCGCTGCCCGCCAGAGGCATTGCTGGTCCTGGGTCTCCGCATCGACCGCCATGACCAGGGTGTCGGGGCGGACCGGCTCACGGTCCGGCGTGTCCCGCCAGTCGTCGATATCGGCGATGCCGGGGCGCCAGGGACGCAAGACGGCCGGCGCGATCGGCATGTCGATGCCCGCCTTCCGGGCCGACGTGAAGCGGGCGTGGGAGAGCGCAGGCGTGGGGTCGGCTCGGCGCATGGCCCGGTAGATGGCGATACGGGCCGCCTTGCGCATCTCGTCCAGGAAGGGCGTCTGCACCGCCTCGCGGCGGGCGGGCAGGACCAGCTCCAGCTCGGGGCAGGCGTCGACGTCGGCGCACACCGACCAGGTGCCGCCGTCGATAGTGTCCATGGTGGGCAGGCATACGGAGAGCGTGAGCCCGTGGAAGTTGAGGTCGGAGTTGTTGAAGCCGGGGAACCTGCTGTCGAAGACGCCGAAGGAGAGGCCCTGCCAGCGCTCGACGTGAAGCGCGCCGTCGAGGAAGGACTTGCGCTCGACGGCCTCGCCGTTGACGGCCACGGCCAGCGGACAGTGGCGCGCGGCGGCGGCGAAGGCGGCGCGGATGCCTTCACGGCTCTGGTCGGCGCGGAAGGAGATCGCGGTGCCGCTGGGCAGCGGGGCATCCTCGCAGGAAACGATCCGGGCCTCCTGCTTTCCGATGAAGCACTCGGGCGTGAGTTCGACCCGCCAGCCGGGCATGGGTGCGCGCCCGGCGGTGGCCGGCCGCGATGAGATGACACAGCCGCGCTTCGACAGCGCATAGACGCCCATGCCGGCGGGGTCTTCGCGCTTTGCCGTGGCGGCGTCCCAGCCGCTCTCGCCGAAGGAGAGCAGCGCAGCCGGGTCGGCGATGCCGAAGCCGTCGTCGGTGACGGTGACGACGGTGCCGCCTTCGGGCATGGCCTCGGTGGCGACGTCGAGCCGCGTGGCGCCGCTGCGGCGCGAGTTCTGGATCAGCTCAGCCGCCGCGTCCGCGACGGATGCGTTGAAGAATCGCGAAACCCGGTCGATGGCGCCGTCGTGGACGCGGGCCCGGATCGTCGTGGGCAGATAGGAAGGGTCGGTCATGGCGGTGGTCTCCCATGAAAGCGGTGGACAGAAAGGCGCCCCGCCGAACGGACCCAAGGGCCGCTGACCCGAAGGGCCGCCAACCGGCAGGGCGCAGGGAAGGAACGCGGCGCCTACGAACGGCGCAGGAAGGCGGGGATATCCAGCGCGTCGCCGCCGCTCGCGCTGGCGGTATTGTGGCCGTTGCCCGGGACCGGCGGCGCGGGCGGGATGTCTTCGGCGGATGAATCGCCGTTGCCGTCACCGCCGTTCTCGAAGCCGACGGTGTTGACGATCACCCTGGGTCCGCCGCCCGCGACAGGCACGGCGTTCACGGCGTCGATCGCGTCGTGGCCGGTGGGGGTGATGGTTTCACCATCGGGGGCGCCGGGCGATCCGGTGGTCTCCGGCGCAGGGGTCCCGTTGGGCGGTTCGGACGGGTCAGCCTGTTCCGCATCGGCGGCATCGGGCGCCCGGCTCTCGGGGGGCTCGCCGTCCGCAGACGGCTCGTGCTGCTCCGTCGCGGCCTCCTGCTGTCCGCTGGACTGCGCGTCGTCCGAAGGTTCCGCGTCCACGGGTGAAGTGTCCTGCGCGGAGTCGGCCTCGGCCGCACCGGGCGCGGGCTCCGTCACCGTCTCACCGGACGCTGCGCCCTCGGCCTGGGCCGGCGTCGACGCGTCGCCGTCGTCGGCGTGGCCTGTGTCGAAAGCGGCGAAGCCGGGCGGCACCCAGGCCAGCGCAGCCGCGCGTCCTTCTTTCGGGACGCCCAGAGGCACCGCGTCTCCGGCCGCGAAGGCGGTCTCCATCGCTGTGGCGAGCGCTGCCTTCTTGTCCTTGCGGTGGGTGTGCGCCCACTCGATACCCAGGGTCTCGCGGGCGACCTTGAGCATCCTGTCCTTGCGCACCCGCGACCAGAACATCTCGGCGGTCGGCCGGACGTGCGACGCGAACTCGATGTCGAGCCGGGCGACGGTGGCTTCCAGCTCGGGCCGGGCGTCCGCCTCGAACGCGAGCTGGCCGTTGACCGTGCGCGCGACGCAGGCGGCGAACAGGCGCTGCTTGTCCGGCTCGGGCAACGCCCGGAGCGCCGCGAAGGACTCCTGGCGGTCGTCGATCTCCAGCCAGTCGAAGGGGAGCGAGGAGCGGTCGGCCAGCATGGCCTCTCCGGGGCTCCAGTCGCCGAAGGCGTCGTCGTTGACCCTGAGCGGCGGCCGGTCCGGGGTCTCGCGCACCGCGATGTCGAGCGCGTGGTCGTGATAGCCGGGGGTAAACACCGCGCGCCCCATCTGGAACAGCATGAGGTCGTAGGCCGCCCCGAAGTCCTCGGCGAGGTGGGCCTTGACCAACGCCGTGCGGACGGCGCGGAGATCGTCGGCGAGTCCGATGCCGACACCGGCCTCCTTGCGCGCCTCGGCCTCCGGGTCGGGCCGGGCGGCAGGGATGGCCGGGCCGGAGATGGAGGGGGACTGGATGCCGGAGGCGGCCTGTCGGCCGTCGTCCTGCCCGCCACCCTCATGGGAGGCGGCGCCCGAGCTGGCGGTGTCGGTATCGGCCGGCATGTCCTCGGGCTTCACGAGCCCCTGGACGACCTGCAACTCGCCGTTGCCGCCGATGGTGACGATGCACCCGGCGATGGCGATATCCTCGGGCGAGAATACCGCGCGGGCCTTGATGGCATCCTGGATCTGCTCGAGGCGCGGCTCGATCGCTTCCGCCTCCTCGATCAGCTCGTCGGTCCACGCATCCTCGTCCATGTTGACGAGCTCGTCGTGGCGGGTATGCAGCCGCTCGATCTCGGCCTTTTCCTCGTCGGTGGGCTCGGCCGGCGTGGGGCGCACCCGCCCGAAACGGGCGAGGTCGGACCACTCGACGTCGAGCCGGGCCTCGGCCCACTTCCACCGCGTCGCGAGCTCATCCGCCGCCACCTTGAGCCGGTCCATGGCGAGCTGCATCAGCAGCACCGGGTCCTCCAGCCAGACGCCGTTTTCGTGCTCGTCGGCGAAGAGGTCGCGCAACACCGGACCCCCTGCCGCCTCGTAGGTGTCAATGCCGACGTAGCGGGCGAGCGCGGCGCCGGCGGGGATGCGGTCCTCGGTGAGCATGCGCTTGATCTGCCAGCCGGTGGGGCGGTAGCCCTGGTCCTTGACCTGCTCCCACACCGCCACCTGGCGCGCGGTGTCGGTGGTGACGGCGAAGGCCTTGAGGGTCTCGAGGTCGATGGCGTTCTCCCGGTAGGCGTCCAGCAGCTCCGGCGCAGCGTGGCCGAGGCGCAGGCGCTGCTCGACGATGCGCTCGGAGACCCCGAAGCGGGCGGCGATGTCGGCGACGGTGGCGCCGGCGAGCGCCAGCGCGCCGAAGGCTTCGACCTGGTCGGCCGGGTGCATTGCCACTCTGACCACGTTCTCGGCGAGCGAGATCTCGCCGTCGGCGACGCCGTTGGTGACGATGCGGCAGGGGACGGGATGGTTGGCCTCGATGACGCCCTCGCCGGCGAGCTCGTTGAGCGCGGCGAGGCGCCTGGCGCCGGCGATGACGGCGAAGCGCTCGCCGAGATCCTCGGCGGGTCCGACGTCGCGGACCACGAGGTTCTCGAGCACGTCGAGAGCGGCGATGGAGGCCTTGAGCTCGGCGAAGGCGCTCTTGCCTGCGTCCGTCTTGCGGACGTTGGCGGGCGAGGGCTCCAGCCGGTGGAGCGGGATGGATCGGATGACAGGGTCGTGCATGAAACGGTCTCCCGGGATGCGTGGATGGGAGAGGACCGGACTCGCTCCGCGAGCCCCGGCCCTCGCCGGAAATCACGCATCCCGCTCGACCGCTCGGCGCAGCGCGGCGGGGAAGAGGAGTGGCAGGAGATCAGTCGGTGCAGTGGCAGTCGAAGGTGTCGGTGTCGGTGTCGTCGGCGGAGGACGCCGCGGCATCGTCGAACAGGTCGCGGTGGGCAAGCGCGGCGTCCTTCAGCTCGGCGTAGGTCTCGCCGAGGCGGAAGCGTTTCATCGATTCGCAGGCGCGGCCGTCCGGGCCGGTGCGATTCGCTACCCTCGCCTCTTGTTCGATCCACCAGTCGGCAAGAGAGGGGTCCTCGCGGATGAGGCGGATAAGCTTGGAGCGAGCCTTCACCATGCAGAGCGTGCAGTTTCCGGCGTAGGAGGGAATGCCGAGATCGAAGGGCTGGCGCTTCCACCAGTCGAGGACGTCCGCCTCGCGGACCCCGGCGTCGGCCAGCGGCAGCACGGCGCGGGCGCCAGTGCGCGAGCCGCAGTTGCGGGCGCGCATCCTCAGGACACGCCGCTGCTCGTCGGCGCGCAGCCCGATCACCGAGTGCCAGCGGTTGAGGCCGAGACGGTAGCGGGCGAAGGAGTCGATCCTGTCGCGCTTCAGAAACGAAGAGCAGAATTTGGTGGTGATGTTTGGGACGAATCCTTTGCGATCGATGAGCGCGGCATAGGGCTCGCCGTTGCGGGACGCGGTGGCGAAGTCGACGACGCGGGTGCGGTGAGGAGCGTTCCAGTCGTACTCGACCCAGTGCACCGTGGTGGACCACGCTGCGGCGCACGTGTCGACAAAATCGAGAGTCTGCGGCCGTTCCATGGCCGTGTTCGCGAAGACGACGAAGACCCCGTCGGGAAGCTGGCCTCCGTAGGCGTCGATGACGTGCTTCAGCAGAAATCCTGAGGTCCTGCCTCCGCTGAAGCTGATGACGGCGGGGCGCGGCACGCGGTATGGATTGCGGACTGTGCGGGGAAGACGGGCGGTGGCGGTCATCGTGCGTGCTCCGTGCCCCTGGCGCGGCCGCTCGAGTGCTTGTCGCCAGGCCTGTCGGCGTCGGCGATGGCGATGTCGAAGGCATGCACGATGCAGCCGTGATTGGTCTGGTCGTTGTAGGTCGTGGCCTCCGTGTAGTGGCCGAGCGTGAGGGCGCGCACGGTCTTGGTGAGGATGGTCCCGGCCTGGTTACGGGCCTGCTGTAGCGGCAGCGGGACCTCCAGGGAATCCGCATGGCGGTACATGGCGCAGTTGATCGCGCCGGTGGCGCACCACGAGACGGCGTCCTCGTGCTCGACGCCGACGGGCTCGCCGTCGGCGTCGCGGGCGGCGGCGCCCTGCGTCCAGGCCTCGAGCCTGGCGATCAGCGTGCGCGCCTCCACGAGGAGGTCGCGCGGCGTGGGAGCGGTGGCGGTCATGGTGACGGTGCCTCCGGGCTTGGGGCGGAGTCCGCACGCGCCATGTCGAGAGCGTGGTCGAACATGGCGACGACGTTGGCGTGGGTGTCGTGCTCGTTGAGGCCGATGTAGCTCTCGAACTCGCCGAGCTTGTAGGCGGCGCTGTCGAGCAGACGGCCGGCATGATCGACAGCCGGGCCGATGCTGCGGCGGGCCGTTTCGTCCTGGCCCAGGACATGGGCGGCTAGGCCCACCGCGCCCGCGGCGCAGAAGCGGCAGCCGCCGTCGAAGGTGGTCAGGGACCGCCCGTTCCGGTCGAGCGCGATGGCACCCTGCGCCCAGCGGTCGGGACGGGCGATGAGGGTGCGGGCGAGGCTGAGGATGTCGACTGGGCCGGGCACCTCCGGCCTGGGCATGGCGCGGATCGCCTCGTCGAAACTGGCGACGGTAATGGCGTGAGCGGCCTTGCGCTCCAGAAGCCAGGCCGTCCCTGTCCAGCCGCTCGCGACGTGGAGAGCGGCATCGTTCAGTTGCCGGTGCGCCTCGGCGATGTCGTGCTCGTCGGCCTTCGCGTCGGCGGCCGCGCGGTCGAGGGCGCCGGCAGCGCCCCAACAGACGGCGTTGTTTGCCCGCCCCTCGCAGCTGTGGCCGTTCGCACCCAGCGCGTGCGGATACGCGCACCAGCGCGCGGGATCGGCCACGACGGTGCGCGCGGCGACCAGCAGCGCCGCGACTGAGACGATGTCGGTTTGTGGTTCCATTGCAATACCTCGTTGATGCCGGATCGGGATCGGCGCGCTCCGCACGGATGGAGCCGAGGCGTCCGTGCGTAGGCCAGTGGGCGCGGGGACGGATGTGTGGGCGATGGCAGAAGGGATGCGGAGCGATCGGCTCTCTCCATGGCCCCGGCCCGTCGCCCTGGGGCGCCCGCTTCGCCACTCGTGCCGGTGACGGGCGGGGACCGTGCAGCCGGCGGCAAGTGTGCGCCGCGCCTTCGGGGAACAAGGGGCACGGAGGAGCGGTCGCGGTCGTGACTCTCGCTCTCGTCGACCTTGGCCCGCCGGTGAGCGGTCTCGAGGTTTGATCGAGGCCGTGGCCGGGCTACGCTGATATAAATCCGGAGTGCTGTTTCGCCATGGCGACAGTGACGCGCGCCGATCTGGCGAACGCTGTCCACCGCGAGACCGGCCTGCCGCGCCGCGATGCGGCGGAGCTCGTGGACATGGCGATCGAGGCGATCGCCGAACGGCTGTCGGCCGGGGAGACGGTGATGATCTCCGGTTTCGGCAGTTTCCGGGTTCGCAACAAGCGCGCACGGAAGGGCCGCAACCCAAAAACCGGGGAGCCGGCGCCGATCCCGGCGCGCCGCGTCGTGACGTTCCGGCCGCCTCAGGCTCTGAAGATGCGGATCGCCGAGGGCCGGGCCGATGCGGGCAACGAGACATAGGCCAGCGGAAGCGTCGCTGCTATTGGTATCGGCGCCAGAGAATCGATTCGTTCAGCACAAGAAGCCGGAAGAGGAACCGCGATGACGCAGATTGATGAGTCCACGTTGACGAAGGGGCAGCTCCGCAAACTCAATGCGCTCAAGAAATCGGTGGGGGAGGAGGTCGGTGAGAGAGCGTTTGCCGAGTGGCTGGCGTTACAGGGGACGGAAAAAGGGGAGCCGGACGGTAACGCGGCCATGATCGTCGACACGCTCTGGCCGATGGTGCAGGAGGGCAGACTCGCGATCCCGCGCGGCGGTTACCTGATCAGGCGCGGGCGGGGGCGCATCATCGTGGAGGCGGCGAAGCCGTAAAGGGCCGGTTTGCTCGGCGGGCCTTGACGCCGTCATGCTGCTGCCGCGTCATGGCGAAGTCCTGCCGGTGGGAGGTCGCGCTCGTTGGAAGGGCGGAGGGGCGCCGCGCGGTGAACGTCAGCCGTCGATCCTGATGTGCTCGCCCCAGGGCGGAGGCTGGCACCAGAGACCGACGCCCTCACCGTAATCTGCCCACACGACCGGGAACGGGGGCTCAATCTCGGGGTAGCGGTCGCAGTCCATGTCCGTGAAATACAGGCACACGGCGGGCCGGATGCCCTGCTCCGCGAGGCGCTCAAAGCCTGGCCGGAAATCCGTTCCCCAGCGTCCCTTGACGACGATCCGCTCGGGCAGCTCACCCGGTGCGTAGTGCTCCTCGTCCTGCACGGCGGCGTCGACCTGGAGCACGACGATGCGCTCGGGCTCGATCTCGGCCGCGACCTCGCGCACCTCCGACCAGAACGCCGCGAGGGCATCGCTGTCGACCGAGCCCGAGGTGTCGATGATGACCGCGAGCGTGCCCATCCCCTCGGAGCGGATCGAGGGGAGATAGAGGCCTGAATCGATGAAGCGCCGGTTGGGGACGCTCCAGGAATAATCTCGGGTCGCGGCGTCGGTCATGTAGCGGCGCAGGAACGAGCGCCAGTCGAGGGCGCTGCGGTGGGCGTCGCGGATGGTCTCCTCCACCGCGCCGGGCGCCTTCCCCTGCGCCTTGGCGAGGTTCAGGGCCTGGTGCATGGCCTCGTCCCAGGCCTGCTCCTCGGCGGAGACGTCGGCGGGCACCTGGTTGGCGTTGGCGTCCTCGCTGCTGGAGGCCGGTGCGTCCATCACTTCCCCAGTGCCCGAGGGATCGCAGCTCGGCGGCATGCCGGAGTCGCTGTCGCCGGATGAATTGTCTCGGGGCTGTGGGTTCCCGTCACCGGCGGAATCGCCCTGGCCGGCAGCGCCATCGTCGTCGGGGCGGTCCTCGCCCTGAGGCTCCTGCTCCTGCGGCTCGCCATCATCGTCCTCGCCGCCGGGGGCGTTATCGTCCGCGTCGGGTTGCAGACCGCCTACGCCTCCGCCATCGCCTGCCGATGGCGGGCCGTCGCCCCCTTCCCCGCCGTGCGCCTGCGGCTCGGGCAGGCGGTCGTAGGCCTGCTCGACGCTGATGCCGTCCCACGCTTGCGTGTCGGGCGGGAGCTTGAAGCCTGCATCGCGCAGCAGGCCGTGGGTGACGAGCTGCGAGGCCTGCTGCCAGCGCCCGGGATCGTGCGGGCCCCGCCGCGTGTGGTGCTTCAGCGCGCAGGCCAACACCACGCGGCCGATCGCCGTCTTGATGAGATCGGCATCGGTGTTCGCGATCCAGTCGGGCGAGTAGCGGATTTCGCGACCATCGCTGGCCAGCGTCTCGCGGGCCGCATCCGGCCGGATCGGCAGCCTGAGCGCGAGGCTGCCGAAGAAGGGCTGGTCGCGCAGCAGCGCGGTCACGCAGTCGCTGACGCGGCTGGCCGACTCCTTGCGGGCGCGGGTGGTCATCACGCGGCCTCCCGGTCGACGGCGGGGGTCCCGAAGTACCCCGCGAACTTCTCCGTCAGCGCATCGGCATCGCGCTTCACCTGGCGCCGCACGTTCGGGTTGAAGTTCGGAGACGGCCTGAGCGTCGCCGGATCGGCATGGGCGATCCTGTCCTTGACCTCCTGGCACAGGCTGGCGAGCCGGTCGTCCCCAAAAATGTTGAGGCGGGGCACGACGTCGACCAGGTCCCGGACGTTGGAGATCATCGTGTCGCGGAAGACCAGCGGCTTCCCCTCGCCGTCCTCGGTAAGGCGTTCGGAGACCCGTTCCACCGCCTCGCCCAGGCGCCGGTAGAGATCGCCCACGGCGTCGTGCAGGCGCTCCTCGATCTCGCGCTCGATGCCGCGCTTGACCCGCTCGGTGTCGTCGCTCGCGAGCTTGGCCATGAAGTGGTCGGCGTCCGGCACGGGCACGATGCGGTAGCGGATGCCGAACTTGCCCTGCAGGGCCTCCTTGGACGGGTAGTCACCGATACGGAAGAGCTTGCCGAGGTCGAGCCGGGCCCGGTCGATGTTGTCGTCGTAGTCCTCGATGAAGCGGGCGCGCTCGCGCACCATGCGCTCCCTGAGTCCGTCCATCAGCTCCGTGTAGGCCTCGTAGTTGGCGACGGTGAGCAGCCGGCTCCCCTGGTCGTCCCAGGGAAGCGAGTTGGCGTAATGTGAACTGCGTGCCTCGCTCACGGTGGCGGTGAGCGCGGCGAAGGCGGCCTTGGGAAGCAGGCGCTTGTTGTAGCGCCCGGCGCTCGCGGAGGCGTCGTGCTGGGCCGCGACGTGGTTGGAGGCCTGACGGTCGTAGAGCCGGCCGGACCAGGCGGTGATGCGCAAGCTGACCAGCATGGCGTCGTGAGTGAGATTCATGGTCGGTGTCTCCCGATGGGCAAGAGATCACTGGGTCCGGGCTGCGGCCCAGCGGATGAAGGCGTCGGTGTGCTGGAGGTCGGGCTCGCGGCGCACGCACGAGCCGACGAGGAACTCGCCCACCTCCCGCCTGAGCCTCATCGCGTAAGAGACGATCGAGCCCAGGTTGACGTCGTCGGCCATGCGGTAGAGCGAGCCGCAGAGCGCGATTAGAGCGCTCGCGTTCTCGGGCACGTCCGCGTTCTCGGGATCGTCGATGACGGCCCTGGGGTGGGGCAGCTCGCGCCAGACCTTGAGAAAGGCCGAGAACTCGACGGCCGCGGCCTCACCGACGGCGCCCCGGAACAGCGCCCGTTCCGCGGCCGGGTCAAGGCTGCCGCGCTGGTTCACGACGTTTGAGACGAACTCCCAGGTGCGGGGACATGCGAAAGCCGCCTCGCGCGACTGGGGATCGAACACATTCAGAAGCTCCGGCCTGAGCTGGATGAAGAAGAGTGTCTCTGGCGCGATCCCGTTCGCGGCTCCCCACTCGCACCAGTCCGACGGGTCGACCTTGATCTCGAGGTGGACGAAGCGCGACGCCAGCGGGGTCGGCATGCGGTGGGTGACGCCGCGGTCGCCCTCGCGGTTGCCGCAAGCCATGAGCGAGGCGCCTTCAGGAAGCTTGTACTCGCCGCACTTGCGGTCGCGGACGAGCTGGAACAGCGCGGCCTGCACCATGGGGACGCCGGAGGGGAGCTCCTCCAGGTTGACGAGGTAGAGGTCGGTGCTGTCGGTGGGCGGCAGAAAGTCCGGGGGCGCCCAGCGGGTGCGGTTGTCGCCGTCGCGCCAGGGGATGCCGCGCAGGTCGACGGGGTCGAGCAGCAGGGCGCGCACGTCGTAGTAGGCGCGGCCGCCCTCGGCGGCGACTTGCTGTGCGACCTCGCTCTTGCCGATTCCGGGCCCACCCCAGACCATCACCGGCTGTCTGGCTTCGACGAGGATCTTGAGTGTGGCGGCGAGCTCGCTGGGGCGCAGCGTGTAGTCGGCCGAGATCGTGTCGGAATCGTGCATGGGCGGGCTCCGAAGGATGAGGTGCCGCGGCGCGGGACTCCTCGAGCCCCGGTCCGGATCGAGAACCCGGACGCCATCCGCTCACTCGGGCCGGTGTGGGACCGGAGCCGGCCTGGAGATGCGACTGCGCCGCCGCGAAAGGGGGATGTCGAGGGGCCGGCGCCGGCCACGACGGTGGGCGAAGTCCGCACGCCACGGGCTCCAGGCGGGATGGTCTGGCGTAACCGGAGCCGAGAGCGCACGACACCGGATCCGGCGCCGACGAAGGCGCGGCCAAAGGAGCCACGGTATGCGGCTTCTGCCGGGTCCGGATAGAGGCGCCGTGAGCGCCCGCGGCCGAACTGTCGCTCAACGCTCCGGTCGTGGGATCGATACCGTCTTCCGACCGCAACCGGGATGCTCGTGAAGCATGCCCGGCGCGGCACGGGACTTGCGCGCCGGGAGCCCGCGGCGCAGGGTCCGTCGCAGTCCCGGACAGGGCGTTGGCGGTCGACGCGCCCGCCTGGGACAGCGGATGTCCCGGCGGCGGATTCGGGGCAAGGAATGCGGACGGACCGGCTTGGCGACTTTCGAAACCTACGACATCGAGCACGTGGTCGGGGAAGACGCCTACCTGCGAGGGTTGGACTATTTCCGGCGCGGCATGGTGCGCTCGTTCAGTTTCGGGCCGCACGGCCGGCTCTACGGGGAGGTTTCGGGCAGCCGGTCCAAACCCTATGCGGTGGTGGTCAAGTACGAGTCCGGAGCGGACGGCGCACTGGTTCCGGTCGAGGGGCATTGCTCCTGCCCGGTCGGCCACAACTGCAAGCACACGGCCGCCGTCCTGCTCGCCGCCCGCCATGTCTCACCGGAAGCGGTCGACGGAGCTGCCGTGTCCTCCCACAAAGGCGTGTCCCGTGACGTGCGCCGCTGGTTGGGCGACTGGCCGGGGTCGGCCCAGGCAAGACCGGAGGACCGGCCGGGCGGTCCGCCCGAGCCGGGCCGGAACCATCTGTTCTACGTCATCCACCGCGATACGACGGGCGGCATGCGGATCGATCCCTACCGGGCCTATCTGAAGAAGGACGGCACGATCGGCACCAATTTCCGCGAGTATCGCGAGGGCACGGCGTCCGCGCAGCGAAAGTTCCTGACCCCGGAAGACGCCGCGCTGATCGGCAGGCTCGGCTATTACCAGGGGGACATCTGGCCCCGGCGCTACGACTGGCCCGAGGGCGAGGAGCTGATCGGGCTGGTCCGCGGGATCGTCGAAACCGGACGCGCGCGGGCCGACGACATCCGGGGCATGGCGCTCTCGTGGTCGGAGCCGCGGCGCTGTGTGCTCGCCTGGGAGGTCGGCGAGGCCGGCCGGCAGCAGGTAGCGGTGCATGACGATGCGGGTTCGCCGCTGACGCTTCTGCCTTTCCCCACGCCGATGTTCATGGATCCGCAAAGCGGCGAGATCGGCGTTGCTGAAACCGGGCTGCCGGCAGGGCTGGCGTCCTGGTTCGCGGCCGCGCCGCCGGTCGGGCGCGGGTCGATCGATGCGGTCGCCGCGAGACTGTCCCGTGTCGGCCAGCACGCACGCGTGCCGCAGCTTCACCGGGTCGAGGAGCGCACCGACGTCGTGCCGGAGCCGGTGCTCGGGCTCTTCGGCTGCGAGCAAAGGGCGGTGCGGCACGCCTACGACGGCAGGCGGATCGTGGAGGTGAGCGGCAGCGATGTCGTGGTCTATCCGTGTGCCCGGCTCGAGATCGCCTACCCCGGCGCCGGGAACCGGGTGCGCGCCGGACGGGGAGACGACATTGCAGCGGAGGGGGGCGAGGGGTTTGCGGTCATCCGGCGCGACCGCGCGCAGGAGGAGGAGTTCCTGGAAATCCTGCGGGAAGCGGCAACGCCCCATGCCTGGGAACACCGCGAGCTGCTGCGTTACCACCGGAACCTGCCGCCGGAGCTGAGGGACGCCGAAGTCGTATTCACGCCGATCGGCGACGGGCGGGACGACGGGGCGGGCGCCGGCTTGGGGTTCGCGCTCCGGGCGGTTCCGGGACTGCGGGCCCGGGGCTGGCGCATCGAGGTCGATGACTCGTGGCCGTTCCAGCTGCACGAAGGGCCGGTCGCGTTCTCGACTTCGCTCGAAGCCGACGAGACGGACTGGTTCTCGCTTCGCCTCTCGCTGGAGGCGGACGGCCGGAAGTTCGACGTCGGACCGATCGTGCTCCAGATCGTCGAGGAGCTGCCGGTCGATGAATTGGGCCGGCTGGAGGAGGGCTTCGATATCGAGAGCCATCTGGCCGGCCGGACTTTGCACGCACGGCTCGATGACGGGAGCTGGGTCGCCCTGGACGGTTCCCGCTTCGCGCGGTTCGCGGAGGCGTTCCTGGAGGTGCACGGACTGCTGGAATTCCACAGGGCCGATGCGGGCCGCCTGTTCGAGCTGGCGGAGGCGCTGGAGGGCTGCGGCGCGCCCTGGACCGGCGGGCGGGAGATCCTCGATCTCGGGGCCCGGCTGCGGGCGCTCGCCGAGGCGCCGGAGCTGGCTCCGCCCGCCACGCTTCGGGGCGAACTGCGTCCCTACCAGCGCACGGGCTACGGTTGGCTGAAGGCGCTTTCGGAGAGCGGCTTCGGCGGGGTGCTGGCCGACGACATGGGTCTCGGCAAGACCGTACAGACGCTGGCGCTGCTGGGGCATCGGCATCTGGAGGAGAAGACGGAGCTGCCGAGCCTGCTGGTTGTGCCGACAAGCCTGGTGGGCAACTGGCGCCGGGAGGCCGCGCGCTTCGTGCCCGATCTGAAGCTGCTGGTGCTGCACGGCCCCGACCGGCGGCGGCATTTCCCTGAGATTCCGGATCACCACCTGATCGTCACGACCTATCCGCTGCTCAACCGGGACCGCGAGGCGCTGTTCGACCGCGACTACGAGCTCGCGGTGCTGGACGAGGCGCAGGCGGTGAAGAATCCTGTCTCGGCGGTCTCGAAGCGCATCCGGGAGATCCGGGCGCGCCAGCGCCTGGCGCTGACCGGGACGCCGCTGGAGAACAGCCTCCAGGAGCTGTGGGCGCTCTACGACTGGCTCGTGCCGGGCCTGCTCGGCAACCGCAAGAAGTTCACCGCCGAATTCCGTACCCCCATCGAGAAGCACGGCGACCGCGCCCGTCAGCGGTTGCTTGCGGCCCGGGTGAAGCCGTTCCTGATGCGCCGTACGAAGGAAGAGGTCGCTCCCGAGCTGCCGGAAAGGACGGTGATAGACGAGACGATCCCGCTGGAAGGCGCTCAGGCCGCGCTCTACGAGAGCATCCGGACGACAATGGACAGGCAGGTGCGCGAGGCGATCGCCGCGCAAGGCCTGGCGGCATCGCAGATGGCGGTATTCGAGGCGCTGCTCAGGCTGCGCCAGGTCTGCTGCGACCCGAGCCTGGTGAAGCTCGACGCGGCCCGAAAGGTGACTGCGAGCGCCAAGCGGGCGCGCCTTCTCGTCCTGCTGGAGGAGCTGGTGGCCGAGGGGCGCAAGGTGCTGGTCTTCTCCCAGTTCGTGGAAATGCTGAAGCTGATCGAGCGGGACATCGCCGCGCATGGTTGGGGCTACGCCATGCTGCACGGGGCGACGAAGGACCGGGACGCCCAGGTCGCGGCCTTCCAGTCCGGCGATCTCCCGCTGTTCCTGGCAAGCCTGAAGGCCGGCGGCACGGGCCTCAACCTCACGGCCGCCGACACGGTGATCGTCTACGATCCCTGGTGGAACCCGGCTACGGAACGCCAGGCCATGGACCGGGCGCACCGGATCGGCCAGGACAAACCGGTGTTCGTTCACCGGCTGATTACCGAGAATACCGTCGAGGCCGCGATCCAGCGGATGCAGGCGCGCAAGCAGGCCCTGGCGGACGCGCTGTTCGAAGGCACAGGCCGGGGGCCGCTGGGGCTGACGGACGCGGATATCGATGCGCTGTTCGGACCAACGCAATCGGGTTCTCGCGTCGGCCCATGACCCGGCCTGTGCCATGAAGCCCGCTGCGGGCCGGCAAGAAGGATCGCCGGACCGGCCGGGTCGGTCGAGCGCGTCACCTTCCAAAATCCGGAGAACGGCTTCTGTGTGCTCAGGACCCGGGCGCGCGGCCATCGCGGGCTGGTCACCGTTCGGCCACGCCGCGACGGTGGCAGCGGGGGAATGGATCACCGCCTCGGGCGAACGGGTGAACGACCGCACGCACGGCCAGCGGTTCAAGGCACGCTTCATCCGCAGCGGCGCACGCTCCTCGGACGAGGGCATCGAGAAGTATTTGGCCCAGCAGAGCCTGTCTGTTCGTATCTCCCTCACCAAGGCAAAGGCCATCCGCAGACTCTCAATCGTCCCAATACCATATGGGATCAGGCTGCTCCCGCAGGAACACCATCGCGTTCGTCACCGATGGACGGGGAAACTTGTCGTTGAGCTGGTACTATGCTAGGTGCATGAGCACAATCCACTGCGGTCACATGGTCGGGGTCGAAACCCTGTTCCCATAGCCGGTTGGTCCACTGGTTATCCTTTCGAGCGGCATACGCCCAAGAGCCAATTGACCCAAGTCTAAACACTTGCTCGTCGGAACGGGAAATTCATTCCTTCTATTGAACTTTATTGTCCAAGCACCTACTTGAACTGTGCCTTCCAACATGCGTCAGCGGATGGGGTAATAGCAAGATGCCTTCCTACATAATTACCTACGACTTGAGCAAACCAGGCCGAGATTATCCCAGCCTCTACAATAATATTAAGGGCATCACTGGCACTTGGGCCCACATCTCCGAATCCTCCTGGCTCGTCGTTGGGGAGAAGCTCACTTGTGTAGACATTAGGGACAAACTTAGTCCTAGTATAGATAGCAACGATAAGATTTTTGTAGCCAAACTAACGGGCGAAGCAGCGTGGATAGGGCTTAATCAGAAAGCAACAGAATGGATAAAGAGCAATTTTTAGCACGTACGGAATCCCTCTTCCTTATTTTCTGGGCCTAGCGTTGACCGTGAGGAGTCCCGCTGACGCATCGCCGACGCCCCCTTCGGCCACACACGAAGACCGTATTTTTCGTACCACCTCGCGTGTTTCACATAAAAGTGCATTCACATGACGCTATTACGACTTTTAACGCAAACGGCTCACCGGATTTAGAGACTCAGCAGTTGACAGCAACTTGCTCTGACTAGACTCCGAGTGGGAAAGGACCAGATTATGACATCGGACGATACAGCTTCACATGGAGCACTCACAAGATTGGTCATTGACGGCTTGTTTAGCAGGTTTAACTATGATATTGAGTTTAATGAGGAAGATCTACTTACGATACTAATCTCTCCTAACGGTTTCGGAAAAACTACCATTCTAAGAATTATTAACAACATTCTGACAGCCAATTTTCGATATTTTTCTGGCTTGTCTTTTGGTCAGATAGAGCTTTACTTGTCGAATGGATTAGGAATTAGAATAACAAAACGCGTATCCTCCGATATAACACCCGAGGCCGGGCCATCCTCTGCCGGAGAAGTATGTATTGCCCCAATCGATGTGTCTATGCACAACGAAGAGTTCTACACCTACGATGTTGGCCGAGACGATAAACTATCTGAAGCCATTGAGCGGTATTTGCCGGTTCATCGCGTCGACACGAACCACTGGCTCGACACTACTACGAATTCAATAATGTCATCCTACGAATTGGTGTCGCGTTTCGAGGGCCTGCTACCCACTGATATTTCAAGTCCCAAACCTTTACCCCAATGGTTGAGAAAAACCTGCTCAAGCACACATTGCCATTTTATAGAAACAGAGAGATTGCTTTCCCTAGAGTTGGAAGAGGGCTCGCTATACTCGTATCGGCGAGGTGCGGTGAAATCCGAATCAGTAGTTGAAAAGGATGCAGCTGACCTTTCGGATCGCATTCGTCGTGTAGTAAATGCTTACGCTACGGAATCGCAGAAGCGGGATCAAACATTTCCTAAGAGGATTATAGAGAACAGAGGAGACCGCACCTCTGATGAAGCGAGTATACGAAAAAGATTGCGTTTGCTGGGTGAAAAGCAAGATCAGTTGGTTGACGCTGGCCTAATTGAGGAGCCTGTTGGCGAACCTATATCGCATTCTGATGACCTCTCGGACGAAAACATTAGAAACATATTGTCGATCTATATCGATGACACAGAGAAGAAGCTAAGCGTATTCGATGACATCTATGAAAGGGCGCGGCTGTTTAAGACCATACTAAACGAGCATTTCTTCTTCACAAAAATCGGCGTGGACCAGCATAACGGTATTACAGCGTCAGATGTGGACTCTTCCACTTCACTTAGGTTGTCTGAGCTGTCGTCAGGCGAGCAGCACGAACTTGTACTGATGTACGAGCTGCTTTTCATAGTTCGTGAGCGCGCCGTGATACTTATCGATGAGCCGGAACTGTCGCTTCACGTAGCCTGGCAAAGGCGGTTTGTGCAAAATCTACGAGAGATCCAGCGATTACGGAAGGTTCAATTTGTTATCGCAACGCATTCTCCGCAAATTATTGGAGACCAATGGAATTTGACTACGGAGTTGCAGAGTGATGAATAGTATTCAACGCGAGATGAGCGCGGCTGATGTGGTTAGCGAAATACGCTTGCATAGGAACAGTGAAGTACGAGGCGCGGATAGAAGTTTTTTGTTAGTAGAAGGGCATCGAGATTCGTTGTTACTTCAAAAGTTCGTGGCCGAAGAAGATTGTTTGATTTTGATTTGTTTTGGTAGAGATAATGTCGCGGGTGCAATTGCGATGTTGGACGAGGAAGGGGAAGTAGGAGTCGTAGGCATAATAGATAGGGATTATGTGGACTTTTTTCCAGAGGAGGAGGTGTCGAGCAATATTGTATATACAGATGAGAACGACCTCGAGATGATGATATTGTGTTCGCCAGTACTGGAGCAGTTCTTGATCCAATACGGAAATGCGGAGAGAGTTGCTCAAGTTAGGAAAGAGACGCGTCAAGATGCGCGACAGGTTATTTTTCAAAGCGCGGCGTGTATTGGAGCGCTACGCGTGCTTTCCAGGCGGGAGCAATGGAACTTTAAGTTTTCTGATCTAAGCTTCTGCTATGACTCCAATACTTCAATCAACGTAGATATGGAAGGGCAATGTGGGAACATATTGATGCAAGCATTAGAGGTGGACAAACCTACGATTCAGGATTTGGTTGAGAAGGCGAGACGGTTGAGAATGGAAGTGGACGACGTAAAATTGCTTTGTCGCGGTCGAGATTGCATCCGAATACTAAGACGAGCGATAAGGTATTTGTTTAAAGGTACAAATGAGTTTGATTCGGATAAGAGGCAAAAGGGCTTGGAAAAGGTTCTCCGGCTGGCTTACGATCATAGATACTTCGAAAGGACAAACATGTACACAGCAGTGCGGGACTGGGAAGGTCGAAGTGGCTTGAGGGTATTGAGGTAAATGAGTGCTGCGGTGTTTTCGTGGTACTCGAGGAGCGCATAGAAAACTTTGCGTGGACTCTTGGACAGGCGGGATGATCGGGGAGGGCACGGATGGGGCCGAGATGAGAGCGTCTTGGCCTTTCGTATGGAATAGGGGCAACCGTGCGGCGAAGGCCGTAGGCCATGGGTCGTGAGCAACCGGTAACGGTCACAGGCTGTCCGGCAGGGATATGCTGCCGGTAAGTCTTTCAATTCCGGTAGGGAGTCCGTGCAGGCGGAATTGCAATAGACCGATGATGCGGTGGACGACGCGAGCGATCCCAGGCCTCAGCGAGACAATACTCAACTTGGCGTTGAACACAGATTGCCGATCTCTCGCTGCCGCGATCACCCACGATGGCTCTCAACTGCATGCTGCGGCGAGAAGCCTAGCACCTCTCTGGCGTGAGAGAGATCGCGATAGCCCCATCTGTTGTCGGACTGGATGAAGAAGATGTCGTAGCGCACCGAATCGTTCAGGTCGACGACGCGTTCGATAGCGTCGACGACATCTCGTTGGCTGCACCGGACCGAGAATGTTCACGCGTCAACCGGCCGGTCTTCGACGTTGACGAAGCCGATGCGCAGTACGACCATGGAGAGATCGAAGCAGTCCGTGTAATACCTCGCGAGGGCCTCGCCCCAGATCTTGGTACTCGCGTAAGGACCTTTGGGACGCGTGGCCATGTCGTGGCGAATCCGAACCCGGTCGGCCGGCACGTTGTCGTAACGGCCCTCGACGAGGGCACGATACGGCTCCTCACGCTCCCAGCCGGTGACGGTCGCGCCGGAACTGGTGGCGAACACGATGCGCTTGCAACCCGCTGGACTGGCCGCTTCGAGCACGTTGCGGGTGCTGATGACGTTGGTGTCGCGCAACTCTTCCCATGTATAGCCATCGCCGGCCTTGGCCGCGAGGTGGATGATGGTGTCTTGGCCTTCGAAGGCCGGTCGGATCGCGTCGAAATTGGCGAGATCCGCACGCACTGTGGCGACGCCAGGTACGTCCCTCCGATTGAGGGCGGTGAGCCGCGCGCGGGGTTCGAGACGCTCGCGAACGGCCGTGCCGATCAGGCCGCTCATGCCGGTGATTAGGATGCTTCACTTCACGGTCCCCTCTTTTTCCAGTATCCATGTGCGCGCACAACCCGGCACATCCACCGTCGTGCTCGCCTGCACGAAGTCCGAGGGCCGGGTGCTCACGTGGCTGAAGCGGCAACGGGATCTCGCGCGGACCCTCGACGCGAAGCGCGCCGTCATCAACGTAAGCCGGGACCTGGACGGGAGGGTGACCGAGCCGCTTGAGATCGCGGTCGGCGACACGCGGACGATCACGCCGCCATCGCACGCTGCACTTGCCCGGCCCTCGCGTAATGACCCAATCTTCCTTCCGCCTACCGCCGACCCTACCGGCTGTTGCGTGCTCCGCCGCCGTCTCGCATCCGTCTCCATCCGCGCGCGCCGCTCTGCCAAGAGCGAGAACCTGACCGGGAGCCGCGCGGCACGATCGGGGACTTCATCGTTCTACGTGCAGCCATCAAACGGTCGCCACCCGTTAGCCGCCGCCCTGCTCGACAAGGACGAGCAGCCCTTGAGGCTCGCTCGCCGACACGCTACAGGTTGCTTTGGAGGCTCTGATCTTGGATATTGTAACGCCTGAACAGCGCTCAGCGATGATGTCGAAGATTCGCGGGCGCAACACCCGGCCTGAACTCCGGGTGAGGAAAACCGCGCATCGCTTGGGGCTGCGGTTTCGTCTCCATCGCAAGGATCTGCCCGGCACTCCGGATCTTGTATTCCCGGCAAGGCGCAAGGCAGTCTTCGTTCATGGTTGTTTCTGGCATAGTCACGGTGGCTGCAAGTATGCTTACAAGCCGAAGTCCAATGTTGCGTTCTGGAAAGACAAGCTTCAGAAAAATCTCGACCGGGACATCCGCGCCGCGCGGGAGCTGAAAACCCTTGGATGGGACGTAATCGTAATTTGGGAATGCGAGACAAGAAACGACGAACGGCTTGTCGGCATTCTGAACGGCCGGGTCCGTAATGCCCCCGCCTGACCGCTTGGCGCCCCGGCGCCGGAAAGCCGCGCGACTTCGAACCGGAGCGCCCCCTCGGGTGCTCGAAATCTGCTCGGGGTGCGGCGGCCTATCCCTTGGGATGGCCTCGACCGGCTTTGAGCTTTCAGCTCATGTCGAGATCGACCCGGAGACGTCCGCGAGTTACGCGCTCAACTTCGGCCGCGAACGGCCAGCCGACGACCCATGGGCACTCACGCGAAACATGGAACACTGTTCGGCCACCGACCTGATCACCGATCTGGGATTGCGGAAATCGGCCGCGTCAGCATTCGACGTGCTCGCCGCCGGCCTGCCCTGCCAGGCCTTCGCCCGCATCGGCCGGTCCAAGCTCCGAGCGGTCACCGGCAAGGACGACGCTTTCCGTACCGACCCCCGCGCCGCACTCTACCTACACTTCCTTAAGTTCGTCCGCGACACGCAGCCTCTGGCAATCATCATCGAAAACGTGCCCGACATACTCAATTTTGGCGGTCACAATGTCCCGGAAGAGATTTGCGTCACACTCGAGAAAGCAGGCTACCGGCCTGCCTATACCATCCTGAACGCAGCCTTCTTCGGCGTACCGCAGGTCCGCGAGAGACTGTTCATCGTTGCGATCTCTACGACGCTGAATACCAGCCCGACATTTCCCGATCCCACCCACTTCCTCGAACTGCCCCGGGGCTATCAGGCCTCGCGTCGCGTCGCCCTCAAGCATGTAGACGCCGACAGCAGATATTTCCGCGAGATCCGTGATCCGGCGGATACGCTGCCGTCGGCGGTTACCGTTCGCGAAGCACTCGACGATCTGCCGCAGATCACCGAACACCGCACTGATCCCCGCTCCATGCGGCGTCGGAAGATCGACCAGATGATCCCCTACAGCAGGCCCGCACGTAATCTCTCCGAATACGCGCGCGCCATGCGCGAATGGCCCGGCTTCGAGACGGGCGCGGCGTCGGACGGTCATCTTGTCAGGATCACACCACGCGACTTCCCGATATTCGAGCGCCTCCCCCACGGCGCCGACTATCCCCAGGCCCGAAAACTGGCCGAGCGCATGCTGCTGGAGACCGTTCGCTCACGCGGCCTTGATGCAGACGACCGGAACTCGCACGAATGGAATGCGCTCCGCCGTTCCATCGTACCGCCCTACGATCCGGGCAAATTTCCGAACAAATGGTGGAAGCTTGATCCTCTCAAGCCCTCCAGGACGCTGACCGCTCATATCGGCAAGGACACTTACTCCCATATTCATTACGACAGCAGACAGGGCCGCTCGATTTCCGTGCGAGAAGCGGCGCGCCTGCAGTCCTTCCCTGACGGATTCCGATTCTCTGGTGCCATGAACTCGGCCTTCAGGCAGATCGGTAATGCAGTGCCGCCGCTACTTGGCCGCGCCGTTGCCGAAGCGCTCAAACGGCAAATCGACAATGGTCTCGAGACGCCCGGCGCGAAAACCGACCTGGAGGCCGCTTGACCGCAGGAGACGACCAGGAGGCCGAACCGGAATTCGATTTCGCCCCGCCAGGGGCGAGCGCCATGCTCGAATCCATGCGCGGCATCGGATATTCGCCCGCCGCGGCCATCGCCGATCTCATTGACAACAGCATCGCCGCGAGAGCGACTCGCGTTCGTGTCGACTTCCTCTGGCGCGGTTCCGGTTCGATCATCCGTATCTCCGACAACGGGCACGGAATGAACCGCGAAGCGCTCGTGGCCGCCATGCGCCCGGCCGGTCACCACATGCTCGAACCACGGGAACCGGAGGATCTCGGTCGTTTCGGACTGGGCCTCAAGACCGCGTCCTTGTCTCAGGGAAGCCTGCTCGTCGTCGCTTCCCGCACTGACGGCGGCGAAGTGGTCATCCGCAGGTGGGATCTGGCGCATGTAGCGAAATGCAATGAATGGCAACTGCTGCGCGGCATGCCGGAGACGTTGACCGCAGACATGGATCTGCTCGACGGCAAGACGAGCGGCACGATCGTCATAATCGCACGACTTGATAGAATGCTCGGGGACGAACCCGCTCACGATGCGACCGACCCTTCGCGCTTCTACGCCCTCGCTCGGACCGTCGAACGCCACCTCTCGATGACCTTTCATCGCTATCTGGAGGGTCCCGAGCCGCGTCTGACGATTACCGTCAACGGCGACGACAAGGCCTCGCAGATAGCGGCATGGGATCCTTTCATGACCGAACACTCCGCCACCGCACCGACCCCGGTCGAGTCCATCTCGCACAGCGGCGGCGCGATCGAGGTCCAAGGCTTCGTGCTGCCTCACCGCGACCGCTTGACCAGCGCCGAGATCCAGAACGCCGAAGGGCCGTTGGGCTGGCAGGCACATGAGGGGTTTTTTGTCTATCGCGGTCGTCGGCTGCTCGTCCCGGGTGGTTGGCTCGGGCTCGGGCCCGGTCGCGGCTGGGCCCAGAACGGCATACATCGTCTCGCTCGCATTCGCCTCGATCTTCCGACAAGTGGAGACCTGGACTGGAAGGTCGACATACGCAAATCGTCGGCCGTACCTCCGCCGTCGCTGCGCGGCCGTCTTCAATCCCTCGCGGAGGGCGTCAGACGAGACGCCCGCGAGATATTTGCGCAGCGTGCCGGCGCCGGAACCCGAAAGCAGCGGGAACAGCTTGTCCGCGCCTGGGTTCCAGTGCATACGAGCCGCGGTGTTTCATACAAGATCGACCGTTCGCACCCGACAGTTATGCAAGGCCTCGATTCTGTCGGAGAAAAACGTCATCTGATCGAGAACCTGCTTGCCGTTGTCGAGGCCACCGTGCCGGTCCAGCGCATCTGGATCGATGTCAGCGAATCCGCCGACTCTACGGCCCCCGGGGCGGTACCGACGCTCTCGACCGGCGAATCCGCCGCGCTTTCGTCCCTCTATCGCCACATGCGTATTGACCTGGAACTGGGTGCCGACCAAGCCCGCGCGCGTCTGATGGCGCTGGAACCCTTCTCCTCGTACCCGGAAGCCATTCAGCAGCTTCCCGAAACGGTTTCACCCTGACATGGCGATCAATCCGGACTTCCAGCGCGAACTGGTCCAGATGGCCCAACTCAGGCTGTCGCAGCGTGCAGCGGACACACCTCTTCTGCGCGACGAAATCGGTGACACGCTCGACCGTCTGCTTGATGCTTTCCCCGAATGGCGGAGTACCACATCGCGCGATGATGCAATCGCGCAGCTGGGAACGATATTCAGCACATTCGTCGGAGACGAATCGATCCTGCGCGCCGCGGACGATCATGTTCCGTGGGTCAATCGGCGACGCGATGAAATTCAGTGGAAATTCTGGGAACGTTATCGCAGCTTCCTCATCCGCGAAGAGCTTCCCCAACAGGCGATCAATTCGCTCGACCGCATAACCGACCGGACTCTCGACCTCCTCGGCGATCCGGCGGCGGACCATCCGTTTGATCGCCGCGGAATGGTGGTCGGCGACGTTCAGGCCGGCAAGACCGGCAACTACACCGGTTTGATCTGCAAGGCCACCGACGCCGGCTACAAGGTCGTCATCGTCCTTACCGGGCTCAACAACAATCTGCGAAGTCAGACCCAGATCCGTCTGGACGAGGGTTTCATTGGCAAGATCAGCGTACCGATCGGGGAGGAAGGATCGCGCCTTGTCGGCACCGGGCGGATCGACCCGTCGGCCGTCGTCGACTGGGCAACCAATCGGACCGAGAAGGGTGACTTCAACTGGAGAACAATGTCGCAGTTCGGGGTTCATCCGGGCGGTCGTCCGCTGCTGCTGGTCGTCAAGAAGAATGTCAGCGTTCTGAAAGGCGTACTCGAGTGGATCCGCCTCACGGCCAATACGCAAAAGGACGACCGCCCCCATTTCACCCGCATGCCCTTGCTCGTCATTGACGACGAGGCCGACAACGCTTCCGTCGACACACGCCGGCAGACATTCATCGATGGCGCGGCAGATGCCGACCACCAGCCGACCGCAATCAATTCCCGGATCCGGCGGATTCTCGGCAGCTTCGATCAGGTTGCCTATGTCGGGTATACCGCCACGCCGTTCGCCAACATCTTCATCCATCCCGATGCAGAGACCGGGAACCATTTTCAGGACCTCTTTCCGCGCGACTTCATCGTCAATATGCCGACACCTGAAAACTATGTCGGTGCGTCCCGCATCTTCGGACACTTGGGGGAAGACGACGAGGGAGCAGACGAATCGACCCTGGGTCTCGCCGATCTGATAGTCCCGGTCGACGACCATGCGGAAAGTCTGTCACGACGGGAAACCCGAGGCTGGATGCCGCCGGTACACAGGGTGTCTCACATTCCCGTGGTAGAAGGGTCCGGCGTCATTCCCGATTCACTGCTCACGGCAATTCGCTGCTTTGCCCTGGTCGTCGCTTCACGGCGGGAACGAGGTTTGGGCAACCAGCACAACAGCATGCTGGTCCACGTCACCCGTTTTCAAGCGGTCCAGCACCAAGTCGTGGCGCAGATCCAGGAGGCGATGGATACTCTCGCCAACGCCGTTCGCTATGGCGCGACGGACGACCTGGCTCCATTCAGGACTCTCTGGGAGCATGAATTTGAGCCGGTGACCAAGGCCTTCAAACTGCCGGATTGCCCGCCCGTTGCCTGGGCCGATCTGCAAGGCGCCCTGCGCGCCACAATCAGTTCGATAGCCGTCCGCGAGGTCAACGGCAGCTCCGCCGACGTGCTCGACTACGACCTCAACAAGGATCAGGGACTGAACGTTATTGCCGTGGGCGGCGACAAGCTGGCACGAGGACTCACGCTCGAAGGACTGTCGATCACATACTTTCTGCGCGGATCAACCATGTACGACACGCTCATGCAGATGGGGCGCTGGTTCGGCTACCGCCGCGGGTATCTTGACCTCTGCCGACTTTTCACTACGCAGGACCATGTCGACTGGTACGGCCACATCGCCCAAGCGAGCGACGAACTGCGCCGCGAGTTCGACCGTATGGAGGCTATCGGCGCAGATCCAATTCAGTTCGGATTGCGCGTACGGAGTCATCCGAGCCTTACCGTCACCTCACGCGCAAAGATGCGGCATGGCACCGAATTGCGGGTGTCATTCGCCGGAGACGTGTCGGAAACGACCGTGTTTTCTACGGACCAGCGTATCCTGGAGCAGAATCGATTCGCCGTAGAGGACTTCCTCGGCCGGCTTGCCGCTGAGGGCATCAAGCACGTTCCCGATCCGCGCCAGGACAGGACCGGCGGGCGGGCGCATCGCTGGCAAGGTTCACACAAGTGGGTCGGCGTTCCCCCTGAGCACATTCTCTCCTTCCTCGGCCTGTTCTCAACACATGAAGATGCGGCACGGGCCAACGCTTCTGTCCTCGAGAAATACATCCGCCAGCAGGTCCAGCACGGAGAGCTGACCGACTGGACCGTCCTGATGGTCGGCGGAGACGGTGCGGATCGCGCGACGTTCGGGTCCAGGTCCGTGAAGTCAGTCGTTCGCCAGCCCAAAGGAGGTTACGGCGATCCTGCGAACCCGCGCGTTATCCAGCCTGGCGAACGGTTCGTGATACGGCGCCTCCTCAACCCGCGCGATGAAGCCGTCGATCTGGGTCGCGACACCTATGACGCCGCAATGGCCGCGACCCGGGCCAATCCACCCAAGCGAAGACGCAGCACCGACCAGCCGCCACGCTCACCTTCGGGCGTGTATCTGCGAAAGCAGCGGCCCGCGAGCCACGGCCTGCTACTTCTCTATCCGCTTGCCCGCAGACAGATCATCCCGCACGAGGACCGGGCGACCGATCATGTGTTTTTGCCGGTCCAACCCGCTCCTGTCGGTCTCGGCATCAGTTTCCCTGATACCGACAACGCGGAGTCCGTCAGCTATGTCGTCAACAGTATTTACAGCGACACTGACGACGATGACGGAGATGCATGAGCGGGATTGACGAGACCTGGGATGCGCTTCGCGCCGAGAATCGCCGCGAAACGGGCTGGCACCTGCGCCGGATGCACCCGGCCGCGCTGTGCGAGATTTTCGCCGGCATCCATCAACCGGACTCCACACCCGGACTGATCATCGAGGTCGACGCGGACTCTGTCCCTCCCGACCTTCGCTTGCCGAAATCGGCCGGGTTCAGCCTGGAAACAATCTTGCGCGGCCACGCCCACCACGGTCGAGTGCGTGTCACGCTGTCTCTGGCACAGTCCGCATATGCTGCCGTCTTCGCGGTTCTTGCAGATGATGCCGCCGCCTGCGCCGCGGCCGAGCCCGATGAACGCTCGGCGCTTTCCTGCTTCGTCGACCGTCTGCATGTCTGGCAGGACTTCATGGCCCGACACGGCCCCGACGGGTTGTCCGAGAGCGCAGCGATCGGGCTTATGGGCGAGCTGTATATCCTAAGAGATTGTGTCGCGCCGGTCGTGGGATCGGAACACGCTGTGGCCGCTTGGTCGGGCCCCAGAGGAGAGCCGAACGACTTCGCCCTTCCGGGAGGATTCTTGGAGGTGAAGGCGACCGCACGGCAGGCGCCCCGGGCGATCACGGTTTCCGGCGCCGATCAGCTTGACAATTCACGCGGGCGGATCCTTCTCGCTCACCTTCGCTTCCGCGTCTCTCCCGACGGCACGACGCTCCCAGAACTGGTTGAGACCGTTCGAACGCGGCTGTCCGAGGAAGCGCCATCCAGCCTGTCCGTGTTTACAGCGCATCTCCTGTCCGCAGGCTATGTCGACGTGCACGCCGTGAACTACATCGCACGACTGACGCTCGACGCGGTCGAATTCTACGAGATCAAGTCCGGATTCCCTTGCATCAGCAGGGCTGACCTTCGCCCGGGCGTTCTCGACTGTACCTATCGCATCGACTTGGATGCCTGTACACCCTGGGCGGTGTCCGAGGATGCCTTTTCCTCACTCATGATGGCTGGTTGCTGATGGCGGATGATCGGCAACTCGAACAGTTCGCCGCCGAACTTCGAACCGAGATTTCCGACCGCGCGCTGGGCGACTTGGACGCCGGCGAGTTTACGGAGAACGCTTTCGTCGACGTCGTGTCTGAACACCTTGCCGAAATCGGCGTCATCGAGAATCCCGTGACGTGTCATTTTCCAGGCCGGATCGGCAAGGGCATCATCAAGGTCAGCGGCTACGGCGTTCCCGACGACGGCGAACGCATCGACATTCTTGTCGCAGTATTCAACGGGTCAGACACCCCTGCCACGATTTCGTCGGCGGAGATGACCCGGGTCGCCGGACAGGGAGCGCGGTCGCTTCTCGCCGCGAGCCGCAACCATCACCTGCAGCTGGAAGTGGCGGACGACCGTTTCGCCATGATGCAACGTATCTCGGAACTGCTCGCCGCCGGAACCCGTCAGGCACAGGTCATCCTCGTGACCGACGGCCTTTCAGCCGCGCGTGATCTCCCGGCTACGACGGTCGCCGACGTGGCGGTGACGTTTCAGATCTACGACATCCGTCGGCTTATGCGAACGATGCGCACGGGCCAGACGCGCGAGACCATCGACATCGACTTGGCCGCGATGAAGCTTGCTCCCATACCTTGCGTCGAAATGCCGAACGACAGTGAACCCTACGACACCTACCTCGCCGTATTCTCCGGCGACACGCTGTACGAACTCTATGAAGCGTACGGACCACGCATTCTCGAATACAACGTGCGGGCATTCCTTCAGACAAGAGGCAAGGTCAACCGCGGCATTCGCGAAACCATTCGAGACCACCCGGGCCATTTTATGGCCTACAACAACGGCATCTCGGTCACCGCTGACGAAGTCCGCACCTCGACGTCGAACGGCGGCACCACAATCACCGGTTTCAGGGGTCTTCAGATTGTCAACGGCGGGCAGACAACAGCCTCGATTCATCGCGCCCGAAAACGCGACAGATTCGACCTTTCGCGCGTTCACGTTCCAGCGAAGGTCACCAGGCTGCCGCCTGAGAACGTCGAAACGATGGTGCCCCGGATCTCCCGGTACGCCAACACCCAGAATGTAATCCAGGAAGCGGACTTCTCCTCGAATGAACCGTTCCACATCGCCATCGAGCGGCTTTCCAAGCAAACCTGGGCTCCCGGGGAACGGACACGCTGGTTCTATGAACGGTCCCGCGGCCAGTATCAGACCGCCATGAACATCGAGGGTTCGACACCGGCCAAGCTCAGCGCGTTCCGTGAGCGCACCCCACCCTCACAGAAGTTATCGAAGACCGATCTCGCCAGGTTCCAGAACAGCTGGAACCGGTTGCCGCACGTCGTCAGCGGCGGACTCCAGAAAAACTTCATCGCCTTCATGCGAAAGCTGCGCGAGACCCGCGGCGCGCGCTGGGAACCCGACCATGACTACTACCGAGACGCGATAGCGCAGGCGATACTGTTTCGCACCGTGCAACGCATTGTACGAAGCGAGGACTTCCCGGCCTACCGCATCAACATCGCGACCTATCTTATTTCCTATCTCTCTCATCGCACGGGCGGACGCCTCCGTCTCGATCTCATCTGGGAACGGCAGTCGATCGGTTGCGCCCTGGAGGCGTTGCTCAGAACTTGGTCGCACGACATCGATCAACGGATTCAGACGAGTGCGGCGGGCAAGAACGTTACCGAATGGTGCAAGAAGGAGGCCTGCTGGTCGGCAGTCCGGCAGCTCGACCTGCCGATCGATGGACCCCTCCCCGAGGAATGGGACGGCCTCGACGGGACGGCTTCAGGTGAAGACACTTCCGAGCCGCAGGACAACCATGCGTCAGTCGCCGCATGCATGCGACTGTCCGCCGAACAATGGTTTGCCGTTCACCTGTGGGGCATCCGCACGGGCCATCTTGCCAAATGGCAGAGCGGCATTGCTCACACGCTCAGCAGCTATGCCGGCAACGGCTGGGAACGAGCGCCGTCGCAAAAGCAGGCCATACACGGCATGCGCATACTGGAGATAGCGGCCGCACACGGATTTGACCCTGGCTCGAGCGAACCGCCCGAAAATTGAGCAGACGCTTAGTTGAGCGTCGCGTTCAACTGCTGCAGCCGCTTCAGAACGGTGATGTCACCCGCGTCCCTCGGAAGCCCGTACCATCCCAGAATCATTTCGTTCAGCTGGTCCATGGCCCGCCCGTTCGTACCCAGTTCATGCGCGGCTCTCCAGCCCCTTGAGGGGAGGCGCGCCAGCTGGCGGTCAATTTGCCGGTCGATTTCATTAGAAAGTGCCTTCAGGCGGCCCGTTGCCCTGTCTGCAACCAGCGCGGCGAGGCTGCCCTCCTGACCGACGATCCGGAACGGTTCGACGATCGGGAATCCGCCGAATGTGCCGGTTACCGAAAAGCGAGCCATCCAGCTGCTGGCGCTCGGCAGCGTCGCGCCCGCCCATATCCTGAACACCCTCGACCGGAAGAGCGAGGGCACCGACTCGTCACCGTCGACGACGAAGAGATCCTCGACCGGCACCTCGCTCCCATTCAGTTCCACGACGATGACCGGGATCGCACCATCCACCAGGGCGTATCGTCGAAACCCGTTGGAAGGTGTCGTCCAGCAACTCCTCAAATCGGCCCCGCGCTTCAGAGGCCTGGGATCCAGCCAAGCTCCTTTCTCACGCTGCAGCAGTTCCGCGAGCTCTCGGGCCGCAGGATCGTCCTTTCTCAGCAGATACTCGCGCATTACCAAGTAATTGCCGTCTAGCTCGCCGTGGGGCCGAGTCGCAGACCGCATCGGGCGCGCCGCTTCACGTGCCCGGCGCCTCTCACCGATAGGCAGCGAACTCAGCCATTCTTGAAGCAAGTCGTCGCTGATTCGGAATACGTCCCGCTGATCGACGCCTCGGGTCGCAAGCCGGCGGTTGATTTCGCTCGAACGAATCGTCCCGATGTCGATCTCGTCCGGAAGCACCTCGTATCGACCGGAATCGTCCGAAAAACGCCTGATCGATACCGCATCCGTGTACCGTGCCACCCTCCATCCGACGTTATCGGCTTCAGCCACTACATCGACCGTCGGCGCCTCGCCGACAACCGCCAGATTGGTCTCTTTCGACCCACCACCACGGATTCGAAATCCTTGGCAGTGACGCGGAAACGCAAGCCCTTGAACAAGTCTGTTAGGCAGCGAGGGCTCTTCAACCACCCGCCAGTTCGTCGCTGGCGACCCACGCTGGCGTCCGTCCAGCACATGCGCCACGACCGCGCCCGCAAATTCTGCGAACCGGTGCGCATTCCGACGACCCTCAGCCATGACCTGCCCTTCCATGCCACTAATACCAAACGCGCTCCAAATTGACTCATTATCTCAATATGTTGTGGTGATGGACGGGACAACCTCCATAGACTGTGGTGATCGAGTCTCACCGTCGGAGGATGATGATGAGTGCGGCAACGCCGATAATCTGGCCGGA
>JAJDVB010000016.1 GCA_022826345.1 Alphaproteobacteria bacterium
CGCGATCTTGTGTCGGCACTGTGTCCGTCTTGTGGTGCAACATCCATAGCTCCTCCAATCTCGCTATGGTGCCCTTATGGTGCCACCTAAAGGGCTGGCCCTGAAGGATATTCTCGCATTCTGTAGTCCCTGTCCTACGCCTTGAGGCGTTTTGAGCCCTCACACCTGACGCACCCATAGGTGCAGTGCGAATTCGTGCCGTCAGGAGTGCGCAGGGCTACGCTGGAGACCGTAGAACTACGACAAGTTCGACAATTGAGGTGCCGGGAAAGTGTAACGCTTAAGCAATGCGATTGCTAACCCTCTGAAACTAAAGGGTCGATGGAATCGTGCATCTCAACTGCAATCCGTAGGGAATTCCCTGCCGCCAAGTCGGCCGGCGCCGGCGTCTCTCTGCTTGTCTCACCATGGCAGCCTCACCATCTCTGCAATTGGAACGCCATGGCAACATTCTGGACGGCCCGGCAACTGCAGGAGCGAGACCATGACTGAGAATTCCGACATCACCGCCAGCGACCACCAAGTTGGGCGCCGCAAGGGTCCGGTCGCCCGCAAGTCCCACAGCATCAGGTTCTCCGACGCCGAGTGGGAGACGATCCAGGCGCGGGCCGAGGAGCAGGACATGATGCCCGGTGAGTACGTCCGCCATGCAGCTCTGAGCCTGGGTGCCGGTGCGGCCGGCGCGACCACCGCGGAGATCCCTCCCGGTCTCGTCAGGCTGATCGAGACCACCTACCGCGCCGCCTACTTCGTCTCTACCGTCAGGCACAACGAATTGCTCCGCGATGGAAAGGGCGAGGAGGTCGACAGCGTGATCAGGCAAGGAAGGCTCGCCCAGGCCCACATACTGCGCGGCGAGTGAGCGCGCGGAAACCTTGTGGCGAGGTTGGTCAGATGCGATTGAGATCTGGCTGGGCACGGTGAGGACGGGTAACCCGTTGCTGTTCAGAACTGCCGTACGAACCGAAGCTCGCCCCGCGTCCGCTCGTAGTCGTAGAGCTGCGCGTTGGTCTCCCGCTCCTCGTTCACCACGACCAATTCGGGGCTGAAGCCCATCAGCGTGAAGGCGCGGTTGTGAACGGAGAGCCGCAAGCTCCGCGTGCGGTCCGACCTATCCTCGCCGGTCGGCGTGTGCGGGAACCACTCGTCCTCGAAGTCCGTCCAGCGCACTTCGCCGCCGCCGCCAACCGTGAAGCCCAGCGGCAGGATCACGGTGATCCCCGCCCCGATCCACCGACTGCTGTTGCGCTCGCGCTCCCTGTCGGGCCGCCCCTGGCCGTAGCCGCCGGAAAGGTCTGCCCGCACCGTCGGCGTCACCACCCACGATCCCCTGAGCGACGCATCCATGATCGGCCCGTCCAGCCAGGGGCGGTTACGGTAGCGCCGATCGTGCCAGGACGTCTGGGTGAACGCCGTCACTCGCGAGCTGATGCGATGGGCCACCTCAAGGCGCGCGCCGAACTCGCGGTTATCCGGCGCAGTGCCGGTCCAGCGCTGCCGCGCGCTCGCCAGCAGGCTTCCTTCCGTGCGTTCGTCCACCAGCCAGCGTGGGCCGAGATGGGTGGAGAGGAACAGTTGATCGAACTCCGAGCCCCCGTACTCACGACGCGCAGCCTCGCCGCCGGCGCGGAGCCGCCAGCGTTCCGCCAGCGGCACCTGGTACTCCGCACCGCCCCACACCGAGACGCCGACGCCTGAGGTCGTCAGTTCCTCCGCGTCGCGCTCGAACGGCAGGCCGAAGATGTAGATGGTGCGCTCCTCGGAGCCCGCGCCGATATTGGTGTCCGGCGCCAAGGCCACGCCTGCGTTGAAGCTCCAGCGCCCGCGCGACCTGATCTCGTTGAGGAAGAGGTTGACGTTGGCGGCCACTTCGTCGGGCACGCCGCCGGCAAGCACCGCCTCGAAGTGACGCACGGCGAGATCGTCCTCGCCCTTGAGGAAGAACGCACGGGCCAGCTCCAGCCGTACCCGCACCAGACCCGGCGCCTCCACCAGCATGGCGTGGAACGCGGCGATGGCCTCGTTCAGAAGAAGCTCGCGCTCGTCATCTGCGCGGCCCGGACGCTGGGATGCCTCGAGCGAGGCCAGGCCGTAGAGGAAGATCGTGTTTGCCTCGACCCGCTTCTGCTCCAGCAGCAACCGCAGGACGATGATCGCCTCCTCGAAGCGACCCCTGTCGATCAGCGCTTGCGCCTGTTCGATGCTTTCGGGGCCGGATTGGCTCGCCGTCTCCGTGGGCGACGGGGACGGGGGCGAGGGCGGCAGCGGAGATGCCTCCTGCTCCGCGCTCCAGGCCGGCGAGGCCAGCCCGAGGCAAATGATGAGTGCCAAGGCGCGGCTAAGGGGAGTGGATACCATCGCACGGCACCTCTGTCGGGAAGCGGCACGGAATAGGGAAGGACGACGACCGAGGGATTGGAGCAGCAGATCAGGACAAAAAAGGGGAGGCAACCGAAGCTGCCTCCCCACGATAAGTTCAGAAATGTGGTTACTCGTCGAGATGCGCACCGAACGCGCCGACCAGATGGCCGACTGTTCCGTGGGTCGCGGAGAACATGCCCGTCGCCAACGTCGGTACGCCGTTGTCGCCTGCTGCACGGAGACCGCCCGACCACGACCCGGACTCCATTCCGGCAACTCCGCCGATGGTCCAGACCACACCGTCACCGGTAGCTGGATCACCCGTTGCGCTGCTGAACGTACCATCAGCCCCAAGGGCCGTCTCGCCGAGCGCAACGCTCCAGCCCATGGTCTCGCCACCGGCCATGAAGTTGTCGACCATGCCGGAGATGGTTCCCGGATCGGTCTCGTTCCCGAAGTCAGCGGTCAGGGTCGCATCGGCCGTCCAATGGCCACCAGATGCGGTGGAAAGGCCAGGGCTGATGGCGTACTTGCCGGCCGCCGAGCCACTGTAGGTGGCAGTGCTGCCCAAGGGGCCGATCGCGGTGGGCGCCGCAAGCGCGGGGGGGGTGCTGCCGTCTGTCACACCGTGGAACACGCCAGCCTCGACACCTTCGGTGGTGCCCTTGTTCAGCCACCAGCCGAAATAGGCATAGGACGCGTCGACTTGCATGGCCATGGAACCGGAATCGGGATCGAAGGTCCATCCCGTTGATAGCCTCACGCCCATTGACGAAGCATGAGACGTGCAAACACCCGTCGTTCCAGATTCCGTGCAACGGTACTCACCCGATGCCCCATTAAACATGCCCCTGATGCGGATGACATCATCGGATTCGCCCGGATCCGGATCATGAACCATCATGCCGGAGCTGCTAAATTCGGATGCGGAAATCAGCTTCACGTGAGGGTCAGCGTCGGCATCGGCATCAATGGTCAAGACATCGCTGCCGTAAACTTCAGCGAACGGTACTGCCTTCGGAGCCGCGATGTCGGTGTAGACGACCACAGTGCTGCTCGTACCGGGGTTGGTGTCAGCATCGTCGGGAACGGCGCGGGTGAGCATCGTGCCCTGCCACATGCCCAGCATGGGCTCGGCCGACTTCATCAGGTCGTCATGCATGCCAACGCCGGGCGTCAACCTCCCGGCCGCGACCGAGGCCATGCCGCCGCCACCGTCTTCGTCGGTAACAGCGCCGGTGGCTGCAATTGTGACCGACAAGTTGGTGGCATCGCCAATGCCGGTGAACAGCGCCATGGCGTCCTTGGCAGCGGCCTCATCGGCAGCCTTGTCCTTCTCGTCCTGCGCGTCGTCGATCTGCTGCTGAAGATCGGCCACCTGCTGCGTGAGATCGGCCACGCTGCCGGTCAGGGCGTCGATGTCGATCGGATCCAGCCCAAGTTCCGCCCGCAGGGTATTGATCTGCTCCTGAAGCGCGGCGATCTGATCGGCCGGCGTCTCCATCTCCATGCCGTCCGTCGCCGGTGGATCGTCGCTGTCATGGGTGCAGCCGTACATGACGGCAGTCAGTGCGACGATCGAGACCGCCGCCAGCAAGCTGCGAGTCAGCTTCGTCTTCTTCATGGCTTCGAGGCTCTCCTTTTCCACAGGTGCGTGTAGCGTTTGTTCTAATTCTGACGTCAGAGCTACGCTATGCTACGATTCTGTACGTTGTTTCCGTTAGCTAGGTAGAACCCTC
>JAJDVB010000192.1 GCA_022826345.1 Alphaproteobacteria bacterium
CTCGTCATTGATCAGCTTGTCGACGACCAGAAAGCCGTCTTCGTTGAACCGGTCGATCTGTGCGGGCGTGAGCTCGAATGCCATCTGCGCTTCTCCTGCACCCCGCTAGGGCAAGCAGTCCAGGTACATGTTCACATCCCAGTCGGAGACTTGCCAGATGAACTTGTTCCATTCGTCGCGCTTGTACCAATCGTAGACCCGGTAAAGATCCCCAGGGAGGGCGGACCTGATCACCTCGTCATCCGCCAGTGCGTCGAGCGCGTCGCGCAGCGTGGTGGGAATACGCTCGATCGCCTCGCCCGCGTTCAACAGATCGACGAAGTTCCGGTCTTCGGGCTCCCCAGGATCGATCCGGTTCCTGACGCCGTCATCGATGGCCTTCAGCAGCGCCGCCTGCATCAGGTAGGGATTGACCATGCTGTCCACACAACGGAACTCGAGCCGGTCGGGGCTCGAGACGCGAATGGCGCAGGACCTGTTCTGCAGGCCCCACCCCGCGCCGACCGGCGCCCACAGGCCCGTATCGTTCAACCGCCGGTAGGAGTTCACCGTGGACGAACCGATCGCGACCAACGCGTTTAGGTGCGCGAGCATGCCGCCCAGCGCGTGACGCCCGAGCTCCGACGGCATCCAGGCGTGGTTCGGATTCTCGATCTCGTTGGTGCCGCCTCTGCGGTAGGCGAAGACGTCGTCCATCGCCGGCTGACCCTGGCGGCCGATCGACTGCACCGTGTCCTCGCCACCCCGCCAGAGCGAGAGGTTGTGGTGGCAGCCGTTGCCCGACAGGCTCATGTAGGGCTTGGACATGAACACCGCCATGAGCCCGCATTCGCGCGCCACCTGCGCGCACAGCTGGCGGTAGGTGGTCAGGCGGTCGCTGGTGCGCAACGCGTCGTCATACTGAAAGTTCATCTCGATCATGCCGGGCGCGTCCTCGTGATCCGCCTGGATCATGTCGAGGCCCATCGCTGTCCCGTACTCGTAGAGCTTCAGCCAGACCTCCTGGAGCTGCTCGAACTGATCGATGTGGTAGGCGTAGGGCTTGGTCGTCTCGTAATAGGGTTTCTCCCCGTCGCCCGGCTTCAGCCACAGCATTTCGGGCTCGCAGCCGACACGCATATGCAAGCCATCGTGATCCTGCCGGAATTCGTCGTGGACGCGCCGCAGATTCCCGCGAGAATCCGAGTCGAGAAATTCTTCGGGACGGTTCGGATCCTCTCGGCTGAAAAACACCGTGCAGAAGACCCTGGCGACGCGCTTGTTCCAGGGAAGCTGGCAGAAGGTTTCGGGGTCCGGGAGGGCCAGGAGCTCGGACGCATTGGCGGGAAACCCGATCAGATTTCCATCCCTATCAGCGAAGACGTTGGTGATGCCGCCGATCCAGGTCTGCATCCCCTCTCGGGCCGTGCGCTCCCAGTGCTTGGCCGGGATCATCTTGCCCATGATGCGGCCGGTGATCGATATGTACTGGTAGTAAATTGCGTCGATTTTGAGCGCGTCGATCTTCTTGCGAACCTCGGCGACCAACCCGTCGCGAGCGGGATCGTTCAAGTAGTCCTGCAGATCACTCATTGTCGGTGCCGGCCCTAGACGACTTCGAGATATCGGGCGCGCTCGGCGGCGCTGGTCTCGCGGGATAGAGCGGCCACCTCCTGGCGGCACGCTTCCACAAGATGCTGCACGAATGTCTCTCCCCAGATGTCGTGCGCGCGTCCGGAGCGAGCAAGACGGTCGATGGCTTCGAAGAGATCGTGGGGCAGCGCCGCGCCCCCGGCGACCGTAAGACCCGGGCCCCCGCCGGTCAATTCGGGCGGGAGTTCGGCATTGGAGTCGAGGCCCCAGAGACCCGCACCCAGCACGAACGCCAGGGCGAGGAATGGGTTGATGTCGGAGCCGGGAAGCCGATATTCGAGCCGGCATCGGTCCGCCGGTTGCGGGACCACGCGGACCGCGGCTGCATAATTCTGCACGGCCCAGGATGCCGTCTTCGGCGCCCAATTCTGCGGTGCGTGACGGCGGTAAGCATTGGCCGTGTGATGGGTCAACGGCATCGCTTCAGGTGCCAGGGCGACCAGCCCCGCCACGAAGGACCGGAAGGTCCGGCTCATGCCTTTGTCGTCGGTTGGCTCGGGGAACAAGTCTTTGCCCGTTTCGCGGTTGGTCAACGACAAGTGGATGTGACCCGAGAGGCCCGGAAATTGACTGCCGAGCTGAGCCATGAACGATGCCGTTTTGCCCTGCCGCCGGCAATACGCCTTCGTCAAGAGCTTGAAAAACGCTGCATTGTCAGCAGCACGCAGCGGGTCGCCGTGACTGAGGGTTGCTTCAAAACATCCTGGTCCAAGCTCCAGGCCGAGCGCCAACATGTCGATGTCGCTCTGAACGAGAATCCGCTCCAGCTCCGTCACGAAATCCGCGTAAATCGCCGCACTTTCGCCCGTCCAACAACGGTTATCCTTGGCAAATGTCTTGAGGGTCGAAAACCCCGATTCCCTCAGGGACTCTGCGTCATCGTCGAGCACCAGAAACTCGAACTCGAAGGCGGCTCGCACACCCAGACCCAAGTCGTCTGCTTTCGCCACCAAGTGTTCCAGCAAACGTCTTGGCGAGTTTTCGGCGGAGGGGCCGATGTAGTCGGCGACAAGGGCGCAAGCATTAGGCTCGAAGGGGTAGGGACGGAGCGACGCGGGGTCGATCGCAATTGGCTCGCCGACAAACGGACCGGCACCGAACACCTGCTCTCCGGTGTCCCATTCGTGCACGACGTTGACGAATGTTCCGCCTGGTCCGAATACTCTGGTGAGATCGGCTACCCTGACGCGGCGCTCACGGAAGGTGGCATTCAGGTCGAACATACCGACGTGCGCAACGTCGCAGGATTCGGCCTCTAGCCGCTTCATCAGAGCAGTTAGGTCCTGGTTCCCAGAGTGGCTGGCCTCACGCCCCATTCCTGTTTCCTCCATCTACCGATCACCAAAGTCGGACCAGACACGACCCTCTCGCGCGGCGCTTGCACTAACTGGCAGTGGGGCAAAGTCGGTATCGAGTCCGACTGACCGGCCCCCACAAAGGCACATCGGTCCAAATGTTAGTTGAGCGTCACCGGCAAGGCTATGTCCGGGGAGACTTGATGACGCGCTCTCGGCGACCCCATTGATTCGACCAGGGAAGGATTGACGTTTGTCTCTGTCGGGTTGTGAGGCCTGAGGGTGTCGCGTGGTGGGCGAGAGTTGGAAAATGCGGTGTCGGGGTCTCGTCTGGAGTTTGAGTTGGATTGGGAGGTTGGGCTTGAGGCGGCGCCGAAGCTTCTGTTCCTGGCGATCCGCAACGCCAGCGTCCACTGGCGAAGACCCATTGAATGGACCGCCGCGATGGGGCAGCTTGCGATCCTGTTCGAAGGTCGCTTTCCGGCCTCAGCGCGCCGAGCCTGGAAAGCGCAACGCCCATGGCGCAGCTTACACAGACAATCGGACAGACCCCCGCAAGGCGTAACAGGGCGGTTCAGGAGCCGTACGAACTGCCAGAAGTTTCGGCTGACCCAGGTCCCCGGTTGCCAGGGATTTGACCACCCACCACACTGGCGGGTCAGCGTGCGGCACCCTATGCTCGCACCCGTGGCCGCCCTGCTGGCGCGCGCGGTCCGAACCAGACCGGAAGGGCCATGAGCGAGAACCTCTTAGGCGCGGAGACCAGCCCCTACCTCCTGCAACATCAGGACAACCCGGTGCACTGGCGCCCCTGGGGGCCCGATGCGCTGGCCGAAGCCAAGGCAAACGACAAGCCGATCCTGCTCTCGGTCGGCTATTCCGCCTGCCACTGGTGCCACGTCATGGCACACGAGAGCTTCGAGGACGAAGAGACAGCCCAGCTGATGAACCAGCTCTTCGTCAACATCAAGGTGGACCGCGAGGAGCGCCCTGACCTCGACACCATCTACCAGCGCGCACTCGCGCTCATGGGCCAGCAGGGCGGCTGGCCGCTCACCATGTTCCTCACCCCCAAGGCCGAGCCCTTCTGGGGCGGCACCTACTTCCCGCTCGAGCCCCGCTTCGGCCGCCCCGGCTTCAAGGACGTGCTGCGTCTGATCGAGCAGACCTACCGCAACGACCGCGAAAAGGTGGACAAAAACAGAACAGCCCTGGTCGAAGCACTGCAGGGTCTCGCTCGCAGCAAGCCCGGCGAAGCCGTGACGGAGGAACACACAGAGAACATGGCGCGGAGCCTGCTGCGCGAGGTCGATGGCCGCCACGGCGGCATCGGCGGCGCCCCCAAGTTCCCGCAATGTTCCATGCTGGAGCTGCTCTGGCGCAGCTACCTGCGCACCGGCTCGCAATTGATGAAGACCGCCGTGGTGCTGAGCATGGAGCGCATGTGCCAGGGCGGCATCTACGACCATCTGGGTGGCGGCTTCGCCCGCTACTCCACTGACGAGCGTTGGCTCGCGCCCCATTTCGAGAAGATGCTCTATGACAACGCCCAGCTTCTCGACCTGCTTTGCCACGTCTGGCAGGAGACCGGCGAGCCGCTCTTCGCCGCCCGCGCGGCGGAGACTGTGGCCTGGGTCATGCGCGAGATGCGCACGGGCGAGGGCGCGTTCGCGAGCGCGCTCGACGCCGATTCCGAGGGTGAGGAGGGCAAGTTCTACGTCTGGAACGACGCGGAGATCGACGAACTCCTCGGCGCGGACTCTGCTTACTTCAAGGCTGTCTACGACGTCACCGCAGGCGGTAACTGGGAAGGCAAGACCATCCTCAACCGGCTCCTGCCCCCCGGCATCGACGGAACGCCGGACGAAGCCCGCCTCGCCGGTATGCGCACGATCCTGCTGGAGCGGCGCGCGGGCCGCGAGCGCCCCGGCTGGGACGACAAGGTGCTCGCCGACTGGAACGGCCTGATAATCGCGGCGCTTGCCAACGCCGCTATGGTTTTTGGCGAGCAAGCGTGGCTCGATGCGGCAACCGAGGCGTTCGACTATGTGGCAGGGCCCATGGCGGCGGGCGAGCGGCTGCGCCACGCCGCCCGCCACGGCCGCTCCAAGGATGTCGAATTCCTCGACGACTACGCGGAGATGGCGCGGGCGGCGCTGATGCTGGCGGAGGCGACCGGCGAGGCTTCTTACGTCGAGAAGGCGCGCGGCTGGGTCGCGGTGCTTGATGCGCACTACTGGGACGCGGACGAGGGTGGCTACTTCTACGCGCCGGACGACGGCGAGGCGAGCATCAGCCGCACCAAGACCGCCCACGACGCCGCGACGCCCGCGGGCAACGGCACCATGGTGGGCGTGCTCGCGCGCCTCCATCACCTCACCGGCGAGACAGCCTATCGCGACCGCGCCGAGGCGCTGGTCAAGGCGTTCTCCGGCGAGCTGGAGCGCAACTTCTCGCCGCTCTCGACTCTCGCCAACAACAGCGAGGTGTTGCGCCGCGCGGTGCAGGTGGTGGTGTGCGGCACCCGGGGGGAGGAGGGGACCCAAGCCCTGCTCGATGCCGTGTTCGCGACCAGCCTGCCCAACCGGGTGCTGACCCAGCTTGCGCCCAAAGAGGCGCTGCCCTTGGGCCATCCCGCCTTCGGCAAGGGCCAGCAGGAGGATCAGGCCACGGCCTACGTCTGTGTCGGTCCTGTTTGCTCGCTCCCGGTAACCGAGCCCGACGCGCTGCGGGCCGCCCTTGACAACGCCCGCGCACCGGCGGAGGGCTGAGGCCGATGGACGCCGTCCGCTGCACCATCGAAAGTCCCGTCGGCCCGCTCACGATCACAGCCGCGGAGGACGCGATCGCCGCCGTCGATTTCGGCCCCGGCGGCGGCTCCAGCCCGAACGGCGGCGTTCTGGCCGAGGCCGCGCGCCAGCTCACCGAGTATTTCGCCGGCACACGCCGCGCCTTCGACCTGCCGCTCGCACCGCATGGCACACCCTTCCGCCTCAAGGTTTGGGCGGTGATGCAGGCGATCCCCTATGGCCAGACCCGGAGCTACGGCGACCTCGCCCGCGATCTCGACAGCGCGCCCCGAGCCGTCGGCGGCGCCTGCGGGGCCAATCCGATTCCTCTCATCATCCCCTGCCACCGGGTCGTGGGCTCCGGCGGCGCGCTCGGCGGGTTCTCCGGCGGCGCGGGCTGTGATACCAAGCGCCAGCTTCTCGCATTGGAAGGCGCGCTGCCGCAGCCGCTGCCGGTCTAGGCAGAGCGCGGGCGGGCGCCCCCGACAGGAAAGGGAGACACATGGTCAAGGCTGTGCGGATGCACGAGGCCGGCGGGCCCGAGGTGCTGCATTACGAGGATGTGGCGCTGCCGGATCCCGGCCCCGGCGAGGCGCTGGTGCGCCACGAGGCGATCGGCCTCAATTACATCGACGTCTATCACCGCACCGGCCTCTACCCGGTGCCCTCGCTGCCCTGGACCATCGGCATGGAAGGCGCCGGCGTGGTCGAGGCGGTGGGTGAGGGCGTCACCGAGGTCTCCGCCGGCACGCGCGTCGCCTACGCCAGCCCGCCGCCGCCCGGCGGCTATTCCGAGGCCCGCGTGATGCCGGCGGGATCGCTGGTGGAGCTGCCTGCCGACATCGGCTTCGAGCAGGGCGCGGCGATGATGCTGCAGGGCATGACGGTCGAATACCTGATCCGCAGCACCTACCCGGTGAAGGCCGGGGAGACCGTGCTGGTACACGCCGCCGCCGGCGGGGTCGGGCTGATCCAGTGCCAGTGGCTCAAGCACCTGGGCGTAACAGTAATCGGCACCGTGGGCTCGGAGGAGAAGGCGGCGCTTGCCCAGGCGCATGGCTGCGACCACCCGGTCAACTACCGGACCGAGGATTTCGCCGCGCGCGTCATGGAGATCACCGACGGCCAGGGCGTGCCCGTGGTCTACGATTCCATCGGCGCCGACACGTTGGAAGGCTCGCTCAACAGCCTGGCCCGGCTGGGGACGCTCGCGAGCTTCGGCAACGCCTCCGGCCCGATCACCGACTTCAACCTGGCCCGGCTCGCACCCAAGAGCGCCTACATCACGCGGCCCACCCTCTTCGGCTACAACGCGACGCGGCCCGAGCTCGAAGAATCCGCCGGCGCCCTCTTCGACGTCGTGCGCTCGGGCGCGGTCAAGATCGAGATCCACCAGACCTACCCGCTGGCAGACGCCGCCCAGGCGCACCGTGACCTGGAGGGCCGCAAGACCACCGGCTCGACCATCCTGACCCCCTGACCGCCGGCAGGGCGGCGTGTTGCAGCGGCCGGTGAGCGCAACCGCCGGCCGGGAGGAGGGCCGCGGCGCCTTCCGCGATCCCGCGTTCATGGCCAACCGGGCGACGCCGGTGCACCGGTGGGTTCCCTGGATCGCGGGTTTTTCACGGCAGTTCGTCCAGGACGCGCTGACCCGCCACCTGCCGGCGCCGGGAGTCGTGCTGGACCCCTTCGCGGGCGTGGGCACGACGCTGGTCGAGGCCGACCTCGCCGGCCACGCAGCCGTCGGCTTCGAGATCAATCCCTACGCCGTCTTCGCCGCTCGGGCGAAGCTGGGGGCGCATCGATTGGAGTCCGCGCGGCTTGCGGCCGCCGCCGCAGAATTCGTCAAGTTCATGGAGGAGAGCGAGCGCAAGGGCCACGCGCCCAAGGCATCGGCGCCCGCCGCTTTCCGCACGCGGGCGCCGTTCTACAGCCCGGCGGTCGAGCGCAAGGTGCTGCTGGCGTTCGACTTCATGGAGACGCTGGATTCACCCATCGCGGCGCTGTTTCGCCTCGCCTTCGCGGCGACCATGGTGGGCTACTCCAACTACTCCTACGAGCCGAGCCTGGGCCGCAAGGCCTCAGTCGGGCGACCCGATGTCGAGGATGACGACGTGGCCGGCGCCATTGCGGCCAAGCTCCACCAGATGGCCGAGGATGCAGCGTGGTATCGACGCGAACGCTCGGACGCTGAGCGGGACGACGGGCGCGTGCTCGAAGAGTCCTTCTTCGATGGCTACGCCGTCTTGGAAGAGGCGAGCGTGGACCTGCTCGTCACCTCGCCGCCCTACCTCAACAACTACCACTACAACCGCAATACCCGCCCGCACCTCTATTGGCTGGGGTTTTGTGCGTCGCCCGGAGACGCAAAGCGACTGGAGACGCTCAACTTTGGCACCTATTGGCAGAACGCCCGCGACGAGGCGCGCATCGACCTCGACCCGACCATCGACAACGTCGAGATCAGGCAAGCAATCGACGCTGTCAGACAGCGCAACCCCGACAAGGGTGTCTACGGCGGCAACGGCTGGGCCAACTACGCGGCGCAGTACTTCAACGACTGCGCCCGCTTCCTCGACGGTGCGGCGTGGTGCCTGCGGCCCGGCGCGACGGCGCTGGTGGTGATCGGCAACTCGATCCTGCAGGGAGTGCCGATCCCGACCGACCGCTTCCTCGCCGCCATCGCGGCATCCCGCGGCTTCCAGGTGACGGACATTCACGTTCCCCGCGAAACCCGGGTCGGCAGCAGCATCGTCGAGTCCAGCGTCCGCGCCGGCAAGGCCAACGGCAACGTGCTCTACGAAGCCGTCGTAGAGCTGCGCCGGCTCAGACGCCGCGGTAATTCGTCACACTGAGTTTTCCCGATTGGAGAGAGACCAAGTCAGGATATCGGTAAAATAAGCCCTTTCGACGACGCCAACTCGCGTGTTAGTTTATTATAGCCGTCACGATGGGGTAGGTTATCTGAAGGGCGGACAAACTTCGGATATTGGAGAGTCACGGGTACTTCAAGTCAGGAATCCGGAAATAAATTGATCGACTGAGACTAAAAGTCGACGATGTTAAAAGCTACTACCATACTCCATGGATGGCTCAAGAAACAAAGTAGTCAGACATACCAATTATGCCTCCCTTTATGCCAGCAATAATTGCAAACGGTTTGAGCAGGGGATTAGCAAACTTGTATTCATATGTCTTAGGCTTTCCTTCCCTTATCAAGACGGGCCCTCTATCTTCGGACTGAAATTCCTTTAGGTGCCGAGCAAAGTTCGGTATATCCATGTCTTGCTTCATGATCTTGGAAAACGGCTCTCGAACATCTTTCGCCTTAAAGAACCCTCGGCGGTTAGTTTTGGCCAACGCGAACGCCGTCAATGCCTCTTTGTAGTAGTGCACTGGCTTAGTACTTCGCGTTGCTTTATCGTAAGCATCAAGCACCATCTCGTCAGCTCTATCAAGACATCTCTCAATGCCCAACTTTAGATCCAGCTCTGTCACGTCCAAATCTCTTCGTTTGACCGCTGAGCGAAAAGAAAATTGACTGATCAGATGAGTGTAACCAGGGAAACCTTGCGAAAGATCAATAATGTGGCCGAGAATTTCCGGAGACAAGCCCATTCCAAGCACAGGGAGGCGGCTATCAAATATTTGTTCGAGTTCTGGCCGACTCATTTTTGGGGAGTTACACCGAAAGTAACAAGGGCGCCTGGTTAGGCGCCCTTCGCTCTGGTCATCTGGTTCTCTCGCTTGGCGTGGCTCAGCCTGGATCGGTCCGTGCCTGGGGCTTCGTGACCACTATCCCTCAGTCGTCTTTAGGCAGATCCAGGCGATTGAGCAGTTCATCGCGGAGTTCGATCTCATAGACTCGCCGCACCTGCTCCATCTCGATACCGTGCTGGTATGCGCTGGAGCGCATCGTGTCACGCAGGGGTTTCTCCGCATCGATCCGGCTCTGCACATGATCGATGCAGAGATCAAAGATCTCGTATTCCTGCATTCCCCTAGAGCGCAATCCTATCTGACTGAATCGAAAGGAATTCTCAAAGTGGTTCGTTTGTGATTCACACTGTCTGCCGGGGAGGAGGCCGGCAGACATGTCGAAAGCACTTTCCCTTGATCTTAGGCTTCGGGTCCTGGCGGCG
>JAJDVB010000124.1 GCA_022826345.1 Alphaproteobacteria bacterium
CTCGTCATTGATCAGCTTGTCGACGACCAGAAAGCCGTCTTCGTTGAACCGGTCGATCTGTGCGGGCGTGAGCTCGAATGCCATCTGCGCTTCTCCTGCACCCCGCTAGGGCAAGCAGTCCAGGTACATGTTCACATCCCAATCGGAGACTTGCCAGATGAACTTGTTCCATTCGTCGCGCTTGTGCCAGTCGCGGAACCTCTACATGTCCCCGGAGAGCGCCGCGCAGACCATGACCTTGGTAGGAAAGGCGGGTTAGGATCGGCGTCGAACGCGGGGAGGGGTCACCATGAAACTCGAAGGCAAGGCGGCGATCATCACCGGCTCGTCGCGCGGCATCGGCGCCTGCATTGCGCGGCGTTACGGGCGCGAGGGTGCCGCCGTCGCCGTTGTCGGCAACACCAGGCGCGAGCGCGCCGAGGCGGTGGTGGCCGAGATCGAGGCCGCCGGCGGCAAAGCCCAGGCATTCATGGCCGACGTCGGTGTGGTCGCAGAGTGCGAGCGCCTGGCGGGGGAGGTGATCGAGGCGTTCGGCACGGTGGACATCCTGGTGAACAACGCCGGCATCTTCACGCCCAAGCCGATCGAGGAGGTCACGGAGGAAAACTGGGATGCCCAGCAGGCGCTCAACCTCAAGGGCGCATTCTTCATGACCAAGGCGGTCGTGCCCACCATGAAGGCCAAGGGCGCGGGCAAGATCATCAACATCTCTTCCATCGCCGGCTGCGGCGGCTTCCCCCATTCGGCCGCCTATTGCGCGTCGAAGGGCGGCCTCACCAACATGACCAAAGCGCTCTGCCTGGAGCTCGCGGGCGACGGCATCAACGTGAACGCGCTCTCGCCCGGCAACATCGTCACCGACATGAACGCAGCACTCCGCGCGGATGCGGACTACGACGCGCGGCAGGCGGAGCTGACGCCCGCCGGCATCGGCCACATGGACCCGGAGCAGCTCACCGGCGCCGCCGTCTTCCTCGCGTCTGCCGATTCGGACTCGGTCCACGGCGCGGACCTGCTGGTGGACAACGGCTGGGCCGCCTGGTAGCGGCGCAGGAGCCAAAGAGCCCATGACCAACGACATCCTCTACGAGGCGCACGGCCACGTGCGCCTGATCACCATCGATCGCGCCGAGAAGATGAATTCCCTCGACTTCGCGGCCAACGACCGGCTGATCGAGCGCTGGCGCGCGTTCGCCGCCGATGACGAGGCGCGGGTCGCGGTCATCACCGGCGCGGGCGACAAGGCCTTCTGCGCCGGCGCCGACCTCAAGACCTACACCATGAACTACGCAGGCCGCCCGGCACCCGAGTTTCGCACGTGCTTTACCGACGGGCCGGGCTTCGGCGGCATCACCCGCGGGCTCGAGATCGACAAGCCGATCGTCGCGGCGGTCAACGGCTACGCGATCTCGGGCGGGCTGGAGCTCGCCGAGGCCTGCGACATTCGCTTCTGCTCGCCCAACGCCGAATTCGCCCACCAGGACGTGAACTGGGGCTTCCACCCCTGCGACGGCGGCTGCGTGCGGCTGCCGCAGATCGTGGGCCTCGGCAACGCCATGGAGATCATCCTCTCAGGGAGGCGCGTCGACGCCGAGCACGCGCTCCGCATCGGCCTGGTCAACCGCATCGTGCCGGCCGCCGACCTCGTGGCGGAGACCATGGAGTTCGCTCAGCTCCTGGCGAGCCGTGCGCCGCTTGCCCAGTGTTTCGCCAAGGACGTGATGATGCGCGCCTTCGACATGCCGCTCGCTGACGCGCTCCGCCTCGAATCGCGCTCGTTCCACGATCTGGGCCAGACCCAAGACCTCAAGGAGGGCACCGACGCCTTCCGCGAGAAGCGCCCGGCCGACTTCAAGGGCAGATAGACAGAGACCCTGGTGAGCAACGCGGGTTAGTGGGCGGCAGCGCCGCCTCGGATGAGCTGGCCGGGGTGCGCGCCGGTGGGTTCCCCGTCCCTCAGCGTGATAGCGCCATTGACGACCGTGGCGGCAATGCCGTCGGCCTTCTGTACGAGCCTGCGGGCGCCGCCGGGCAGGTCGTGCTGGACCGTGGGTAGGCGTGGCCGGACCGTCGTTTCGTCGAAGACCACGATGTCTGCCGTGAAGCCGGGGCGTAACAGGCCCCGGTCGTGCATGCCCCAGGCAGACGCATTATCGAACGTCAGCATCCGTACCGCTTCTTCCAAGGTGAACGCCTGCTTGGTGCGCACCCAGTAACTCAGCAAGTGTGTCTGGAGCGATGAGCCCATCTCCTGGCACACGTGCGCGCCCGAGTCGGAAAAAGTGGCGAGCGAATGGGGGCTCTTCAGCATCCGGTGAACCTCGTCTGGTGTCTCGTTCACCAGCGGCTGGACGAAGACCAAGTCGTCGTTTTCCACCATCAGGTCGAGCATGACCTCGACAGGATGCCGCCCGGAGGATTGCGCGAGCTCCTCAATGCTGGGGTCATTCCAGTTCACGTCGAACATCGGAAACAGGTTGGCATAGTCCGGCTTGTACGGATTTGTCGTGGCAGCGCCGCCACCCTGGAATTCGGTACTCCGGGGCTGCATCCCCGCTTCGGCCGCGACAAGGCCGGCGCGGGTATCCGGGTCGCGGAAGCGGGCCTGCTGCTCCTCCACCGAGAGGCCGCGGATGTCGCTCCAGACCGGCAGGGCATCGAACGGAAGGTAGGACTTCAGCGAGAACACGGCGTTGATCGATTTCGTGGTGGCTTGTCCCAGGACCCGACCCCCTTCGGCCGCAACCCTGTCCATCCACTCGAACTGGAACTCGAGAGGGTTGGGTCGATCGCCCTGGCGCGTAGCAAGGACTCCCAGCATCAGCGGCCGGCCGCTTGAGACTGCGATCTTGGCCAGCTCGTCCAAGCATACGCGCTGCGCCTCGCCACCCGAGACATCGGGTCCAACCTGGAAGATGCCGGCGTTCAGCTCGGCCATCGCGTGCACCAGGTGCGCAATTTCGGCCCAGTTGCCGATGCGGCTTGCCACCGGACCGCCGTCAGGGCGGATATGAGTGGTGGCCCTGGACGAAGACAGGCCCATGGCGCCGGCGCGGAGCGCCTCCTGCACCAGGTTCGCCATGAGTGTGAGATCGTCTTCGCTGGCCTCCTCGTCCAAGGCGCGATCGCCCATCGCATACATTCTCAGAGCCGAGTGCCCGATGTAGGCGGCGTAGTTGATAGCTTTCGGGAACGATTCGACGGCCGCGAGATATTCGGGGAAGGTCTCCCAGCGCCAATCGATCCCGCTTACCATGGCATCCTTGGGGATGTCCTCGACGGCCTCAAGGCACTCGGCAAACCACTCCCTTGCCTCCGGTTTGCAGGGCGCCAGCGCGAACCCGCAATTGCCCATGACCACGCTGGTCACGCCGTGCCAGCAGGAGCAGGTGCCTGCCGGGTCCCACGCCACCTGCGCATCCATGTGAGTGTGGCCGTCGATAAAGCCGGGTGCGACGATCATGCCCTCGGCGTCGATCGTCTCATCGGCGGGGCTGGAAATCCGGCCGATTTCCGCGATTCGGCCCTGGCTGATCCCGACATCCGCCCGATAGCGGGGCATGCCTGAGCCGTCCACCAGGGTTCCATTGCGGATCAGCAGATCGAACGTCATCAGCTATTACCCCGGACCAAGTGAGCGATCCCGGCACGCTATCAGCCGAGACATTCGGCGACAACGCGCCGAGGCAGCCCTGGTTCCAGCCCTGCCTGATGCGCGAGCCGTGTGCGCTGTCGGGAATCCCTTGATGAGCAAGGGCTCCAGGTGATCTGAGATTTTTCTTACCCCAGCGAGGTCGCAGATTTCTGCGGCTCTCGGGTCGGCGAAGAGGGCGATCCGGCGATTTCCACCCCATGGC
>JAJDVB010000088.1 GCA_022826345.1 Alphaproteobacteria bacterium
CGCGGCGCTCGACGAGGCGCGCGCTTTCCTCGCCCGGCCGGCTGCGCCGGCTGCGGGCCCGGGCGACGCCTACGACGCCACCGAGGCGGCACGCCGCCTGTGGCAGCGCTGCCGCGCCATCGACGGCACCCATGCCGAGGCGTATCTGCACGCCCGCGGGCTCGCGCACTGCCGCTTCCCGGCGCTGCGCTTCCATCCCAGCCTCATCTACCGCGACGGCGGCGGCATGCGCCGCCTGCCCGCCCTGGTCGCCGCCGTGACCGCTCACGACGGCGACATCGTCACCGGCGTCCATCGAACCTGGCTGGACCATCGGCGCCCCGCAAAGGCGAACCTCGCATCGCCGCGCAAGGCCCTCGGACGGATCTACGGTCATGCCGTGCGCTTCGGCCGCCCCGCCGACGGAGCTTCGCTCCTCGTCGGCGAAGGCATAGAGACCGTGCTCTCGCTGGTGACGGCCGTTCCGGCCATCACCGCCGCCGCCGCGCTCTCGGCCGGCAGCCTCGGTGCCTTCGCGCCGCCTGCCGGCACAGCCCGCCTCGTCATCGCCAGGGACAACGATAAAGAAGGCGAGCGCGCGGCCGAGCGCCTCGCCCGGCGCTGCGCGCGGGCGGGCGTCGCCGCCACCGTCATCGTGTCCCGCGGCACCGACTTCAACCAGGACTTGCTCACCTTCGGCCCCGCCGCGCTCGCCGCCTGGACGGCGGCCGCGCTCGCAGACCGGGAGGTCGAGTGAAGCGGGCGAGCGGCGAGCCGCATGGAGAGGAGAGAGAGTCCTCTCCGCGCCGGCATCACGCCACGGGGAGAGCACAATGAGCAGCGACATCGGGTTCCGGCGGGTGGGCGAGAACGAGGCCCGCGTCTATCAGGACGGCGACTACGTCGGGGACGTCTCCCGCCACGACGACATCCTCGTCGACGGCGCGGTGTTCTATGTGGTGCATCTCAGCGAGGACCCCCGCGGCCCCGTCAGGGTGCACGAGCGCCATCGCGTCCGCGAGGTCGCCCGCCACCTTCTCGACACCCATCCCCTGCTTTGAGCGGTGACAAGCGGCACCGGGAGCGGCTCGCTCTCAATCCCGTTGCCCGGCCCGCGGCCGGCACCGCGCCCTTCACCGCTGCGCCGGTGCCACGCCGTTTGCAGGAAAAAAACAGGGGTCCGTCCGTCGTGATGTCCGAGGATGTCACGTGTGCTCGCGGCAGCAACCCTGCGGGTCCTCCGGTCGCTGCGCTCCCTGCGGCCTGGCCCAGGGAAGTCTAAGGCGGGCCGTGAAGTTCGGCGACCGTGAAGATGGCTTGCGTGTAATCGCCAACCGCCTCGTCTCGCAGCGCGCCGGCCCCTGACGCGGGGCCGACGCGTCACGCTGCACCGCCTCAAATCCATTCGCGGAACCGTTCATGGCGGCGCCTGGACGCCGGGCAGGCCCAAGCGGGCCCGCCCGGCACGGCGCCGTAATGACCACTGGAATGGATTTGCTGCGGAGCACCGTTCCCACCGGCACGACGGCACCATCTTCCGCACCAAATCGCCGAACTTCCGCACCGGAACCCGCCCAAGACTTCCCAGGGCCAGGTGCTGCCGCTGCGCGCACGTGAATCACAAAGGACATCACGACGGGGCACAGGGTCCCGGAGGATGACAAGGGAGATCGTCATGATCGACACTACCAGCACTACCGCATCAGCTTCTTCCACTGCCACGGTCTGCGAGGGCATGGCCCTCTACGGCGCAGCGCCCGAGCGCGGCGAGCTCGACAGCAGGGTCGTCTGGGACGAAGACGACGCCATCGATGCGCTGAACGAAGCCATCCGCGTCATCGTCGACGGCATCACCGTAGACGGCACGCAGATGGCCGACGAGCGCGAGCCGCTCATGTGGGGCCTGACCAACATGCTGCACAGCCAGGTGCAGAGGCTGGACCGCGCCGTCGACCGCATCGCGCCCGAGATGCGCGACCTCGAGAAGGCGCAGGACGGTTCGGAAGTGAAGGCGCACGAGCTGGAGACGCTCACCGACCGCGCGCAGAACCTCGGCGACAGGCGCGACGCCTTCGAGAAGCTCCGCGACCTCGCCGCCGACGCCTACCGCGTCGAGACCGGCGACACTTGGCGCCCGCGCCACGGCTCGCACGCGAGCCAGACCGGTGCGCTCACCTCCGCCGCCATCGACGCACGCGACTTCCGCAGAGCACGCAAGGACCGCGAGACGAGGGCGCACCTGCCCGAGGGCACCCTGGTCGCCATCACCGGCGGCAAGACCGTCAGCGATGCCGACGCGGTGTGGAGCACGCTCGACATGGCGCGCGCGAAGTACGGCGACATGGTGCTGCTACATGGCGGCGGTCCCGGCGTCGAGAAGATCGCCGCAAGCTGGGCCGAGGCCAGAGGCGTCAACCAGGTCGTCTGCCGCCCCGACTGGAGCGCGCACGGCAAGGCCGCGCCCTTCCGCAGGAACGACGACCTGCTCAACCTGCTGCCCAAGGGCGTCATCGCGTTCCCCGGCAGCGGCATCACCGGCAACCTCGTCGACAAAGCCCGCTCGCTGGGCATACCGGTGATGACCGTGGCCGCGTAAGCAGCGCGCGCCTCGACGAAGCGGCCGATCCCCGATGCGGGATCGGCCGCTTTCGTCGTGTTTCACGACGGGCGTCATCAGCGTCGGCCTGTGCGCCCGTCCGTCAGACCGCGCATCGCCAACCCCAGAGCGCGTTCGACGGTCGGTGGCGCCGCGCTTCGCGCTGGCGCCGCTCGCGCTCGAACCGGCGAGTGTTGTCCCCGCCGCGGCTTCGGCATCGCGTCTGTCGCGGTGCTGCGCACCATCGACGGACGCTCGCCTCGCAGCAGCGGATGCGACTGCGATTCCGTCCGCGAAGCCCTGCCTGCGGCCGAGCCGCACGCCGGCGCCGAGCGCTGCATCGGCCAGCGCCTCGACCGCGCGCGCTCCCGCTTGTGCCGGTGACGATGATCGCGGCGATGAAGATGGCGAGGATGCACCGGCGAGTGCAGCCGCCGACATCGTTCCGCAAATCACCTTCGACCCATGGACTGCATCTCCCATGCGCGTGCTCGGCGTCAGCGCCGTCGCCGATGGCGACGAGCGCCTCGACGCCTCGCCCGACATCGGCGCCGCCGCGCCCGAACGGCCCGGCCTCGTCAAGCCCTGCACTGCTGACGATCAAGGCGATCGGCACACCGCGCCGATCGTGATCGCCGGCCTCTGCACGTCTTCCCGGTTGCCCTCCGGCCACCAGCGCCGGATCGTTGCGGTCGCGTGTCCACCCTCCGCGAAAGCCGACCCTCGGCCCAGCCGCATGCCGCCGTCGCCGAGTGCTGCGCCGGTGCGAGTGTCGCCGCGAGCGCCCCCGCTGCCGAAGATGACCATGACCATGACGGTCGCAACGGCGCATCGCCGAGTGCGACAGCTACCGCCGTGCCGAACTTCACCTCCGGGAGACGAACTGCGAGACCCCTGTGCAGGCTCCCCGTCAGTGCCGCCGCCGATGGCGACGAGCGCTACGACGCCTCGCCCGACGCTGGTGCCGCCTCGCCTGAACGGCCCGGCGTCACCGAGCCCCGCACTCGTGACGATCATGGTGATCGGTCAACTGCGCCTGCCATGATCGCATGCCCGATCCGGTCGCGATGCACATCGTTGCGTGCCCGACCCGATCGCC
>JAJDVB010000017.1 GCA_022826345.1 Alphaproteobacteria bacterium
ATGACATGATGGCTCTCCTCTTGTCTTGGTGAAGCCAAGAGAGGAGGCCAGAAATATGTTGAGCGATCTAGCCGCCAGAGCAAGCGCTCCGTGGGCTGTCGCCCTGTTCTCACCATATCCATGAAGCCGCGATATTGGGAGATAGCCTCCAACATCGTGCACCGGCGCGCGAGCCTCGACGCCAACCTCGAGCGCTCGCTCTTCCAGGGCACCGTGGGCGAGGCGGCGGCCGTGGAGTTCTCTGCCTTCCTCAAGGTCTGGCGCGAGCTGCCCCACCCCAAGGCCATCATCGACGATCCCGAGAACGCCGCCGTGCCCGAGAACGCGAGCACGCTGATCGCGCTCTGCGGCTCGCTCTACCGCATGGCCAACGACGTCAACCTCGGCAGCATCGTTTCCTATGCGCTCCGCCTCAGGCGCGAGGTGGGCGAGTTCCTCGTCGGCTCCTGCATCCGCCGCGAGCCCGATTTGCAGCACACCGACGCCTTCATCCGCTGGGCCGCCGCCCGGACGCAGTGAGCGGGGAGGCGTCATGCCGAAGCCGCGCGACAACCGTCTCTGCATCTTCGCCGACCGCCGGGCCGCCGCTGCCGCCGAGGAACGCCGCACGGAGCCTTTTCCGAAGGTGGTGCCCGACACGATCGCGGACGGCCTGAACGTCGTCCGCCGCGACACCTACCGGGGCCGCGGCGTCTCCTCGACCTGGCTCTGAGAGGACGGACTCTTCCGCTTCCTCGACACCTGCGACTGGTGACACCGAATGCCGCTCGAGCGCCCCGCGCTGACAGCGGCCGCGCGGCGCCCGACGGCGTCACATCACGAAAGGACACACGATGAATCTCACCCGCGACGCGATGCTGGTCAGCCTGCGGATCACGGCCTGGTCCGGCCGGCTCTACGACCGCGAGGCCTCCAACCATGTCGCCGCCCACCACGACGCCGCGGCCAGCGCCGGCCGCTACAACAAGCGCCTTCTGCCCAAGGCCGCCTTCGCCGCCCTCACCGCCACCGTGAGCGCATGCAGGAGCACGCATTACGAGCAGTCCCTTCCCTGGGACGACAAGGGCGCGCGCCTTCTCACCGTCGCCAACTACGAGCGCTACACGGAGCTCATGGACGGCTTGCGCGAGCGCATGGTGCGCGAGCGCGCCCGCTTCATCGAGGACTACGACGACAACGTCGACCAGGCCCGGCTCGACCTCGGCCGGCTCTTCCGCATCGACGACTATCCCTCGAAGGAGGCGCTGCAGGGCAAGTTCTCCGTCCGCTACCGCATAACCCCGGTGCCGGACGCCGACCACTTCATGGCCAAGCTCGCCACCCACGACACCGACCGCGTGAAGCGCGACATCGAGAGCCAGGTCGAGGAGAAGCTGCACGATGCCGTGGGCGACCTCTACCGGCGCCTGGGCGAGGCGGTCGAGCGCGTCTCCGAGCGCCTGCAGACGGGCGAGGACGGCAAGCCCCTGGTGTTCCGGAATTCCATGATCGAGAACATCCGCGAGCTGGTGGACGTCGTCCCGCGCCTCAACATTTTTGGGGACCACCGCCTTGCGACGCTGTGCCAGGAGGTGAAGGACAGGATCGCGAGCGCCGATCCCGATACGCTGCGCCCGTCTCCCACGTTCAACCCCAATGTGCGCCAGCAGGTGAAGCGCGACGCCGACGCGCTCGCGCAGCAGTTCGCCGGCTACTTCGGGGACGGCGCCCAGGCCCACAGGGAGGCCGCGTGATGTCCCGCCGCGCCCGCGAGGAATCGGCGCGCCGGGTCAGCGACTGCGTGACGGCGCTGCTCCAGGATCAGCCCTTCTTCGGCAGCCTCGCGCTCAGGCTGCCGATCCGCGCCGACGCCGCCCGCGAGACGCTGGCGAGCGACGGCCGTGAGATCCGCTACTCGCCCGAGTGGGTGGCCGACACCGGCGCGGACCTCGTCAAGTCCGCGATCGGGCGCGTGGTGCTGGCCTGCGCGCTGAAGCACCACACCCGCCGGGGCGAACGCGACCCCGCCCGCTGGCAGACCGCATCGCAGCTCGTCACCCACGGATTGCTGCGCGACGCGGGCTTCAAGCTCCCGCCCGACGCCGAGGCCTGGGACGGGATCAGCGTCGAGCAGGCCTACGACCGCCTGCCGGAGCCGCAGGACGACGACGGTCAGGATAGGGGCGAGGACAACCCGCCTTCTTCTCCGGGCGGCGGCAACGGCGGCGCAAACGATCCGCAGACCGGCGGTGACGATGACGATTGCGGCGACGACACCGGCCCGTCCGGCGACAGCGGTCCTCGGGACCAGGACCATACGGGCGAGCACGACCGGACCGATGCCGCCCCCAGCGTCGATCCCGCCGGCACCGGCGAGATCATGGATGCCGGCGCGCGCAATGACGGCGACGCCGATGCCCACGGCATGTCCACCGACGCGCCGATCGACGTCAACGCCGAGGAGCAGGCCTGGGACGAGGCCATGCACCAGGCCCTCAACCTCGCCAGGGCGCAAGGCCTGGCGCCCGGCGCGGTGGAGGAGACCATCCGGGACGCGCACCGCAGCACCCTCGACTGGCGCTCGCTGCTGCGCCGCTACATGACCGACGCCGCGCCCCGCGACTACTCCTGGAGCGTGCCGAACCGGCGCTTCATCGACGGGGGTCTCTTCCTTCCCTCGATGCGTACCGAGGGCATGGGCACCCTCGCCGTCATCATCGACACATCTCCGCCCGTCCGCCCCCCGCATCTCGACCAGGAACGTTCCACCGACCGCGACCTCGGCGACCGCGCGCACCACTGTGGCATTGCCGGGCGCCAGCCAGCGACGCAGCATCTCCGGCTCGGTCCACGCGGCGTAGACCGCCTCGACCGGCGCGTCGATCGTACGATGCAGCGTCAGGTAGACGCCCCGTTCCGCAACTCCCGCAGATGGGTTCAGCTCGGTCATCGCGATTCGTCCGGGCTGTCCGGGGCGGTCCCGACGAGCGCCTCGAGCGCCTCAAGATGGTCCGTCCAGAAGCGTTCGTGGAATTCCAGCCAGGAGCGGGCGTCATCGAGCGCAGCCGGATTGATCCGGCACACCCGTTCCCGTCCCCGCGATTCGCGCGTCACGAGGCCGGCCCGTTCGAGCACGCCGAGATGCTTCGACACCGCAGCGAACGAGAGATCGAAAGGCCGGGAGAGATGGCTTACGGTCGCTTCCCCTTCGGCCAGGCGATCGAGGATGGCGCGGCGGGTGGAATCGCCGAGCGCGTGAAAGACACGGTTCAGATCATGCTCAACCATACGGTTGAGCATACCGGCTTCCGGCCGATGCTCAACCATTCGGTAGAGTATTTTTGCGATTCGCACCGGCCGCACGCGTCGCGCCTCCCCGGTATGGCTGAGTGGCCCCGTCTCGCCGGGGCGCCGCCGTTCCCGGCGAGATGCCATTCCACCTGCTATCGGTCCGTCAGCAACCCGTCCAGCAGATCAAGCATTTCGGCAATCTCCGCATCGGACACGTTGAGCGCTGGTACGAAGCGGAGCGCGTCGGGGGCGGGGGCGTTGAGCAACAATCCCTTTGCTAGCGCCTTCTCGACGAGGGCGAAGCCATCGGCCCGCGGCTTCAGGTCGAGGGCGAGGAGCAGCCCCTTGCCGCGCACGGCGCTGAGGCCGTACTTGTCGCTGAGGTCCTCCAGGCCGTGACGAAGCACCTCCCCCGCCTCGCAAACGCGGTCGAGAAAGCCCTCGGCAGTGAGCTCTTCGAGCACCGCCAAACCGACCGCGGCCATGAGCGCGTTGCCGTTATAGGTGCCGCCCTGATCGCCGGGGTCGAAACAGCAGATCTCTTCCCGCGCGAGCAACGCCGCCAAGGGGGGTCCGGCGCCGATCCCCTTGCCCAGCGTAATGATGTCGGGCCGGACACCGGTATGCTCGAAGCAGAACAGAGCGCCCGTCCGTCCCATGCCGGTCTGGATCTCGTCGAAAATCAGCAGAAGTCCCCGCTCGTCCGCCAATGAACGCAGCGACCTCAAATAGTCGTCGGCGGGCCAGACGCCGGACTCGCCCTGGATCGGCTCCAGCATGATGGCGACCGTCTTGTCCGTGATTGCAGCTTCCACGGCACCCAGGTCGTTCAACGGGACCTTCAGAAACCCGGTCACCCTGGGTTCGAACAGCCCGTCCCAGGCCGCCTTTCCCGATGCGGACATCGTGGCAAGAGTCCGGCCGTGGAAGCCGTGGACGGTGGTGACGATCTCGTAGGCACCGCCGCGGTGCGTGGCGCCCCATTTCCGCGCAAGCTTGATGGCGCCCTCATTGGCCTCCGCGCCGCTGTTGGCGAAGAAGACCCGTTCCAGGCCCGCAGCGGCCGTCAGGGCGTCCGCGTACCGCGTCATCGGCTCGCTGTAGTAGGCGGGGCTGCAGTTGAGCAGCCTGGTCGACTGCTCGGCCAGCGCGCGGGCGACTGCCGGCGGCGCGTGCCCGAGGCAGTTCACCGCCCAGCCCTGGACGAAATCCAGGTAGCGATCGCCCTCGCTGTCCCATAACAACCCGCCGCGCCCGCGCGTGAAGGTGATCGGGGGCCGCCGGGTGATTCCCATCAGGGCCCCGTAGGGGTCTGGTGTCGTGCTCTCTGCGTGCAGCTCTGAAGTTGACGTCATTGCCTTGTCCTCCCCGCTCGGGACGCCGAGGACAAGGACAACAACACGCACCCCGCCTCTCGGCGACGGTCGCGGCTGGTTGGATTGTGATGCTGGTGGTGAACGAGCCCGCGACCGCCTATGCGCAGGTGCGGCGTCGAGAAACGGGAATACGATGCCGTGGGCTCATGGGCGCGGACCCTAGGTCCACCGCTAGGCCGACGCAAGGGCATCGAGCAACAGGGTATCCATCCGGTGTGGGCCGCGTCTTGCGACCTGAAGAGATTGAGCAGGCTGAATGCTCGGGCATCCGTTGATGGCTGGCTATTCCGCCTCCGCGATCAGAGACGCTTCCGCATGTAGACCCGCGGATAGCCGCGCTCGACGCGGCGCTCAGTTTCCTCATATCCACGGCGCACGTAGAGTGCGACATTCTCCGTCATCCGCTGGTGGGTATACAAATCAAGGTGCGCGTAGCCCAGCCGGCGGCCTTCAGCTTCTGCGTGCTCCATAAGCCGGCGGCCGATTCCCTCCCCCTGCCTCGACGGCCGCACAGCGATGTTATCGAGAAGCAGGCCGCGCTCTTCTTCGATGAGAACGAGGACGCCAACAATCTCCTCGCCGTCATCGACGACAAACACGCGGTGATCGCGGACGATCTCGTCGTAGGTCCCCAGCATGGGTCCTGGCGGTTTGCCGATGCGCTTGATGTAGGGCGAGTAAGCCTCTCGCACGCACCCCGCAATGCTGGCCGCATCGCTGGTGAGCGCGGAGCGGAGTGCAGGACTGGTCATGGAAGCGCGCCCTCGAGGCACCAGAGCAGGATCGACTTCTGTGCGGGAACGCGGTTGGCCGCCTCGTCGAACACCACGGACTGCGGGCCGTCGAGCACCGCGTCGGTCACCTCGCAGCCCCGTTTCGCAGGCAGGCAGTGCATGAAGATCGCATCGGGTGCCGCCATCGCCATCACCGCCTCGTCGACCCGGAAGGGCTCGAACGACACGTTGCCCTTGCGCGCGGGGTCGTCGTGCAGCGACACCCAGGTATCGGTCACCACGCAGTCGGCACCGGTCACCGCGCCGGCCACATCGGTTCCCACCTCGATATCGGCGCCCCGCTCTTTCGCCCAGGCGACGGTCTCGGGCGCCGGCGGGTAGGCGGCCGGGCAGGCGAGGCGCAGGCTGAAGCCGCAGTGCGCCGCGGTCTGCACCCAGGTCGCGGCCATATTGTTTCCGTCACCGAGCCAGGCGACCGTGCGGCCCGCTATGGGCCCCCGATGCTCCTCGTAGGTCATCACGTCGGCGACCAACTGGCAGGGGTGGCTGCGGTCGGAGAGTGCGTTGATGACCGGCACGCTCGCACCCTCCGCGAGCGCCATAAGCGTCTCGTGGGAGCGGGTGCGCAGCGCGATGGCATCGACATAGCGTGAGAGCACGCGCGCGGTGTCCTCGATGGTCTCGCCGCGCCCGAGCTGCATGTCGGCAGCCGTCATGGTGATGGTCTTGCCGCCGAGCTCGTCCATGGCAACCTCGAACGAGACCCGCGTCCGCGTCGACGGGCTCTCGAAGATCGCGGCCAGCGTCTTGCCGGCGAGCGGCGCGGCGCCGTTCCGCCCCTTCAGCGTGCGTGCGCGGTCGATAGTCGCACGCAGCGTGGCCGCGTCGATCCCGTCGAAGTCGAGAAAGTGGCGGGGCTGGGTCACGACCCAACCTGGCTCAAGGCCCGCTCCAGCGCACCGCAGGCCTCGTCGATCTCGGCCTCGCCGATGTTGAGCGAGGGCAGCATGCGAAGCACGTTGCTGTCCGCCGGCAGCGCCAGCACCTTGTTCTCGCGCAGCGCGCCGAGCAGCTCCATGTTGGGCACGACGCACTCCAGGCCCAGCATCATGCCGCGTCCGCGCACGCCGGTGTAGACGCTCTTGTTGCCGGCGAGCGAGGTCAGCCTTTCGGTCAGTAGCGCGGCATTCTTCTGCACGGTATCGAGGAAGCCATCCGCGAGCACCACGTCGAGCACGGCGTTGGCCACCGCAGTCGCCAGTGGGTTGCCGCCGAAGGTGGTGCCGTGGCTGCCGGGAACCATCGCCGCGGCGACCTCCTCCCGCGCGAGGCAGGCACCGATGGGGAAGCCGTTTCCGAGCGCTTTGGCGACAGCCATGATGTCAGGGGTTACACCCGCCCACTCGTGGGCGAAGAGCCGCCCCGTCCGCCCCACGCCGCACTGCACCTCGTCGAAGATGAGCACCAGTCCCGCCTCGTCGGCGAGTGCGCGCAACCCCTGCAGGAACTCATCAGCCGCCGGATGGACGCCGCCTTCGCCCTGGATCGGCTCCACCAGCAGCGCCGCTGTCTCGTCGCCAATGGCAGAACGGGTTGCATCCAGGTCGTTCAGGTCCACCTGGTCGAAGGCATCGACGGCCGGCTCGAATCCCTTGAGGTGCTTGGCCTGAGCACCCGCCGCGATGGTTGCAAGCGTCCGCCCGTGGAAGGCGTTGCGGAACGTGATCACGCGGTAACGCTCGGGCGCGCCGCAGCTGGTCTGATAGATGCGCGCAAGCTTGATCGCGCACTCCATCGCCTCCGCACCGGAATTGCAGAAGAGCACGCGGTCGGCGAAAGACGCGGCGGTCAGCCGCTCGGCGAGGCGCGCCTGCGGCGGAATATGGTAGAGGTTCGAGACGTGCCAGAGCTCCCTGCTCTGGGCCTCCAACGCGGCCACCACGTGCGGATGCGCATGGCCCAGGCTGGTCACGCCGATACCGCAGCCGAAATCCAGGTAGCGCGCGCCGTCGGCCGTGTAGAGATACGACCCCTCGCCCCGCTCGAAGGTGAGGTCGAAGCGGCCATAGTTGGCCATCAATGAGCTGGACACGGCAGCGCCTCCCAAGATTTGGAAAGCGCGCACTATCCGTTCAGAGGCCCCTCAAGTCAACGCGCTAGCACGCTGAACCAGGGATCATATCGGGTATTCGATCTTCCCGAGGCGGGCGGAGAGCTTCATGTTCTCGCCGTAGTCGATCGGCACGCCGATCACTGCCGGCCCCGGCTGCTGGAAGGCCTCCTCCAGTGCGGGCACGAGCTCATCGGCCTTCTCGATGGTGCGCCCCCAGGCGCCGTAGGACTCGGCCCAGAGCTGGAGGTCCGGATTGGTGAACGAGAGGTCGAAGTGCCGGCCGTCGAAGGCGTTGCGCTGCTTCCACTCGATCAGCCCGTAGGCGCCGTCCATCCAGATCATGGCGACGACGTTGAGCTTGCGCCTGACCGCGGTCTCCATGTCCTGCGCGTTCATGAAGAACCCGGCATCGCCGTTGATCGACAGGATCCGGCGCTCGGGCATGGCGATCTTCGCCCCGAGCGAGCCGGGGAAGGCGAAGCCCATGGTGCAGAAGCCGTTGGAGATCAGGCAGGTGTTCGCCTCGTCGCACTGGTAATAGCGGGCGATCCACATTTTGTGGGCGCCCACGTCCGACAGCAGCACGTCCTCCGGCCCCATGACGTTGCGCACGTCGTAGAGCACCTTCTGCGGGCGCATGGGGAAATGGCTGCTGCCCCGCTCCGCCGTGAGATCGTCGTGGATGGTATTGCGGAGCGCCTGCCGCTCGCCGATGTCGAAGAGCGGCAGGCTGGCGGCGCCCTCCGCGCTACGCCGCTCGATCTCCTCGTTGATCTGCCAGAGCGCGTCGGCGATGTCGCCGGCGACGTCGACGTCCACCTGGTAGTCGCCGTCCACCTCGGCCGGCCAGAAGTCGATATGGACGATGGTCTTCTCTGCGCCCCGGTTCCAGAAGGCGGGCGAATACTCCACCAGGTCGTAGCCGACGGAGACGATCACGTCGGCCTCGCGCAGCGCCGCGATGATGTGGTCCTTGCCTTGCAGGCCCACGGTGTAGAGGCAGTGCTCGTCGCTCCTGGGCACGGCCCCCTTGCCCATGAAGGTGTTGACCACGCCGATGCCGGTGAGGTCCGCGAGGCGCCGGAGCTGCGTGGAGGCGCGCTTACGGATAGCGCCGTTGCCGGCGAGGATCAGCGGGTTCTTGGCCCCCATGATCGCGTCCACCGACCGCGCCACCGCCTTGTAGTCGGCGCCGGGCCGCCGCGTCTTGATCGGGGTGATCGGCGCGCCAGTCGCCTCGTGCTCGGCGATATCCTCCGGCAGCTCGATCAGCACCGCCCCCGGCTTCTCGGCCTCGGCGACCTTGAAGGCCTTGCGCACGATCTCGGGAATGTTGTCCGGCTGGTGCACCGTCTGCGCCCACTTGGTGATCGGGCGGAACATGGAGACCGAATCCATGTTCTGGTGGCTCTCCTTGTGCAGCCGCTGGGTGCCGGCCTGGCCGATGAGGCACACCAGGGGGGCGCGGTCCATGTTGGCATCGGCGACGCCGGTCACGAGATTGGTGGCGCCTGGGCCGAGAGTGCCGAGGCAGACGCCTGCCTTCCCCGTGAGCCGGCCATAGACATCCGCCATGAAGGCCGCCGCCTGCTCGTGCCGGCAGAGGACGAAGTCGATGTTGCTGTCCATCAGCGACATCATCACGTCGGCGTTCTCTTCGCCGGGAATTCCGAAGATGTGGGTCACGCCCTCGGTTTCGAGGCATTTGACCAGAAGATCGGACGCTTTCATGCAACCCCCGTAGGCGGACTGTTGCCGCCACCGCGTCTGCCCAATATCGCGGCCGCACGATGCGGCCGAGCCGCGCCTTAGTCAACGCGTCCGCATCGCGGATCACGTCCCTGTTTGAAATGTTGAAGGATCGTGCCGCGCTAACCCGGTGCGTCGTCGCCCGAAGTGCTGCCCGCGTCGTCCGGACCGTCAGCGGACCGCTCGCGCGGCGGGCGCTCGCGCTGCCGCGCCTGTTTCTCACGGTCCTTCTCGTCATCGGGGGAGGACTGTGGCGGTGCGTCGTCGTCCGCCCGCGCGTCCTCGATGACCACCCGGGCGGCGGGCGCGCGGCCCTGCTTGTCCTCGCCGAAGTAGATCTGCGTGTGGGGGAAGGGAATCTCGATGCCGCGTTCGTCGAACGCGGCCTTGAGCCTGCGGTTGTACTCCCGCCCGGTCGCCCACTGCGTGAGCGGCTTGGTCTTTAGCCGGGCGCGCACGATGACCGCCGAATCGCCGAAGCTGTTGAGGCCCATGATCTCCAGCGGCTCCAGCATGTTGGGGCCGAACTCCGGGTCCTGCCGCAGCGCCGCGCCCACCTCGCGCATGACCTCGACCACCTCGTCGTAGTCCTCGCGGTAAGCCACGCCCATGTCGATCAGGTAGTAGGAGAACTCCTTGGTCATGTTGGAGATCGTGTCGACCCCACTGAACGGCACGGTGTGCACGTGGCCTTGCAGGTCGCGCAGGCGGATGGTGCGGATGGTGATCGCCTCCACCGTGCCGGTGTGGCCGCCGGCGGTGACGACATCGCCCACGGCGACGCTGTCCTCCAGCAGGATGAAGAGTCCGGTGATGATGTCCTTCACCAGGGTCTGCGCGCCAAAGCCGATGGCGAGGCCGGCGACGCCGACGCCCGCCAGCACAGGCGCGATGTCGATGCCGATCTCGGAGAGGATCATCAACGCCGCGATCACGCCGACCACGACGCGGAGCGCGTTGCGCGCGAGCGGCAGCAGGGTGCGGGCGCGCTGGCTCCGCTCCAGCAGCTCGCCCTTCTCGTCGACCTGGGTCAGGTAGCGGTCGACGAGGGTCGTCGCCACTTCGAGCACGATCGTCGCGATGAGGGCGATGGCGACGATCGAGGCGATCGTTGCGATCACGGCGCGGCCGATTTCGCTCGCGAGCCAGGTGAAGATGTCGGCGTTCCACGCTTCGAGGATGAGACAAATCCCCAGCAGCAGGATCACCGCCTGCGCCGCCCGGCGTGCCACCGGCAGGTAGCGGTTGACCCGCGCCTGCAGTCCTGGATAGCGCTCGTGCAGCTCGGCGCGGATGCGGAAGCCTCGCTCGAAGGCGCGCCTGACGCCTGCGAAGCCGAAGCCCGTGGCCCAGGCGATCAAGAGAGTGAGCGCGCTCCCCTTGATCAGGAAGAGAAAGCCCTCCAGCCCCTCCGCCGCAGCCAGCAGCCCGCCCGCGACGACGTAGAGGATCGCCGGGATGTGCCAGAAATCGGCGAGCTTGCCCAGGAACGCGAAGACCCTGAGGTGCGCCCGCGTGCCGCTGGTCCGCCCGGTCTCGTGCAGCCAGCGCGCGAACGCCACGCGATTCTGCAGGATGAAGGTGATGAGGAGCCCGACCAGGAGGATGCCGAGCAAGCGGATCAGCGCATCGTGACCGCTCTCCGGCAGGCCCAGCAGCAGCGCCGCCTGGCAAAAAACGTAACCGTAGGCCCCGATGTTAACCAGGCGCCGCCACCAGACCGAGCAGTAGGCGGCGTTCTCGTCAGTGATCGGGGCGAGGCGAAGCTGCGGCGCATAGGGGGCCAGCACCAACGTGCCGGCCGCCTTGACCACACTCACGATGAGATGCGCGTTGATGATCGCGAGCGCGATCACCCGTACCGAGTCGACCGGCGATATGACGGTAAGCACGCCGTAGGCCACGCCGGCGGCGATCAGGTTGGGCGCCGCTCGCAGCACCGCGTGATAGAGCAGCAGCACCGGACGGAGCCAGGGGGAGGGCACCTCCCGCCGCTCTACCCGGCGCCTGAGCGTGGTGAGTGCGAAGAAGGTGATCAAGCCGCCGATGATCCCGCCGGCCATGACGGCAGCGAGCTTGCCGAAGGAAATCAGCCAGGCGTCGCGCTCGCTCGGCTCGCCCCAGTGCTCGACCAGCCAGGCGATGGCATCCGGGATGCCCGCGATTTCCCGCGCAAGTTCGACGATATGCTTGCCGAGGACGGCAACCCCATCCGAGATCGCGCGCATGGCGGACGCGCCTTCGGCATCCTCACCGGCCTCCGTCACCTGCTGAGTCTCGAGCGCGGTCTTGAGGTCGGCGATGAAGCGCTCGCGCTGCTCTGGCGATTCGAGGGTCTCGACCAGGCTCTCGAGGGCCTGAGCGTCGACCGCGTCGGCGGCGGGCGCGCCTTCCTGGGCGAGCGCCGGCGCGCTCGCGGCAAGCCATAGGGCCGCCAACAGCAGCGCCGCCGCTCCCGCGATGCGCGCGCGGGGGGCACGATATGCGGGCCGCTGGACACCCCGCCTGAGCGCGTGCCAGAGTGCCGCCGCCCTGCGATGCACCGGGAGGGACGACATGGCGGTGACTATTTACCACAACCCGCGCTGCTCCAAGTCCCGTCAAACATTGCAGTTGTTACGGGATCGGGGCATCGAGCCGGAAATCGTGGAGTATCTGAAGACACCGCCCTCGGCCGACGAATTGGACTCCGTGCTCGCCAAGCTCGGGATGGAGCCGCGCGCGCTGATACGCGCGAAGGAGGTCGCTTACCGCGAGGCCGGCATGGCCGGCGATGGTCTTTCCCGCCGTGCGCTGATCGACCTCATGGTCGCCAATCCCATCGTGATCGAGCGGCCCATCGTCGTAAACGGCGCCCGCGCGGCCCTCGGCCGGCCGCCCGAGAGCGTGTTGTCCATCCTTTAGCCCTGCATCCGTTACCTGTGACCCTTCCCGTCGTCTTTCACCCCGATTACACGGTCCCCCTGCCGCCCGGCCATCGCTTCCCCATCGGAAAGTTCGGCCGGATCAAGGACGTGCTGCTGGAGGACGGCGTGATTCCGCCGGCGAGCTTCGTAGAGCCGACGCCCGCGTCGCGGGCGTGGCTGACGCTCGCGCATGACGAGACCTACGTCGACGCGGTGCTGACGCTCGCGCTCGACCGCCGCGCCATCCGCCGACTCGGGCTGCCGCTCTCCGACGCCCTGGCGCGCCGCGGCCGAGCCGCCGTGAGCGGGACGGTGCTCACCGGCCGCCTCGCGCTGGAGCAGGGGCTCGCCTGCAACACGGCGGGAGGCAGCCACCACGCCTTCGCCGATCACGGCGCGGGCTTCTGCCTCTTCAACGACGTTGCGGTTGCGATCCGCGTGCTGCGCAGCGAGCGGCTGATCGAGCGGGCCCTGGTGGTCGATCTCGACGTCCATCAGGGCGACGGCACCGCCGCGATCTTCCGGGACGAGCCCGAGGTCTTCACCTTCTCGCTCCACTGCGAGGCCAACTATCCGCCCTCGAAGGAGACCAGCGATCTCGACATCGGCGTCCCGCCCGGCACGAGTGATGACGTCTATCACTCGGTGTTGGCGACCCACCTGCCTTCGCTGCTGGCGGACCATCGGCCGGATATCGTGTTTTACAATGCCGGCGTCGATCCCCACGTGGAGGACAAGCTCGGCCGTCTCGCCCTTAGCGACGGTGGCCTTGCGAGGCGCGATCGCACCGTGATCGAGACCTGCCGCGAAGCCGGCGTGCCGGTCGCCTGCGTGGTGGGCGGCGGCTACGCCGACGATCTCGACCGCCTCGCACGCCGGCATACGAGCGTCCATCGGGCCGCCGCCCTGGTGGCGGCTTCGGCAGACGGCAGGGCACGGATGCGGGTTGCTGGAGGGAGAGCATGAAGGCGGCGGTGATCCACGGCTACGGCGAGGCCTTCGACACGATCGTTTACGAGGATGTGCAGACTCCCGCCGCCGGCCCCGGCGAGCTCCTCATCAAGGTCCATGCCTCGGGCGTGAATCATTGCGACACCGACCTGCGCAAGGGGCTCTTCGGCGTGGAAAGCCCCATGCCCCACGTCATGGGCGTGGACGCGGCGGGCGCAGTCGCAGACGTGGGCGCCGGGGTGGCGGGGTTCAGCGAGGGCGACCGGGTCGCGCCTCACTTCATGCTGAGCTGCGGCACCTGCGGCGACTGCCGGGACGGCAACGAGAACCTCTGCATGAACGCAGGCGTCCTCGGAGTCACCCATTGGGGCGGCTACGCGGAGTATGTGCGGGTGCGCCACGACCACGTCGTCCGCATCCCCGATTCTCTGTCATACGACGATGCCGTGGCCGGCCAGATCCCCTTCGCCACCGCCTGGGAGGCGCTGATCGAGGAGATCGGCCTCCGCGCCGGCGAGACCGTGCTGATCACCGCAGCGGGCGGCGGGGTCGGCTCCGCCGCAGTGCAGATCGCCAAGCTCGCGGGCGCACGCGTGATCGCCGCCGCGGGCTCCGAGGAGAAGCTGGAGAAGGCCCGAGCGCTGGGCGCCGACGCGGCCATCGACTACTCACGCGAGGACATCGGCGACGCGGCCCGCCGGCTCACCGATGGCCGGGGCGTCGATGCGGCGCTGGAGATGACCGGCGGCGCGATCCTGGTGGGCGCCATCGATGCGCTCGCGCCCGGTGCCCGTCTCGCCACCATCGGCGCCCATGGAGGCGAGCGGGTGGAGATCGACTTCATCGAGTTCTTCCGCAAGCACATCGCGGTGCACGGCTGCGGGCGCTCGACCAAGACTCACGTCGAGCGCGTGCTCGGGCTGATGGCGGAAGGCCATCTCAAGCCGGTCATCCACCAGACTTTTGCGCTTAGCGAGGCGCCGGCGGCCCATGCGCTGATGGAGAGCCGCAACTTCTTCGGCCGCATGATCATGCGGCCCTAGTCCGACCGGTCGCGGTGCCCGATCCGCTCGGCAACTTCGCCTTTACCTGGCCGTTCTATCTCGGCGGGGTCATCGCCTATCTGATCGGCGCGCTCCCCATGGGGCTGATCGTGGCGCGCCTCTTCAAGCTCGGCGACCTGCGCCGCATCGGCTCCGGCAACATCGGCGCCACCAACGTGCTGCGCACCGGCAACAAGGCGGCGGCCGCGCTCACCCTGATCCTCGACGGCGGTAAGGGCGCCGTTGCCGTGGTCATCGCCCAGCGCTTCGGCCCCGACATGGCGGTGATCGCCGCAGGCTGCGTGGTCGTGGGCCACGTCGCGCCGGTCTGGCTGCTTTTCAGGGGCGGCAAGGGGGTGGCCACGACATTGGGCGTCCTGCTCGCGATCGCGTGGCCTGTGGGGCTCGTCGCCTGCGGTCTCTGGCTCGCGGTCGCCGGGCTCTTCCGCTATTCGTCCCTCGCCGCCCTGATCGCGATCTGCGCCTCGCCAGGATTCGCGATCCTCTTCGACATGCCGCAAATCTCGTGGCTCGCAGGCTTCCTCGCGGTGATCGTGACGCTGCGCCATGGGGCGAACATCTGGCGCCTCGCGCGGGGTTGCGAGCCCCGCATCGGCCGGAGCGCCCCGGCCGCACCCGAAGCCGATCCCAAGGCGGACTAATGAACGTTTCCCTCTCCAACGAGCCGCGCACGCTCACCGACACCGAGCGGCTCGACTGGCTGCGCCTCGCGCGCAGCGAAAACGTCGGCCCGATCACTTTCTTCGCCCTGCTGAACCGCTTCGGCACGCCTGCTGCCGTGCTCGAAGCCCTGCCGGCGCTCGCGCGGCGCGGCGGCCGGCGGCGCCCCATCAAGGTTTGCTCACGCGCGGCTGCTGAACGCGAAATCAAGGATGTCGACCGGCTCGGCGGGCGCCTGATCGCGCTGGGCGAGCCCGCCTATCCGCCTGCGCTCGCCGCCATCGACGACCCGCCGCCGGTCATCGGCCTGCGTGGGCGCGTGGACCTGCTCGCAAGCGACTGCATCGCCGTGGTGGGTGCGAGAAACGCGTCCGCGAACGGGCTCCACTTCGCCGAGCGGCTGGCGGCGGACTTGGGCACGGCGGGGCTCACGGTCGTCTCCGGCATGGCCCGCGGCATCGACGCCCGTGCCCACGTCGGCGCGCTCACGACCGGCACAGTCGCGGTCATGGGCGGCGGGGTCGATGTCGTTTATCCCAAGGAGAACCGGTCGCTCTTCGAGAATCTGCTGGAGGAGGGCACGGTCGTCGCGGAGGCGCCGCTCGGCACCGAGCCCATGGGCCGCCACTTCCCGCGCCGCAACCGGATCATATCCGGGCTCTCCCGCGGCGTCGTAATCGTGGAGGGCGCGGCCCGCTCGGGCTCCCTGATCACGGCGCGGCTCGCGTTGGAGCAGGGCCGCGAGGTGATGGCGGTCCCCGGCTCGCCGCTGGACCCCCGCGCGAGCGGTCCTAACCGCCTGATTCGCCAAGGCGCGACCCTAGTGGAAAGCGCCGACCACGTGCTCGAAGCGCTCGCCGAAGGCGGTCGCCAGGTGCTCAGCGAACCCCGGCAACGGTGGTCGGATGATGCCGTTCCCGGCACGCCCGAGGACGACGATGCGCCGGCCGATGCCCGCGATACTGTGACCGCGCTGCTCGGTCCCAGCCCTGTGCCGGTGGACATGCTGGTCAGGCAGAGCCGGTTGACTCCCGCGATGGTGGCGACCATTTTGCTTGAGCTTGAGTTGGCGGGGCGCCTGGAGCGGCAGCCCGGCAACCGCGTTTCACTCTCCCAGCCGGCGGCCTAGCGCCGCCCGATGACGCTACCAGCAATCGTTTCAGGATGAACGTCGTCGTCGTCGAATCGCCTACCAAGGCGTCCACCATCGGCAGGTACCTGGGGCCCGACTACACGGTCGTGGCCTCCTACGGCCATGTGCGCGACCTTCTGCCCAAGGACGGCTCGGTGCGGCCGGACGATGCCTTCGCCATGGACTGGACCGTCTCCGACGGTGCCGAGAAGCACATCGGTACCATCCGCAAGGCGCTCAGGGGCGCGGACCGTCTCTATCTCGCCACCGACCCCGACCGCGAGGGCGAGGCGATCTCCTGGCACGTGCGGGACGAGCTCAGCCGGCGCGGGCTGCTGGACGGCGTCGCGGTCAAGCGCGTGGTCTTCACCGAGGTCACCAAGTCCGCCGTGCTCGACGCCATGGCCGCCCCCCGCGACCTCGACGACAACCTGATCGACGCCTACAGGGCGCGCCGCGCACTCGACTATCTGGTGGGCTTCACGCTCTCGCCGGTGCTCTGGCGCAAGCTGCCCGGCTCGCGCTCGGCCGGCCGCGTGCAATCGGTCGCGCTCCGCCTGATCTGCGCGCGCGAGCTCGAGATCGAGGCGTTCAAGCCGCGCGAGTACTGGTCGATCGAGGTCGATCTCGACACGCCCAAGGGCGAGCGCATGGTGGCCCGCCTCGCTGTCCTCGACGGCGAGAAGCTCGGCAAGTACGCGCTCGGCGATCAGGCTGCGGCCGAGCAGGCGGCCGCGCTCGTCCGCGCCGGCCGCTACCGCATCGCCGCCGTCGAGCCCAAGCGGGTCAAGCGCAATCCGGCGCCCCCCTTCACCACATCCACCCTGCAGCAGGAGGCCTCACGCAAGCTCGGCTTCGCCGCGCGCCGCACCATGCAGGTGGCCCAGCAGCTCTACGAAGGCATCGCGGTAGGCGGCGAGCAGGTCGGCCTCATCACCTACATGCGGACCGACGGCGTGCAGATCGCGGAGCAGGCGCTGCGCCAAGCACGCGATGTGATCGGGCAACGTTACGGCTCGAACTACGTGCCGGAGAAGCCCCGCCGCTACCGCACCAAGGCCAAGAACGCACAGGAGGCGCACGAGGCAATCCGCCCCACCGATCTCGCCCGCACGCCTCAGTCGCTCTCGGCCGTGCTCAAGAAGGACCAGGCGCGGCTCTACGAGCTGATCTGGAAACGCGCGCTCGCAAGCCAGATGGCGAGCGCCGAGATCGACCGGGTGAGCGTGGATATCGCCTCCGACGACGGACGCACCGGGCTCCGCGCCACCGGCCAGACCGTCGCCTTCGACGGCTTCCTCCGCGTCTACCAAGAGGGCCGGGACGACACCCGGCGCGAAGGCGGCGACGACGCGGACGACGAGCGCAGGCTGCCGGCGGTCACCGTCGGCGAGGCGATGGCGGTCGCCGGCGTCACCCCGAACAAGCACGTGACCGAGCCGCCGCCGCGTTTCTCGGAGGCGAGCCTGGTCAGGCGGCTCGAAGAGCTCGGCATCGGCCGCCCCTCCACCTACGCCTCGATCCTCTCGGTGCTGCAGGACCGCAACTACGTGCGCCTGGAGAAGCGTCGCTTCGTGCCGGAGGATCGCGGGCGCATCGTCACCGTGTTCCTCGAAAACTTCTTCAGCCGCTACGTCGAATACGACTTCACCGCCTCGCTCGAAGGCCAGCTCGATACCATCTCCGCCGGCGAGATCGACTGGCGCGCGGTGCTGAGCGATTTCTGGCGGGACTTCGCCAGCGCGGTCGAGGAGACCAAGGGGCTCCGGGTCAAGCACGTGCTCGACGCCCTCGACGAGACCCTCGGCCTGCACCTCTTCCCCGCCGAGGACGGCGGCGAAGACCGCCGCTGCCCCTCCTGCGCGGACGGGCGCCTCGGGCTCAAGCTCGGCCGCTACGGCCCCTTCGTCGGCTGCGCCAACTATCCCGAGTGCAAGTACACGCGCCCGCTTGCCGACAACGGCGGCGATGCGGCGGAGCCGCGCGCGCTGGGGGACGACCCCGAGACCGGTCTGCCGATCTCGCTCAAGCGCGGCCCCTACGGCCTCTACGTCGAGCGCGCCGTGGACGGCACCACCAAGGAGAAGCCCAAGCGGGTCTCCCTGCCCCAGGACCTCGCGCCGGACCTGGTCGATCTCCAGACGGCGCTCGGCCTGCTCTCGCTCCCGCGCGAGATCGGCACCCATCCCGAGACCGGCAAGCCGGTCACCGCCGGCATCGGCCGCTTCGGCGCCTACGTCAAGCACGACGGCACCTATCGCTCGCTGCCGCGCGGCGAGAACGTGCTGGACGTGGGCCTGAACCGCGCGGTGGTGCTGATCGCGGAGAAGAAGGGCGGCGCGCGTCTCCTGCGCGAGCTCGGCGCCCACCCTGACGGCGGGCAGGCGGTAACACTCCACACAGGCCGCTACGGTCCCTACGTCCAGCATGGGAGGCTGCGGGCCTCACTACCCAAAGGCGCGTCCGACGACGACCTCACCCTCGATGAGGCGGTCAAGCTGCTCGCCGCCAAGGCGGCCAAGGGCGGCGCCAAGAAGAAGAGCGCCGGGCGCGGCCGCAAGTCCGCTACGGCCAAGACCGGTTCGGCGCGGTCGAAGGCCAAGCGCGGCTCGCGCCGGCAGGCAGACGCGCCGGCCGACGGCGCGCCCTAGCGGCGCGCGGCGCACTTGGCGGGCAAGCCGGCTCCCTTTCCGACCAGGGACGAGGTTCTGCGCTTTGTTCGGGAGAGCCCGGGCAAGACCGGAATGCGCGAGATCGCCCGCGCCTTCAACATTCGCGGCAACGATCGCGCCGCGCTGAAGGATCTCGTGCGCTCACTGGAGGCGGAGGGTGCAATCGATGCGCGCCGCACGCGGCGCCGCCCCACCGGCACCCTGCCGTCGGTCACGGTGCTGGAGGTGGACGGCCTCGACGCGGACGGCGCGCTTACGGCCCGGCCGACGCGCTGGGACGAAGACGATCCGCCCCCGCCGATCACCCTCGACCCCGCACCCCGTGGCGTGCCCGAGCCGGGGGAAGGCGACCGCGTGCTCGCGCGGCTCAGGCCCGCGCCCGATGGCGGCTACTTGGCGCGGCCCATGCGCGTGCTCGATGCCGGCCCCCGCCGGGTGGTCGGCGTCTTTCGCGCCACCGGCAGCGGCGGCGGCGTGATTGAGCCCGCGGAGCGCCGCTCCCGCCGCAGCCTCGTGGTGCCGGCGGAGCAGACCGCCGGTGCGCGCACGGGCGAGCTGGTGGTGGGCGAGACCGAGCCCGGCAGCCGGCTCGGGTTGGCCGACGCCAAAGTAATCGAACGACTGGGCGACGCGGACTCGCCCGGCGCGATCAGCCTCGCCGCGATCCACGCCCACGGCCTGCCGCTCCGCTTCCCCGACGAGGCGCTGGCTGAGGCGGCGCAAGCGGCGGCACCGGACCTCGACGGACGCGCCGACCTGCGGACCCTGCCCCTGGTGACCATCGACGGCGCCGACGCCCGCGATTTCGACGATGCGGTCTGGGCCGAGCCCGACCCCGCGCCGGACAACAAGGGCGGCTGGCGCGCGGTCGTCGCCATCGCCGACGTGGCCCACTTCGTTTGCCCCGGCAGCGCTCTCGACAGGGCGGCACAAGAGCGCGGCAATTCCGCCTACTTCCCCGATCGCGTGGTGCCCATGCTGCCCGAGGCGCTCTCCGCCGAGCTCTGCTCGCTGAAGCCCGGTGTCGACCGCGCCTGCCTCGCGGCGCGCCTCCGCATCGACGCCGAGGGCGAACTACGCGACTGGCGCTTCGAGCGTGCGCTCATGCGCTCGGCCGCGCGGCTCACCTACGATGAGGTTCAGACCGCCGCCGAGCGCGACGGCGAGGGCCTGGCAGCGCCGGTCCGTGCCTCGATCGCCGCGCTCTACGGCGTCTACGCCGCGCTCAAGGCGGCGCGGGAGCGGCGCGGCGCGCTCGACCTGGAGCTGCCGGAGCGCGAGATCACGCTCGCTGACGACGACACCGTGGCCCGCATCGGCTTTGCCCGCCGCCACGACAGCCACCGCCTGATCGAGGAGCTGATGATCGCGGCCAACGTCGCTGCCGCGAGCGCCCTCGAAGCCAAGCACGCGCCATGCATGTACCGCGTTCACGACCGGCCCGATACTGCGAAGCTGGACGTGCTGCGCGAGTTCCTCCGCAGCCGCGGGATCGCCCTGCCGCGAAGCGGGGCCATCCGTCCCGATGCCTTCAATCGCTTCCTCGCCCTGCTCGAGAACCCGCGCGATGCCGGCATCGCCAGCCTGATGATCCTGCGCGCCCAGGCGCAGGCCGCCTACAGCCCGCGCAACATCGGCCACTACGGGCTCGGCCTCGTGCGCTATGCCCACTTCACCTCGCCAATTCGCCGCTATGCCGACCTGCTGGTCCATCGCGCCCTGATCGACGCCTACGGCCTCGGGCCAGGCGGGCTTGGCCGCACCGAACCGGAGGCGCTGGAGCGCGTCGGCACGCACATCTCGTCCACCGAGCGGCGCGCGCAGGCCGCCGAGCGCGATGCCGGGGATCGCTACTGCGCCGCCTATCTGGCCGATCGCGTGGACGCCGAGTTCTCCGGCCGCATCGCGGGCGTTACCCGCTTCGGCATCTTCGTCGTCCTCGACGAGACCGGCGCCGAAGGCCTGGTGCCGGGCGCGACCCTCGGCGCCGCCCGCCCGCGCTTCGACTCCCGCCGGCACTCGCTCGCGGTCGATGGTCGCGTGCTGCGGCTCGGCGATCCGGTGGTCGTAACGCTGCGCGAGGCCGATCCCGTGGCCGGCGGCCTGGTCTTCTCGCTCTCGTCCGTGAACGGCGAGGCCTGGGAGTCGACGCGGGGCCATGACGGCGGGCGGCGCGGAAAGCCGCGGAGGCGGCGCTGATCGTGTCCTCCGCCCGCACCCGTTGGGACATCGTGGCCCTTGCCTTCACGGCCGGCTACATGGTGGGCATGCAGGTCGGCAAGGTGCCGCCCTCGCTGCCGATGCTGGAGGCGGAGCTCGCCCTGCCCCGCGTCATCGCCGGGCTGATCGCGTCGTCCTTCTACGGCATGGGCGCGGTCCTGGGCGTTGCCGGCGGGGTGATTGTCGACCGGGCGGGCATCGGGCGCATGGTCTTCGTGGGCGGCGCCGTGATGGCGCTCGCGAGCCTTGCCGGCGGCTTCGCGGAGAACGGAGCGCAACTGCTGGCGGCCCGCATCGTCGAGGGCTTCGGCTTCGCCACCCTCACGGTTGCCGGGCCCAAGATGCTCGTCGCCGCGACCGATACCGGCGTGCGCCGCTTCGTCCTCGGCGTCTGGGGCACCTACATGCCGGTCGGCATCGCGCTCTCGCTGGTGATCGCGACGGTGCTGCTGGAGCCGGTCGGCTGGCGCGGCCTCTGGTTCATCAATACCGGGCTGATCCTGCTCTTCCTGCTCGCCTTCGCCTGGGTCGCGGCGCCGGGGCGCTGGCAGATGCCGGCGGCGGGCACCACGTTCGACCGCGCAGGCGTGCGCGCGACCCTGGCGCGGCCGGGGCCATGGCTCTTCGGCGCGGCCTTCGCGATTTTCGCCGTGCAGTGGCAGGCGCTGATGGCGTGGCTGCCCACCTTCCTGATCGAGACACAAGGCCGCTCGGTCGAGGCTGCCGCGCTCTTCACCGCGCTCTTCGTCCTCGCCACCACTGTGGGCTCCGTAACCAGTGCGTGGCTCTTGCAGCGTGGCGTTGCGCGCTGGCTGCTGCTGGGACTCACCTTCACAGGCATGGGCGTGTGCGCTGCGACGCTCTTCGCGCCCTTCACGCCCGTCGCCGCCAAGATCCCGCTGGCCGTCTGCTTCGCCTTGGCGGGTGGCCCGTTACCCGCCGTCTGCTTCGAAGGCGGCATCGCCCACGCGCCGAGCCAGGCGCAGGTGGCGATGGCCGGCGGCTTCGTTGCGCAGGGAGCCGCGCTCGGCGCCGTGCTCGGCCCGCCGCTGCTCGCCGCCGTGACCGAGGCGCTTGGCGGGTGGGACGCCGCATGGTGGACCATGCTGGTCTGGTCCTCCCTCGGCATGGCAGTCGTTGTCGGCGTGTGGCGGGCAGACGCACGTCTCGGACGATTGGCGGCCGCGACGTGATGGACGGCCGCTCGCTGACGCGCACCCTCATTGCCGCAGCCATGGTCGGCGCGCTGGCGCTCGCCTGCGGCGACGCGTTCGCGGCATCCGCCTCGCTCTCCGCGCGCCCGGTCGCCCTCGACCCGACCGACCGCACCGTGCGTCAGGTCGGCCGCCTGCACTTCCTCGGCGGGCTGGACCTGCGCAGCAAAGAGGTGGCATTCGGCGGCCTCTCCGGCCTTAGCGTCACAGCCGACGGGCAGCTCACCGCCGTCACCGACCGCGGGCAGTGGTTCACCGCCCTCATCGTGCGGGACGATGCCGGCCGCCTCGTAGACCTGACAGACGCCGCGCTGGGACCGCTCCTCGACACGAAAGGCCGGCCGATCAAGGGCGAGTGGCGCGACGCCGAGGCGCTGGAGCGCCTGCCCGGCGGCGACTGGCTGGTGAGCTTCGAGCAGCGTCACCGCGTCTGGCGCTACCCGTTGGAGACCGGCGGGCTGCAGGGCCGCCCCGTGCCCTTCCCGACACCGAAGGGCATCGCGGCTGCCCCGCTCAACGGCGGGCTGGAGGCGCTCACCCCGCTTGCCGACGGCCGTATCCTGATGCTGGCGGAAAGCCTCAGGCGCACAGGCGGCTCCCGCGCCGGCTGGCTCTTCGGCGAGGGCGGCGTCGAGCCCCTCGGCTACCGCACCGAACGGGACTTCAAGCCGACCGACGCGGCGATGCTTCCGAACGGCGACGTGCTCATCCTCTCGCGCTACTTCAAGCTGCTCGGCGGGTTCAAGGCGCGGCTCGAGCGGATTCCCGCCGGCGCCATCGAGGGCGGCGCCGTGCTGAAGGGCGAGCTGCTCGCCCGCTTCGCGCCGCCGCTCACGGTGGACAACTACGAGGGCGTGGCCGTGGCGCGCGATGCTAACGGCGGGACGCTCGTCTACATTCTCTCCGACGACAACTTCCATTTCCTCCAGCGCACGCTCCTGCTCCTCTTCCGTCTGGACGAATGACGTCCCGCGCGGGTCTGCGCGGCGCACGCCCGATGGTGCTACCATCGGGCCGAGAGGCAGAACGGCGCAGGCGGAGAGCGATGGGCTACACGATCGCCGAAAAGATCATGGGGCGCGCGAGCCGGGCGGGCGTGCCGGTGCCGGCCGGCACGGAAGTCGAGGTCAAGCCCGACTACGTGCTGGGCTACGACTTCCCCGGCTATCTCGACCTCATCTTCAAGCAGATGAAGGAGGAGTTCGGCGTCGAGCGCGTCGCCGAGCCGGAACGCTACGCCCTCTTCATCGACCACATGGTGCCCGCCAACACGCCCGAGGAGGAGGAGCTGCACATCGTCACCCGCACCTGGTGCGCGGAGAACGGGGTCAGGCTCCACGAGCGCGAAGGCATCGGCCACCAGGTGGCGGCGGAGGCGGGCTATGCCGTGCCCGGCGGCTTCGTCGTCCACTTCGACGGCCACATCGCGCAGCTCGGCGCCTTCGGCACGCTGGCCATCGGCATCCATACGCAGCTGCTGGAGGCCTTCGTCCGTGAGCGCATCGACTTCACCGTGCCCGAGACCACGCGGGTCAACCTCACCGGCCGGCTCGCCCCCGGCGTGATGGCGCGCGACGTGTTCCACCATCTGGTGCGCGTGCTCGGGCCCCGCTCCTGCCGCTTTCAGGTGCTGGAGCTGGGCGGCCCAGCACTCGGCGACATCTCGCTCGAAGGCCGCCAGACCATCACCGGACTCGCCATGTTCACCGGCGCGCTCACCGCGATCTGCAACCCGGACCGCCTCGCGCTGGACTACGCCGAGGCCCACGTGAACGGGCCCTTCGAGCCGCAGGCGAGCGACGCGGACGCCACTTACGCCGCGCTTCACGAAGTAGACTTGACCGATCTCGCGCCTATCGTCGTGGTGCCGCCCAACCCGGCCGCCACCGCCGATCTCGCCGACCATGCCGGGCTGGAGGTCCAGGCCGGCTATCTCGGCTCCTGCGCCTCCGGCCGGCTCGAGGACCTGCGCGCCGCCGCGGCGGTGCTCAAGGGCCGCCGCGTCGCGCCGGGCTTCCAGCTCCACGTCGTGCCCACCAGCCAGGCGATCATGGCCGACGCCGCCCGCGAGGGCCTGCTGACCACGCTGATCGAGGCCGGCGCCTTCGTCACCTCGTCGTCCTGCGATTACTGCTACGGGCGCATCGCCACCATGACCGCCGGCCAGCGTGCGGTCTCCACCGGCACGCTCAACGTGACGGGGCGCATGGGGAGCCCCGATTCCGAAATCTATCTTTGCAACGCCGCGGCGGTTGCAGCATCGGCGCTGGAAGGGCGGATCACAGACCCCCGCCCATATCTGGCCGAGGCCGCGCCATGAGCCTTGCGCCCCTACGCGGCCGTGTCGCCTACGTCTTCGAGGAGGCGGATTTCGACGTGGACCAGATCGTCGGCGTCGAGAACATCCGCCTCACCGACCCCGACGCGCTCGCCACCTGCGCCATGCGCCGCTTCGACCCCGGCTTTGCCGAGAAGGTCGAACCCGGCGACGTGGTCGTCGGCGCAGAGAATTTCGGCTACGGCCACCCCCACTTCGCGCCGATGATCGGGCTACGCCGCCTGGGTGTCCGCGCCGTGATCGCGGACTCCTTCGCCACTGGCTACTGGCGGGAAGAGATTGCCGAGGGCTTCCCGCAGATCGCCTGTCCCGGCATTACCGGCCTCGTCCAACGCTGGGACGAGATCGAGATCGACTGGGACGCGGCCGCGGTTCGCAACCTGAGCCGGGGCGGCGCGCTTCCCATCGCCCCTTATTCGACCGCCGAGCGCGGCATGCTGCAGGCCGGCGGCCTGATCCCCTACCTGCGCGAGAAGCTCGCCGCCCACGGCGGCGGCTGAGTCCCGTCACGAGCCGGAGCGGTACTTCTCCGGCATCTGTGGGCTGTTGGCGGGATTGGTGTCGTGCTTGGCGAGTCGCGTCACGACGCCCGCGCCGACCAGTGGCTCAAGCGCCGCCTCCAGCGCGTCCGCTTTGTCCCTGGCGTAGACCTCCGCGCCGCTGACGTGGATCAAGAACGATTTCACGTACTTCGCCTGCTTGGCGGGGTCGGCGATCACCGCCTTGGTCCAGGCGTAGAGGGGGTAGTGCTCGATGCCGTTTTCCTCGGCTTCCGCGCAATAGCCGGCGAAGGCGTCGTACTGGCAGATGAGCCGCGCATCGTGGGCGGCGAGGATGTCCCGCAGCGGCCCCAGCCCCGGATGCTGCGCCCCCAGCCGCGCCGCTTCGGCCGCGTCCTCGGCAAGATCGACGCGGAGCTGGTATTGCCACTCGTCCGTCGTCTCGGCGCCCGTCGGTTCTTCCGCCACGGCAGACGCCTCCTTTCTGCGCGTTCGTGACGCGCACCCATGCTTACGCCGCTCGCCGCCCCGCGCCAACGGCGAATCGTCCGCTATGATGCGCGGCATGCGCTATGAAGAGCCCCTGGTCTCGCCCAACGGCGACCGCTTCGTCCTGATCGAGTTCGGCGACGACGGCGGGCTCAGGCTCAACCTGCAGGCGCGCGGCTTCGCCAAGGCCGTGGACGAGGCTCGCATACCCGGCGTGATCGAGACCAATCCGGGCTTCAACTCCGTGCTCATCGAGTACGACTGGCAGCGCATCGCCTACGACGACCTGGTGCGCGAGGCGCTGGCGTTGGCCGACGCGGTGGGGACCCCCGACGAGATCGAGAGCCGGCTGGTCCACGTGCCCACCCTCTATCTCGACCCGTGGACCCGCGGCTGCATGGAGGAATACCACCGCACCATCAAGGAGCGGCCCTACGACCCCGAGTTCATCGTGGCGGAGAACGGCCTCTCGGGGCTCGACGAGCTGGTCGCGCTCCATTCGGCGACGGAATACTGGATCGGCATCATCGGCGCCTATCCCGGCCTGCCGCTCATGCGCCCGCTCGATCCGCGCTGCATCATCTACGCGCCCAAGTACGACCCGCCCCGCATGTGGACGCCCCAAGGCGCGGTGGTCTGCGCCGGCGGCCAGAGCGCGATCCAGACCCTGCACTCGCCCGGCGGCTTCAACATGATCGGCCGCACGCCGCTCCCCATGCTGGACCCGGAGGGGCGCATCCCGGCCTTCGGCGGCGGCATCGCGCTGCTCCGCGTCGGCGACCGCATCAAGTTCGATCCCATCGACCGCAGCGAATACGACCGGATCGAGGCGAAGCTCGCAGAGGGAACCTACCCCTTCAACATCGTCGAGTATCAGCGCTTCTCGCTTTCGGCCTACGAAGCCTGGGTCGCTTCGCTTGACGCGGAGCAGCGGCATTGAGCCCGGTGCCCGTCATGGAGGTGCTGAAGCCCGGCCTGGAAACCACGGTCCAGGACTATCCGGGCCGCATCGGCGTGGTCAGCACCGGCTACCCGATCTCGGGCCCGATGGACGGCTGGTCCTTCCGCATCGCGAACCGCCTGGTGGGCAACGACGCCAGCGCCGCGGGGCTGGAATGCCAGTTCATCGGCCCCACGCTGCGCTTTCACGACGACCGCGTGGTCGCGGTGTGCGGGGCCGAGATGCCTGCCGCGCTCGACGGCGAGCCCTTCGAGAGCTGGACCAGCGTCGCCGTCCGCGCCGGCCAGACCGTGGCGCTCGGCTCGGCCACGCGCGGCGCGCGCGCCTATCTCGCGGTCTCGGGCGGCATCGACGTGCCGCCCTTCCTCGGCTCCCGCGCGACCTATCGCCTAGGGCAGATCGGTGGGGTGGAGGGAGAGCCGCTCAAGGCGGGGCAGCACCTGCCGCTTGGTACTGGTGACGGCACGCCGGGCCGCCGGGCCGCGGCCCACGCCCGGCCGTGCTTCCCCGAGGACCGGGTCTGGTCGGTCGAAGCGGTGCCGGGGCCCAGAGAGGACTGGATCGACGAGGCCGGTCACGCCCGCTTCCTGACCAGCGACTGGCGCGTCTCCGCCCACAGCAACCGGGTGGGCGTCCGCCTCGAAGGGCCCGAGTGGACCTTCACCCGCCGCGCCTACGACAAGTCGCCGGAGAACGGCACGCACCCCTCCAACATCATCGAGCACGGCTACGGCCTTGGCTCCATCAACCTCTGCGGCCAGACGCCCATCGTCCTCGGACCGGACGGGCTAACCCTCGGCGGCTTCATCAACCCCTACACGGTGCCGACGGGCTCGCTCTGGAAGCCCGGCCAAGCGCGGCCAGGCAACATCTTCCGCTTCACCGCGGTCACGGTGCGCGAGGCTCAGGAGGCCCGTGCCGCGCTCGATGCGCTCTGCGAAGCACCCGACGCGATCGAGGAGATCGGCGCAGGCTGAGGGCACTCCAGTCCCCGCCGCACCGGTTTCTATCCGTGACCTCTTCCCGCTTCCGGCCCCACCACGCGCTCGGCCTCGTGGCCGCGCTCACCTTCGCGCTTTCCCCCGTCTTCTGGATGGTCTCCACGTCGCTCAAGCCGCTTGCCGAGTGGGCCGCCGTGCCGCCGCCCTGGGTGCCGCGCGACCTCACGCTCGGCAACTACGCGCCGCTCTTCCAGCGCTACGAGGAGAGTTACGTCACCGCGCCGAGGACCGGGCTCGGCGCCATCCTCGATTCCTTCATCATCGCCGGCGGTACCACGGCGCTCGCGCTCGCCATCGGGCTGCTCGCGGCGATCGGCTTCTCACGCTACCGCGCGGGCAGTGACCGGCTCGCCATCGGGATCCTTGCCGTCCGCGCCGTGCCGCCGATCACGCTGGCGATCCCAGCGCTCTTCCTCTTCACCTCGATGGGCCTGCGCGACACGCACATCGGCATCATCCTGGTCCACACCGCCTTTGGCGTGCCGTTCTCCTTCTGGATGCTGAAGAGCTTCATCGACGAGGTGCCGCCCGCCATCGAGGAAGCCGGCATGATGGATGGCATGAGCCGCCTGCGCGCGCACCTCGTCGTTACCGTGCCGATGATCCGGGGCGGGCTCGCGGTCACCGGCCTCTTCATCTTCATCCTCACCTGGAACGAGTTCCTGCTGACGGTCACGCTGAGCGACAAGCTGATCGTCACCGTGCCCATCTATCTGCACCACCACACCGGGGTTTACGGCGTGCAGGCGGCGCTCGCGGTCGCGGCGGCGCTCCCCATCGTGCTCTTCGGCTTCCTGATCCAGAAGCACCTCGCCCGCGCGTTTACCCTCGGCGCGATCAAGCAGTAGGTGGATCGCTCGGCGGACAGGCTGGCACCCTTACCGCATCAGAGAACGATATAGTGCGAGCACTATTCTTCCCAAATGGCGTCCATTATCGTCCCGATTTCGTGGGATTGTCCTTGTCTGTGACAAGCGTTAGTCGAGGAGAAATGACAGTAAGGCCATGAACGAGACAGTGCCGACAAAAGCCGCCAAGGCGCTGCGCACTACCGGGTCATTGAAACCGTATTTGAACACGAGTACCCCTCCTTCATCGGTCGAGTAGCGACACACTTGCGAGTGTTTCGTTGGAAATGCGTCGAGAAGGGACCGGTATTTGCAGTGATCTTCTTCGCGAGCAACACTTCCTGTCTCCCGCGAGACCATTGCAAAAGTTCACGAGTGAATTCCAATACAATTATTGTTGATGTAACCTAAGAATTTGCAATGGAAGAACTCATGTATGTCGGGGAAACATAGGGGACTTTCGACGGCTTGAGTTTGTGCTTCTGCCCGGCGTGCTGCGCTGTAGTCGGAATGAGCGATCACAGCGGCCGTACCCGGCCGCTGCCTCTCCGCTCGGTGTCGGGTTGCCGCGAGTCCGTCAGGGACGGACTCGCTCTACCTTAGCCGAGTGCGGTGTCGACCTCGTCCAGGATCGCGTCGAAGACCCCGATGGCGTCGCCGATCTGGTCGGCGTCGATACAGAGCGGCGGGCCGATCAGGAGGCCGTTGAGGCAGGTCCGGGCCTCCAGCCCGTGCTCGACCAGCCGGCGCTTCATCAGGTCGTTGAGCGCCGCGTGGTTCGGCGCGGTCGAGAAGGGCGCGTCGGTCGCCGGATCGGCGGTGAGCTCGATCGCGCCCAGCAGGCCGAGCGAGCGCACGTCGGAGACGCACGAATGGCGCGTCTTGAGGTCCTCCAGCCCCGAAGCCAGTACCTTGCCCATGCGCGCCGCGTTCTCGATCAGCCCGTCGTTCTCGTAGGCGTCGAGCGCGGCGCAGGCTGCGGCGCAGGCGATGGGATTGCCGGTCTGGGTCGAGCCGAGGGGAAACCAGTCGTCGTCGAAATGCGCGGCGACGTGCGGCCGCATCAGCACAGCGCCCATCGGGATATAGCCAGAGGTGATGCCCTTGGAGACCGCCATCAGGTCGGGCACCACGTCCCAGTGCTCCATGCCGAACCAGCGCCCGGTGCGGCCGAAGCCGCAGATCACCTCGTCCGCGATCATCAGGATGTCGTAACGGTCGCAGATCTCGCGCAGCATGGGGAAGTATTCGGGCGGCGGCTTGATCCCGCCGCTCGCCGCCGTCATCGGCTCGACAATGACCGCAGCGATCTGACCCGGTCCCTCGCGCTGGATCACCTCCTCCACGCTCTTCGCGCACTGTACCCCGCAGCCGGGGTAGGAGAGCGAGAAGGGGCAGCGATGGCAGTAGGGGTCGAGGAAGCGGACGATGTTGGGGTGTTCGTAGCCGACGGCGAGCCGCCGGGGGTCGCCGCTCGCCGACATCGAGCCTGAGGTTGTGCCGTGGTACGAGCGGTACTTGGCGAGGATCTTGCGCCGCCCGGTCACCAGGCGCGCGACCATCATGGCGATCTCGGTCGCCTCGCTGCCGCTCCCGGTGAAGAAGGCGGTCTGGATATCGCCCGGCGCGATCTCCGCGAGCTTGCGGCCGAGCTTCTCGCGCGCAGCGGTGGTGTGGTGCGGGCCGATGTAGCAGAGCCTGCCGGCCTGCTCCTGAATCGCCTCAATCACCTTGGGGTGCTGGTAGCCGAGATTGACGTTCACCAGCTGCGACGAGAAATCGAGATAGCGCTTTCCTCCCGTGTCATAGATGTAGGCGCCCTCGCCGCGCTCCATCTCGATCACCGGATCGAGCGCGTTCTGCGCGGCCCAGGGGATGATGTCGTAGCGCCGGTTCGCACCGGCGGTTGCCATCGCCTCGCTCATGTCTTCCTCCTGCGCCCTTCAGCGGGCACGGTTGTCGCTAGCGCGCGGCCACTATCATGATCTCGACCGTGTAGTCCGGCGTCGCCAGTCTGCTTTCGACGCAGGCGCGGCAGGGCGGGTTCTCCTTGGAGACCCAGGGGTCCCACACGCTGTTCATCTCGTTGAAGGTCCGGATGTCGGAAAGCCAGACGTTGGCGGTGAGAATCTGCTCTTTCGACGAGCCCGCCTTTGCCAGCAGGGCCTCGATCTTGGCCAGAATCTGCCGGGTCTGGCCGGCGACGTCCTCGCTGGTGTCGTCCGCCACCTGGCCGGCGAGATACACGCGGTCGCCGTGCACAACCGCCTGGCTCATGCGCGGGCCTTTGTCGAAGCGTTGGATGGTCATGGCAAGTCTCCGTTTCCTGTTGTTGGTCGTTATGGCAATGGTAGCGGGCAAAGGCTCTTCACGCACCGGCGCGGGCGTGGAATTCCCGCGCCGCGTCGGTGACGGCCTCGATCGTCGGGTACGCCGCAGCGTTCAACAGCAGCTCGCGGCCGAGGAGCAGGGCCGGGCGCTCGCAGGCGGCGCGGCGGTCGGGGTCCTCGATCCACTCGAAGTCGATGTTATGGGCGATCCCCAGGATGCGCCGGATCATCTTGGCGGCGCCGAACTGAATCGTATCGGTGAAGAGCGCGGCGATGGCGGCATCGCGCGCCTGTGCCAACGAAGCGGCACCCTCGGGTCCGTCGAAGAGCGCCGCCGGGTACGCATCGCCCGCGCGCTCGGCCCAGAGCGCGCCGTAACGCTCGGCGAAGGCGTGCCAGAAGGTCTCAGCCGTCTCCAGCACCCACGCCTTGTAGGCGGCGCGATCGTCGGCTTCGGTCGCGTGGCCGTCCTGGCTGAAGTAGTTGAGCAGTAGGTTGCCGACGAAGGCGCCGGTATCGAACCCCATCGGCCCATAGAACGCGAACTCGGGGTCGATCACGCGGGTGTCGTCCTGCGTCACCATGATCGAGCCGGTGTGCAGGTCGCCGTGGATCAGCGCCTCGGCGTTCCCCATGAACTTGCACTTGAGGCGGGAGACCGCGCGCTTCAGCGGCGCGTCGGTGCGAAAGGCCGCGGCGAGGTCGTCGAGCTGCGGCGAGGTCCAGCGGTTGTTGTCGTGGACCATGTAGGGCTCGGTGAAGATCACGTCCTCGGTGAGCTTGCAGAGCGCGGTGTTGCCGCAGAAGAGAGCGACGCGCGCCTTCTTCTCCGCCGCGCTCGTCCCGAGGTCGGAGGTGAAGAAGAGTGTCCGCGCCATGTACTCCGCCATGTCGGTGGCGGCGCGCGGGTAGCGGATACCCTGGATCATGCCCCGCCGCATGATGATGTGGGGCTCCAGCAGCTCCATCGCGATCAGCATGAGCACGGGGTCGAAGAGGTAGATCTCGGGCGTGAGGCCCGGCGCATGGCGGCCGTGCTCCACCAGCGCCTCGTGCTCGAAGAAGGCGCGTTCCAGCGGCAGCGGCCAGCTCTCGCCCACCAGCCGCACGTAGGGCAGTGCCTGCTTAACGCAGAGACCGCCGGCCGGGCCGTGCACCAGGAAGACCAGGTTGAGATTGCCGTCGCCGACCTCGTCCACCCGCCAGCCCGACGGCTCACCGCCGAGGCGCGCGCGCAGTTCCGGCTGCTCCGCGAGATAAGGAGCGAGGGTGTCCACGTCGAGCGGGCGGTAGCCCTCGGGAATGACGATGGCGGATTTGTCTGCGCTCAAGTTTCGCTCGATCCGTGCTTCAGGGCGGCCTGACCTTAGTCGATCGCCGCTATTCGCCCCATACCTCGCCGAAGACCCTGACCCAGTTGCCGCCAAGGATTTTCTTCGTCGTTTCTTCGCTGTAACCGCGCTCCAGCAGGCGCTTGGTCAGATTTCGAATGTCACGCGGCGTGGCGATCCCGTTGGGGAAGTGATGGGGCGGCAGCGGATAGGACTCGGGCCGCCAGTCGCCGACTGCGACCCGGTGCTCGTACATCCGCATGGCCTCGTCGTCGTCCACCACTGGCACCTGCCCCTGGTAGTAGTCGAGGCCGAGGCCGACGTGATCGTCATCGACGAGCCCGACGGCATAGTCGATGTGGTCGACGAACTCGTCGAGGGTCGGTCTCGGTGAGGCGCTGACGAAGGACGGAAAACCGACCATGCCGACGAGACCGCCGGTCCCTGCCGCCGCCTTCATCTGCTCGTCGGTGATGTTCCGGCGCGAGTCCCGTACCGCCTTGGGGTTCGCGTGCGAGAAGACCACGGGGCGCGAGGATGCCTCGATCGCCTCCATCGTCGTTCGGTAGCCGGTGTGAGAGCAGTCCACCACGACGCGCGCCTCGTTGAGGCGCTCGACCACCTTGAGGCCGAAGGTGCTGAGCCCGGCGTCGGTTCGCTCCTCGCAGCCGTCGCCCACGCGGTTCTTGACGTTGTAGGCGAGCTGGATCATGCCGACGCCCAGAGCCTTGTAGGCGTCGATCAGGTTGAGGTCATCCTCGATCGGCTCGGTTCCCTGGAAGTGGAAGAATAGGCCGAACTTGCCGGCGGCCTTGGCGGCCGCGAAATCGGCGGCGCGCGTGATGCGGACGAGCCTCGGGTCCTGATCGATGGCGCGGAGCCAATCGCCCAGCGCGCGCAGGGTCGGGCCCGCGCGCTCGAAGGCGCCGACCGTCGGGCCGGCCGCGCTGACGCCCCCTTCGATCCACCAATCGATGTACTCGCGGCGCACCATCAGTGGACAGACCGCGTCGATCACGATGGCCTCGTCGTGGATACGCTCGTAGTCGGGCTTTGCCACGCCTGCTTCCCTCTCCGCTGTCCGTTATGACTCCGCGATCGGGCCCCTCATGTCCATGGCCTCTTGCGGGGTGGGCGCAGGGAACCACATGGACTAGGAGTCTCCCTTCGTCTCGAAAAGGTCGCCTCCATGTCTGCGCCCGATCCCAAGCCCCCCGTCGCGGCCCGAAAACCCGTCTCGGCGTCGCTGCACGGCATCGCGCGCAGCGACGACTATGCCTGGCTCAAGGATGCCGACTGGCAGCGGGTGATGCGCGAGCCCGAGACGCTCGATCCCGAGATCCGCGCCCACCTGGAGGCCGAGAACGCCTACACGGACGCCTTCCTCGCTCCCCACGCGGCGCTCAGGGAGACGCTGGTGAGCGAGATGCGCGGGCGCATGAAGGAGGACGATTCATCGGTGCCGGCGCCTGATGGCGACTGGGCCTACTACCGCCGCTACGTCGAAGGCGGCGAGCATCCGCTCTACTGCCGCGCCCCGCGTGCCGACGAGGCGGCGGAGGTGCTGCTGCTCGACGGCAACCGCGAGGCCGAGGGCCAGGCCTATTTCAGGATCGGCGACTGCGAGCACAGCCACGACCACCGCCGCCTCGCTTACACCCTCGACCTCAACGGCTCGGAGCGCTACCGCCTCTTCGTCCGCGACATCGCCTCCGGTGCGGCCCTTGACGGGCCGATCGAGAACGCGCACGGGGAGGTCATCTGGGCGGCCGACGGCGAGACCGTCTTCTACACCGTGCTCGACGAGAACCATCGCCCCTACCAGGTGCGCCGTCACCGCGTCGGCAGCGCGCCAGAGACGGACCCCGTGGTCTACGAGGAGGCCGACCCCGGATTCTTCCTCAGAATCGGCGAGTCTGAGAACCGACGCTTCGTCATGATCTCGGCCCACGACCACACGACCTCCGAGGTCCATCTTATCGAGGCCGCCGCGCCCGAGCGCGCACCCCGCATCGTCGCGGCCCGCGAGCGCGGGATCGAGTACGACGTCGCCCTTCGGGGTGACCGTCTCTACATCCTCACCAACGCCGACGACGCCACCGACTTCAAGATCATGACCGCGCAGCTGGACGCGCCGGGGCGCGCGGCGTGGCGCGACTGGCTCCCCCACGAGGCCGGCACCTACGTGCGCGCCCAGCTTCTCTTCGCCGGCCATCACGTGCGGCTGGAGCGAGTCGGCGGCCTGCCCCGCATCGTCATTACCGATCTCGAGACAAGCGAGGCGCATACCGTGGCTTTCGAAGAGGAGGCCTACGATCTCACGCTCCTGCCCGGCTACGAGTTCGAGGCCGAGACGCTCCGCTTCGTCTACAGCTCGATGACGACACCGCAGCAGACCTTCGACTACGACATGCGCACGCGCGCTCGCACCCTGCGCAAGACCCAGGAGGTGCCGAGCGGGCACGATCCCGCGGACTACGTCACCCGCCGTCTGACCGCCGTGAGCCACGACGGCGCCGCGGTGCCGATCTCGCTCCTCCATCGCCGCACGACCCCGCTCGACGGCGCGGCGCCGCTCCTGCTCTACGGTTACGGCGCCTACGGTCACGCAATTCCGGCCGCGTTCTCCACCAATCGGCTGAGCCTGGTGGATCGCGGCTTCGTCTACGCCATCGCCCACATCCGGGGCGGCTCGGATCGCGGCTATGGCTGGTATCTCGGCGGCAAGCTCGCGAAGAAGACCAACACCTTCGTCGACTTCATTGCCGCCGCCGAGCACCTGATCGCCGCGCACTATACGGCCAAAGGGCAAATCGCCGCCCACGGCGGCAGCGCAGGCGGCATGCTGATGGGAGCGGTCGCGAACCTGCGGCCCGATCTCTTCGCCAGCATCGTCGCCGAGGTGCCCTTCGTCGATGTGCTCAACACCATGTGCGACGCGAACCTGCCGCTGACGCCGCCGGAATGGCCGGAGTGGGGCAACCCGATCGAGGACGAAGACGCCTACCGTACCATCGCTTCCTACGCGCCCTACGAGAACGTGGCGGCCAAGGCCTACCCGGCGATCTTCGCAACAGCAGGCCTCACCGATCCGCGCGTGACCTATTGGGAGCCTGCCAAGTGGGTGGCGAAGCTGCGCCGGCTCAAGACCGACGGCAATCCTCTGCTGCTGCACACCAACATGGAGGCCGGCCATGGCGGCGCCTCCGGCCGCTTCCGCCGGCTCAAAGAGGTGGCGATGGCCTACGCCTTCGTCCTCGCCGTCGCCGGCCGCATTTGACGGATTTCCCTCGGTCGCCGGGCATGCCCCAGTTCACGCCTTCCACAGGCGCCGGCCGTACATGAGGCGCCCGTAAAAGTTGAACCACTTGCGCGCTTCGGAATCCCGAAACGGATAGTCCGCGCCCAGTTGTCGCGCCGTAACGAGGCCGGTGACGAAGCAGGTCTCCTGGCTGTTAATCAGGGTATGGGCGCCGCAGTGCCACGTCCGTCTCTTGCCCTGAATGAAGCGAAACAGAGGGACCAGGAGAACCACATGGCGCACGTCATGAACGATGTGCTGAAACCACCAAGTCTTGACGATCTTTCCCTCGTCGATGCGGCTGATCGGATTGTAGGTTACCAGGCACGGTTTGTCGGAACGATTCGCCCAAGGCTGCTGATTGTGCATGATGTAGGTGATTTCGTAATTGTCAGGCCGCGTGCCGTACTGCTCGATGTGGTTGCTTCGGGTGGCGAGCGGCTCGACCTCGTTGTCCGGAAGAATAGAGGCGTCGGAATGGACGATCGTATGGTTGTGGAGTTCGCTTTCGTAACGGACTGAAGAAAGAATAAAGCTCTCCAACAAGGTCGGTTTATCCAGCATCATCAGCGTTTGATTGGCGTTGCACGCGAACACGACGTCGTCGAAGGTCTCTGCCTCTCCGTTTTCGTCCTCGACGACGACCTCGGATGAACGGCGGTAAACTTTTCGAACCGGTCGGTCGAGGTAGATCTTGTCCCGAAAGGCGGCGGACATTTTCTCGTAGATGCGCCGCGTGCCCCGGTCCCAGGTCTGCATCGGCGTGGCGGTCTCGATATCGAAGAACTCCAGGTATCGGGAAAAGAGGGACGCAGGCATGTCGAACACGTTCGTCGCCATCAGGAAGTTGACGAACATGGGCTTCAGTATCTTGTACCTGAAATCTCCGGAGAACCTGCCAAAGTTGAGAACCGCACCCATGCTGACGTAGTTGTACGGGTTGAGGGCATTGAGCAATCTTGACCTGGACCGATTCAGCCGACCGAACCACTTCAGTCGTCTCAGGATCTTCTGGAATTTCTCGATTTCCGGTTGCAGCTGCTGCCTGATTTCCGAGTCGAAATCGTGGGCATAGATGCCACCTCGATACTTTACGCTGTAGCTGAACCTGGTATCGACGAGCTCGATACCATGCTGCTTCAAGAACAGAACGATATGGTGGTAAACCGTTGGAATGCACGCGGTGACGGAAATATCGAACGGAATTGAGGTCCCGTCGTCCTGCGGCATGTCGGCCGTAATGGCATTGCCGCCGACCTGAGACTGCGCCTCGAACACGCGAAAGTCGAATAGATCGGGGTGCCGATTCAGCACCCACGCCACCCCGAGGCCCGACACTCCCGCACCGATAATGGCAACCCGTCGCGGCATTGCTGCGCCTCACAAACCGAGAGGTTAGACCAGCGGGATCACCTCGCGGACGAAGCGTTCCATGGAGCGGTGGCGGCTTTCGGCGGGGCGGCTGGGCTGCGCCGTGTTGATGGCGAACTGGGTGATGCCGATCTCGCGGTAGCGCCGCACCTGGGCCGCCACCTGCTCGGGCGTGCCGACCAGCTGGTGTTCCAGGAAGGGCGGCAGGTCGGCGGGATCGGCCATCGCCTCCATCCGCTCCATCTGCTGCACGTTGCGCTCGTAGGTGGGCACGTCCTTCCACGGGTTGGCGTGGGTCTCGTAGTGCTGGACCACCGCGCGGAAGAACGCGACAAGATAGGTGATCGCTTCCTCCCGCGCCTCCGCCTCAGTGTTTGCGATGAAGCAGTGGATCCAGAGCGGAATGTTAGCGTCGGCCTGCCCGCCCTTCGCTGCGGTAATCGCTTTCCACGCGGCGATGGCGTCGGTGTTCTGCTTGAAGGGCGAAGCCGAGGTGCAGAGTAGGCCGAGGCCCATCTTCGCCATACGCTCGGCGGTGCCGGGATTGTTGCAGGCGCCGTAGAGGTGGATGCGCTCGCGCACCGGCCCCGGCCGGAGCGACACCTCGCGCGGGATGGTGGCGTGGGTGCCCTCGTAGCGGAAGGGCGCGCCGCTCAGCAGCCCCTTGGCAATCTCCGTGTGCTCGCGGAAGAGATCGCGCGAATGCGCCATGTCGATGGCGCGCGCGTCGTACTCGATCCGGGCCACGCCGCGACCGAGGCCGATATGCAGGTCGGCGTCGGTCATCAAGCTCAGCATCGCCAGGTCTTCGGCGAACCGCACCGGCTCGTACCAGGGCAGCACGATGACCGCGGTGCCCAACCCCAAGCCGGGGCAGGTCGCCGCGACGTGGCTCAGGAAGAGCAGCGGCGAGGGCGAGGGGTAGTAGTCGGTAAAGTGGTGCTCCAGCACCCAGACGCTGCCGAAGCCCAGTGCCTGGCCGAAGCGGCAGTCATCCAGCATTTCGCGGTAGCGTTGCCGGTCGCCGGCGGCGCCATCCTGTTCGGCCGGCATTACCGGGCCCACGGTGAAGCCGAAGGCCGGGTTACCATGTTCGCTCATGGCCTAAGTCCTAGCGGACCCGGCCCGTGTACCACAAGCGGCGCGGAGAGCCGCGGCGCCGGGCCGCCGGGCCCGTGCGCCGGCTCTCCGTGACTCTCAGGCAGCGCTACTGGGTGATGACGCCGCAGGCGATGCGTGGCCCGGCCGCGCCCGCAGGATCGGACACGTAGTCATCGGGGCCGTCGTGAATCACGATCGCCGCGCCGTCGTCGTCGAAGAGCGAGGCATCCAGCCGCAACTGCGTGTTCAGCACCTCGATTTCCAGCGCGCCCGAGGCAGGGACGTGGATATTGGGCATGTCGCCGGCATGCATGCCCTCGGCGCTGTCGATCCCGTGCTTCGCGCCCCCCGGATTGAAGTGACCGCCCGCGGACTTGAAGGGCGGCTCACACTTGCCGACCGCATGAACGTGGAACGCATGGGCGCCGGCGGGCAGGTTCTCCAGCTTTGCGTGCAGCAGCGTGCCCTGCGGTGTCTCGCGCAGCGTGATTGCGCCGACGGAGTCCCCATTCGCGTTCATCATTGTGGCACTCGCCTGGTCCGCCGCACTCGCCATCTGGGACGTCATGGCCAGTGCCATGCCGGCTACAAGAATGGTGACTGCAATCAGTTTCGTCATTGTCCTGTCCTCGTCGCTAACGTCCTTGAAGTGCCCGCCATCCTGCGGGTGCCGATCTGGCCCTGCAACCGTTCTCTCGGGCCGGCGCAGGCCCGAGCACGGGCTCGTCCAGCGGGCGGGTCGCACTCTCGGCAAAGATCGCCTATACGCCACGCCGGAGGACAGTGGAGAGGCACGCGTGGACCCCGATGACCGATTTCCCAGAGGCACTGCTGGATGGTTACCGCTCCTTCAAGGGTGACCGCTATGCACGGGAGCGCGCGCGCTACCGTGCGCTTGCCGAGCAGGGGCAGAAGCCCGAGGTCATGGTGATCGCCTGCTGCGATTCCCGCTCGGCACCGGAAACCATCTTCAACGCCGCGCCGGGCGAGATCTTCGTCGTCCGTAACGTCGCAAACCTGGTGCCGCCCCACGAGGCAGACGGTACCTACGACGGCACCTCCGCCGCGCTGGAATTCGCGGTGCAGAGCCTCAAGGTCAGGCACATCGTCGTGCTCGGCCACGGGCGCTGCGGCGGCATCCGGGCGGCCCTGCATCCGGCAACGGAACCGCTCTCTCCGGGCGACTTCATCGGCAAATGGATGAAGCTGCTGGAGCCCGTCGCGAGCGAAATCGCAGCCTCCGGCCCGATGACCGACGCCGAACGGCAGACCGCCCTCGAACACGCGTCGATTCGCCACTCGATCGCGAACCTGCGGACTTTTCCGTGCGTCTCGGTCCTCGAGGAACGCGGCCGGCTCAGCCTGCACGGCGCCTGGTTCGACATCGCCGACGGCGATCTCTGGACCATGGACCCGGACACCGGAGATTTTTCGAAGCCGGCCTAACGCGCGGCCCGGCACCCGGCGCCTCGGACTCACACCGGGGCGTCCGCTTAGAAAATTCCGTTGGCCTTCTGCAACTCGCGCACGTAGCGGGTGATCTTGATGACGTCCTCGTCCGTAACGCCCTCGACTGGCGGCATGTTGCCGAAGTCCCAGTGATGGGCGCGAACACCCTGTCGCGCGGCGAGGCGGAACGACATGTCGCCGTGATGATTGGGCTCGTAGATGCGGTGGACCAGCGGCGGCCCCTGATCCGACCCCGTCGCGTGGGTGCCATGGCAGGTTACGCAGTTCTCCTCGAACAGCGCGTGGCCGGCCTCCGCCTCGGCCGAGAAGGCCGGGATGGTAAGGCCCGTCGCGGTCTCGCCGTGATGCCCGTGGTCGTCGTCGAACCATTGCAGCCATCCCACCACGCCCACGATCACCGCAGCCGCGATCACGACAATGTAGAGCCTGTCCGTCAACTTCTTCCTCTTGGCTCGGCTTGAAGAAGCGGACCCGCCAGGTCGCCGAGGAGTGGGCCTTTTCTTCATCGCGCGTCTCGCGCAGACGGGCCTGCGAGGTCGTCCAGAATGGGACAATCCGGCCGCTCGTCGCCATGACATTGCGCCACAAGAGTCGCGAGCGTGCCGCGCAGCCCCTCGAGCTCGGCGATCTTGCGGTCGATGCGGCGCAGATGGGCCTCGGCCAGCGCCTTGACATCGGCGCTGGCACGCGCGCGGTCCTCGTAGAGCGAAAGCAGCGTGCGGCATTCCTCGATTGAGAACCCGAGGGAGCGGGCGCGGGCGAGGAACCGGAGTTTGTGCACGTCGGTTTCCACGAACGCACGGTAGCCGTTCTCGCTCCGCATCGGATGGACGAGGCCGATGTCCTCGTAGTAGCGGATCGTCTTTGCCGAGAGCCCGCTGGCTTGCGCGACATCGGCTATCTTCATGGCCACCTCCGCGACACTCTTATAAAGGTTCCTGCAGCGGGAAGGTCAAGAGCCGCGCCTTCTTGACCTTCCAGTCACTGGAAACCCTACATTCCTGAATGACGAAGTCCACAAGGGGCTTGCGGTGAAACCGGTAGCGACAGTCGAGGAGACAGCGCGCGATCCCGTGTGCGGGATGAGCGTGGAGCCTGCCGGCGCCCGCCACACGGCGCAGCACGAGGGGCAGACGTTCTATTTCTGCTGCGCCCGGTGCCGGGAGCGCTTTGCCGCAGCGCCCGAAGAATTCCTCGGCGAGCGCCCGGCGCCGGAGCCCGCGCCCGAGGGCAGCCTCTACACCTGCCCGATGGACCCCGAGATCGTGCAACCCACACCTGGCGACTGCCCCATCTGCGGCATGGCGCTGGAGCCGATGATGCCGGCGGCCGACGCGGGGCCCTCGCCCGAGCTGCGCGACCTGACTCGCCGCCTGTGGATCGCCGGCCCGCTTGCGGCGGCTGTGTTCGCGCTGGAGATGGGGAGCCACGCCGGCATTCTCTTCGACTCCTGGCTCGGTCAGCGCCCCTTCGTCGCCCTCCAGTTCCTCCTCGCAACACCTGTGCTGTGGATTGCGCGGGCGTTCTTCCTGCGCGGCCTCGCGTCGGTGCGTAACCGCTCGCCCAACATGTGGACGCTGATCGCGCTCGGCACCGGCGCCGCCTGGCTCTTCAGCCTCGCAGGCCTGCTCGCACCGGGCGCTTTTCCGGCCGAAGTCCTCACCGCCGGAGGACAGCCGCCGGCCTACTTCGAGGCGGCGGCGGTGATCCTCGTGCTCGTGCTCGTCGGGCAGGTGATGGAAACAGCCGCGCGCGAGCGGACGGGCGATGCGATCCGCGCGCTCATGGGCCTCGCGCCGAAGTCAGCCCGTCGATTGGAAGAAGGGGGCGAGGCCGACGTGCCCCTCGACGAGGTCCGCGTCGGCGACCGGCTCCGCGTGCGGCCCGGCGAGAGCGTGCCCGTGGATGGGGTCGTCACCGAGGGCCGCGCCACCCTCGACGAGAGCATGATCACCGGCGAGCCGCTCCCGGTGGAGAAGGGGCCGGGCGATCCGCTCACCGGCGGCACGCTCGCCAAAACCGGCAGCCTCGTGATGCGGGCGGAGAGGGTCGGCGCCGAAACCACGCTCGCCCGCATCGTCGCTCTCGTGGCGAAGGCGCAGCGTAGTCGCGCGCCGATCCAGGCGCTGGCGGACCGGGTCGCCGGCGTGTTCGTGCCGGTCGTGGTCGCCGTCGCCGTGCTGGCGGCCATTGGCTGGCTGGTGGCAGGCCCCTCGCCCGCTCTGGCCTACGCGCTCACCGCGGCCGTAAGCGTGCTGATCATCGCCTGTCCCTGCGCACTCGGACTGGCGACGCCGATGTCGATCATGGTGGCCGCCGGGCGCGGCGCCCAGGCGGGGGTCCTGGTGCGCGACGCCGAAGCACTGGAGCGTCTCGCCAAGGCGGACCTGCTGGTCGTCGACAAGACCGGCACACTCACCGAAGGCCGACCTGCCGTGACCGACATCGTCCCGCTGGGCGACTTCGAGAGGGCGCGACTGCTCGCGCTCGCGGCGGCGCTCGAACGAAGTGCCCAGCACCCGCTCGCGGAGGCGGTCGTCGAAGCGACTGAGGCAGCCGGCGCACCTTACCTCGCGGCGAGCGACGTGGAGTCCGTGGCCGGCCGAGGCGTGCACGGCCAGGTCGAGAGCCATGTTGTGGCGCTTGGCAACGCCGCCATGATGCACACACTCGGCGTTCCGCTTGGCGATCACGCGCGCCAGGCGGAAGCGCTGGAGAGCGCCGGCAAAACTGCGATGTACGTCGCGGTGGACGGTGTGCTCGCGGGCGTGATCGGGGTCGCCGACACGGTGAGGGAGACTGCGCCCGAGGCCCTGCGCAGCCTTGAGGCGATGGGCCTGCGAGTCGTCATGGCGACCGGCGACAGCCCGCGTGTGGCCGAGACTGTCGCCGCCGCATTGGGTATCGGCGAGGTGCACGCCGCGCTCACACCCGAGGAGAAGGGTGCGCTCGTCCAGCGGTTCCGCCAGCAGGGCCGGACTGTCGCCATGGCTGGGGACGGGGTGAACGATGCGCCGGCTTTGGCCCTGGCCGATGTCGGCATCGCCTTGGGCACCGGCGCGGACATTGCGATGGAGAGTGCCGGCATCACCCTGGTCAAGGGCGACCTCCGGGGGATCGTTCGCGCCCGCAGGCTGGCACGGGCGACCATGGGCAACGTGCGCCAGAACCTGTTCCTCGCCTTCGTCTACAACACGGCCGCCATCCCCATCGCCGCCGGCGTATTGTTCCCTCCGTTCGGCATCCTGCTTTCGCCGATGATTGCCGCCGCCGTGATGAGCCTCTCCTCGGTCTCGGTCATCGGCAATGCGCTCCGCCTCCGCGCGGCGCGGGTCTGAGGGCGGCATGCGGTTGACGGCACGCATATTCGTCGCGGCGATGGCGTCGCTCGCCGGTTGGCCGCCGGTCGGGCAGATCGCCTCTGCGTCGGACGATCTCGCGCAGGGTGCCGCGCTCTACACCGAGCACTGCGCCTCGTGCCACGGCGCCGACCTTGAAGGCGCACCGAATTGGCGGCAGAGGGGCGAGGACGGTCTCTATCCCGCACCGCCTCATGACGAGACCGGCCACACCTGGCACCACGGTGACCGGCTGTTGTTCGACTACACCAAGCTGGGTGGTGAGGGCGCGCTGGCTGCACTCGGCATTATGGACTTCGAGAGCGCGATGCCGGGCTTCGGCCATGTCCTCACCGACGATGAAATCCGCGATGTCCTCGCCTTCATCAAGAGCACCTGGCCCGAGCCCTTGCGCCGCCACCAGGAGGACATGACGCGGCACGAGGCCGAGTCCCAACCGCAGGAATAGGCTAGGGCATGGCGGATCGCTCCCCGCGTCGGCGGTCGCAGGCCTCTTTCTACGCCGCGGCGCTGCTGTGGCTGCCGGCGGGCGTGCTGGTGTCGGCCGCGATCCGCTTCGGCCCGACGGCGGTAGCGCCCAGCGAGGGAGCGACGGCGGCGCTCATGGCCGTGCCGTCGCTGATCGTGGCTGCGGTCTGCGGCCTGCCGCTGGCGTGGGCGTGCCGGCGGCTGGGGCGGCTCGGCCATGCGCGCGCGGCGTGGATTGTAGGCATCGTCCTCGGGGTCGCCACGGTGGCGGCGTCGCTTTCAGCCGGCCTGTTCGGCCCGCCGGGTATCGCCATCGTCGCGGTAGTGCTGAGCCTACCGGTCTGGATCGCCGTATTCTGGCTCCGCCGGCGCACGCGGCCTGACGCCGATACCGGGAGCCCACCCCTGGACGGGCAGGATCGGCGCCCATAGGCTGACCCCGCGCCACCCGCTCAAGCCAGCGTGGCGCGTCCAACCGTGGAGCGCTGATGGAATCGCGACTGGGTGCGGCGCTGCGCCCGTACTTCCCGCTCGCTGCCGGGGTCCTGATCAATCTCTCGACCGGGATCCTCTACGCGTGGAGCGTCTTCGTGGCGCCGCTCGAAGCGGCGCTGGACGCCGACCGCGCGACGGTGAGCGGCGCGCAGTCGCTCTGCCTGTTCACCGCGACGATCGGCTGCTTCGTGATGCACCGGTTGCTGCACTGGTTCACGCTTCCACAGCTCACACTGGTTATGGGCGCCGTGTCGGCGGTCGGTTTCGCGCTCGCGGGCTTCGTCCAGTCGGTCGCGGCACTCTATGTCGGCTACGGCGTTCTCTTCGGCTTTGCCGTCGGCGTCGTCTATTTCGTCGCGATGACCGCGGCGAGCATCGACGGGCCGGTGCGCCCCAGCATCGCCATGAGCATCAACATGTCGGCGGTCGCCATGGGCGGCATCGCCTGGTCACCCGGCCTTGCCATTCTGATGGCTGCGACGGGGCCGGAGACGACCTTCGGCGTGACGGCTGCGGTGATTTTCCTGGCCATCGCGGTCGCCGCTGCACTCATCACGCTCTCCCGCAAGGAAGCGCCGGCGACCGGCACGATCGGGCTCTTCCAGGACATCCTGACCGACCGGCCCCGCGTGGTGATCGCGATCTTCCTGGGCTTTCTCTGCATCGCCTTCACGGCGCTCATGGTCATCGGCCACGCGGCGACGATGATGGCCGCCTGGGGGGCGTCTGCCGACCAGACCCAGTTCGCACCGATGCTCTCCAGCGCAGGCTACGTGGCCGGCGGGCTGGTCGGCGGTGTTCTCGTCGATGCGCTGACGGGCCGACGCGTGCTCACAGGCGTCGGTCTCGTCATGGGCGCGTTTCTGCTGGCGCTCTTCTTCATGCCCGGCGTGGTCATGGGGCTCGCCGCCATCGCCGCGGTCGGCATGGCCTTCGGCGTCGTCGCAAGCGCGCACCCGGTGACCATCGCGGGCTATTACGGGGCGGCGGCGCTGCCCAGAGTCTTCGGCCGCATCGCCATCGCCTACGGGCTCGGCGGCCTGCTCGGGCCGTTCTCCGCAGGCGCGATCTACGATGCCGATCAGCACTACGGCACCGCGGTCATCTTGACCGCCGCGATCGCCTTCCTGGGCGCGCTATTCTATGCGGGCCTGCCCCGCCGCGAGCGGCTCGGCGCATCGGCGCGGCCGGCGGCTTGAGGAGGAGACGGAACCATGCCGCATGTCACGACCAATGACGGGGTTCGCCTTCACTATGTGGAGAAGGGGAGCGGCGCACCCCTCGTCATGATCCCCGGCTGGTCGCAGACCGCCGCGCAGTTCGAGGCCCAGATCGAGGGGCTTTCAGCCAGCCGCCGCGTCATCGCCTTCGACATGCGCGGGCACGGCGAATCCGACAAGCCTGAACACGGCTACAAGATCCAGCGCCTCGCCATGGACGTGCGCAACGCGATCGAGGCGCTCGGCCTGGAGGGGGTGAGCCTGCTCGGCCACTCCATGGGGTGCTCCGTGATCTGGTGCTACATCGACCTCTTCGGCGAAGCGGGGCTGGAGCGGCTCGTCCTGGTCGATCAGATGCCCAGCATCACCGCGCGCGATGAGTGGTCCGATCAGGAGAAGCAGGACGCCGGCGCGATCTTCAATGGCGCGAGCCTCTACGAGACCATCGCCGCCCTCGCCGGGAAGGAGGGCGTGGGGACCACGAAGGGCTTCATCAGCAGCATGTTCACCGGCGGCTTTCCAGAGGAGCGGGTGGCGTGGGTCATCGAGCAGAATCGCAAGATGCCGCGCCGCCACGCGGCCACGCTGCTCCTCAATCATTCGACGCAGGACTGGCGCGACCTGATCCCCCGCATCACGCTGCCTGCGCTCATCGTCGGCGGCCGAGTCAGCCTGATCGACTGGCGCTCGCAGGAGTGGATGCAGCGCCAGATCGCGGGCTCGAAGTTGGAGATTTTCGAGGAAGCGGACGGCGGCAATCACTTCATGTTTATGGAGAACCCGGAACGCTTCAACCGCGTGGTGGACGCGTTCCTCGGCTAATCGTCAGCCTGTGCGCGCCTCCACGCGGATCGTGACGATGTCGGTGTCGTGATACTGCTGGTGGTGGACGGAAGACGCGAGGTGGCGTAGCAGCCTTAGCGACACCTCCCGCTCAGGCGCATCCTCGGACGCCTCGCCCATGAGGGCGATCCGATCCTCCAGGTTCTCCTCGCCGGGTGCGGCGATGAACTCCAGCACCGCGGCGCCGCCCTCCTTGTGGGCGGTGAGCAGCAGCCGCCGCCTCCGGTGCGGCGCGCCCTCGGCTTCGTCCTCTTCGTCGTGCCGCAGGAGGGTCAGAATCGCCTCCTCGGCGGCGGCATCGAGGCGGTGCGCCATCGCCTCGCCCCAGCCGCTGCGGGAGGCGAAGGACTGCAGGAACTCTCTGATCTTCGGCAGCGACGCCACCTCGAAGGGCGCCTGGACGCGGCGCCTGCGGGGCGCCGTGAACTCCACGAAGAGCGTGAGCAGGATCGCCGTCATTCCGCCGGCCGTCATGCCGTTCTCGAGGAGCCCGCCGGCGATACCCGAGACATGCTCAGGGAAAATCACGCCGTTCTGGAAGCCGACCCCGATCCAGAAGGACACCCCTGCGATCAGGCCCTTGCGGTAGTCCACCCCGTCCTGGATGACGATCCGCATGCCGACCACGAAGAGCAGCCCCAGCAGAACCGTGATGTAGGCCGCCGCAACCGGCCCCGGTATCGCCAGCACGACGGCGAGCGCCTTAGGAATGAACGCCACCACTACGAAAGCGATCCCGAGCGCGACGCCCACACTGCGGGCGCCGACGCCGGTGAGCGCGGTCACCGATATGCTCGTGGAATAGGTTGTGTTGGGCACGGTCCCCACTAGGCCGGAGAGCAGGTTGCCCACGCCGTCGGCGCTCACCGCCCCCTGCACCGCCCGAAAATTCACCGCGCGCTGCTTGCGCCAGGAGACACGCTGGATGGCGATACCGTCGCCCACCGTTTCGACGGCGCCGACCAGGGTGACGAAGACAAAGGCTGGCAGGAGGCCCCAGAAGACTGGCCCGAACTCGATATCGAAGCCCGGCCATCCGCCCGATGGCACACCCACCCAAGACGCCGCGGCGATGCCGGCGACGTCGTAGAAGCCGAAATACCCGGCAACCCCGCAGCCGGCGACGATGCCGATGACCGGCGCCCAGAGTCTGAGCGCGCCCGTGGCTTTCAGTGAGATGCCGCACAGGACGAGCACGGTCACAAGCGCCGCGAGCGGCGCGCCGAGCTCCGACGTGCCTTCCGGAACCTGACCCAACATGCCGAAGACGATCGGCATCACCGTGACGGGGATCAGCATGATGACCGTGCCCGAGACGGTCGGCGTCAGAATCCGCCGGAGCAGCGAGAGCCGCCACGCGAGCAGGAACTGGAATAGGGCGGAGATCACCACCAGCGTCGCCAGCATCGCCGGGCCGCCCTGAGCGATCGCGCCGACGCAGATCGCGATGAAGGCCCCGGAGGTGCCCATGACAAGGACGTAGCCGGCACCGATTCGCCCGACACGGACCGCCTGCAGGACCGAGGTGATGCCGCTGACCAGGACGGCGCCGAAGACCGCCCACGTCAGATAGGATTCCGCCCCGCCCGCGGCACGGACCACGATCGCAGGCGTCAGCGCGACGCCGGCGATACAAAGGACGGCGAGCTGCAGGCCGAGGCCGCAGCTGAGGGCAATGGGCGGTCGTTCGTCGGGCTCGTAGCGAACGCCGCCCGGCCGCTCTGAGCCGCCTGTCGTCATGCCGCACCCTCCCTGTCCAGAGTGCGGGCCGCACTGTGGCACAGGCGCGCGCTATCGCGAAGCGGCAAACAGCGGCAGGAAGCGCGGTCGCCGGGATCAGACGTCGTATTCGAGGCCGATGTCGCGGTAGCGCTCGGGGTCCTCAAGCCAGCGCTGGCGCACCTTCACGAAAAGCTTGAGGTCGATTGGGCGGCCCAGGATCTGAGAAAGCTCGGCGCGCGCTGCCGTGCCGATCGCCTTGATCCGCTGCCCGCCCTTGCCGAGGACGATGCCCTTGTGCGTCTCCCGCTGCACGTAGATCACCTGCTCGACCCGTGCGCCGCCGTTTCGCGCGCTGGTCCAGCCTTCGGTCTCGACCGCGACGGCATAGGGGAGCTCCTGGCGCAACTGCAGGAAGAGCTGTTCGCGCGTGATCTCGGCCGCTAGCAGGCGCTCCGATATGTCGGTGAGCTGGTCTTCGGGATAGAGCCAGGGGCCCGGCGGCATCCGCGCCTTGAGCACGCCAAGCAGGTCTTCGACCCCGTCGCCGTCGAGCGCCGAGACCATGAAGATCTCGGCTGCGAGCCCGGTTTCCTCGACCCCCGCCGCGAGCGGAAGCAGGGCGTGGCGCGGCACTAGGTCGATCTTGTTGAGCGCCACCAGGGTCTCGCGTCCGGTCTCCTTGAGCCGGTCGATGATGGCCCTGGTCTCGCCCGTCAGCCCGCGCTTCGCGTCCACCAGCAGCAGGATGGCGTCGGCGTCGTGCGCGCCGCTCCAGGCGGCGTGGACCATCGCACGCTCGAAGCGGTGCTTGGCAGCAAAGATTCCGGGCGTGTCGACGAAGACGAGCTGCACGTCGTCGATCACACGAATGCCGCGCAAGCGGCTGCGCGTGGTCTGCACCTTGGGTGAGACGATGGCGACCTTGGCGCCGACCAGCCGGTTGACCAGCGTCGACTTGCCGACATTGGGCGCCCCCAGCACGGCGACGAAGCCCGCGCGGGTGTGGGCCTCAGCCATCGCCGTCGTGCCCACCAGCGGTGATACGCGCGACCAACGCGTCGGCGGCACCCTGCTCTGCCGCGCGCTTGGTGGCGCCGGTAGCGACCGCCGTGCCGAGCCCGGCGACCTCCGCCTCCACCTCGAAGAGCGGGCTGTGGGCGGGGCCGCTCGACGACAACACGCGATAGAGCGGAAGCCCGAGCCCCCGCGCCTGCGTCCACTCCTGGAGCCGGGTCTTGGGATCGCGCGGCGGTTCCGGATCGGCGTCCAATGCGGGCGACCAATAGCGGCGGATGAAGTACTCGGCGGCTTCGAGGCCGCCATCGATATAGAGGGCGCCGATGACCGCCTCGCAGGCATCCGCCAGGTTGGCCGGATTGTCGCGCCCACCAGCGACGTCCTCGCTGCGGCTCAGAGTCAGCCGGTCGCCGAGCGCGAGGCTGCGGGCCACGCCCTCCAAAGCCTCGCGGCGGACCAGCGCGGAATAGCGCTGGGAAAGCGCGCCCTCGGCCTCGTGCGGGAATGCCTCGTACAGCATCGCCGCCACGACCATGCCGAGCACGCGGTCGCCCAGAAATTCCAGGCGCTGGTTGCTGCCGGCCTTCCCGCCCGCGCTCGGATGGCGCAACGCGAGTGCGAGCAGCGCCGGGCTCGCGAAGCGGTGGCCGAGAACCTCGTCGAGGGACTCCGCAGGCTGGGCGACGCCTTCCACCGCCTCCTCCGGCCCATCTGCCCTGCCCTTGGGCGCTAGTCGATCGCCTTGAATACCCGCTCGCCGCGTGTTGCGCTGGGCCAGTTCCAGACCTCCCCGATGCTGGTTCCGTCCTCCAGCGAGTGGAAGATGAACTCGGCCCGGCCCACGAGGTTTTCGGACGGGATGAACCCGACCGAGGGCACGCGGCTGTCGAGCGAGTTATCCCGGTTGTCGCCCATGGCGAAGTAATGGTCGGCGGGCACGGTGTAGATCTGCGTGTTGTCGAGGCCGCCAGTGGGCGTCGCGTCGAGGGTCATGTAGCTTACGCCATTCGGCAGCGTCTCGCGATACTGGCGCAAGACGCGCTCGCGGCCGTAGCGATCCGCGTAGCTGTAATCGTCCACGCGTTCGCGCTTCACTGGCGTGCCGTTGATGTGGAGCACGCCCTTGAGCACCTGGATGCGGTCTCCCGGCAGCCCGATGATGCGCTTGATGTAGTCGGTCTCGTTGTCGCGGGGCAGCTTGAAGACCGCGACATCGCCGCGATCGGGCGGGCTGTCGATGATGCGTCCGTCGAAGATATCGACGCCCCAGGGCAGGGAGTACGTGCTGTAGCCGTAGGCGTATTTCGACACGAACAGGTAGTCGCCGACGAGCAGGGTCGGGATCATCGAGCCGGAGGGGATGTTGAAGGGCTCGATCGCGACGGTACGCACGATCAGCGCGGCAAGAACCGCGTAGATCAGGGTCCGGATCGTGTCCCAGAAGCCGCTGAATCTGCGCTTGGCTGAGCCCTTGTCTTGAGATTTGGCGCGCGCCATGTGCGGTCGGTTCGGTTCCAGCTGTTCGCGGCCCGGGCCGCCCGCTGCCCTCGTTGCCGTCAGTCGGTTGCAGGGATTGCCGTGATTACCACGATGGCCTGGGCGATGGGTGGCTCATCGGTCATGGTCACGTCGATCCGGCACCTCATGCCCGAAGGCGTGAGCGATTGCAAGCGCCTGAGCGCGCCGCCGGTCAGCTCGATGGTCGGCTGGCCGCTGGGCAGGTTGACCACCGCCATGTCGCGCCAGAAGACGCCTTGGCGGAGCCCGGTGCCCAGCGCCTTCGCGCAGGCCTCCTTGGCGGCGAAGCGACGGGCGTAGGTTTCCTCCGGCCTCAGCCGGCGCTCGGCACGTGCGCGTTCGACTGCGGTGAAGACGCGGTGGGTAAAGCGCGCGCCGAAGCGGTCGAGCGTGCCCGCGATCCGCCGGATGTCGACGATGTCGGCGCCGAGGCCGACGATCATCGGCCAGGCCGGCGGCTCGGCAGCGGCGCTCACCGCACGCGCACCATCAGCGGCCGCGGTCCACCAGCACCTGGTCGAGATGGGTCACGTTCGCGGCGGCCTGCTGGGCGTCCTCCTGGGCGGGCTCGGGGGCTGCATCGGGGATGGTGATTTCGTCATCCGCCTGCCGCGCGGGGTCCAGTTTGGCGCGGCGCTCCTCGTCGAGCACCTGGCGCCGCCGCAGGCGCCTGGCCTGGCGGTGGTGCTGGTAGTTGCCCACCACCCGTCGGATCGGGAAGAAGAACAGGACCCACACGACCACCGCCGTTGGCAGTCCGCCCACCAGCATGGGCAGCAGCACCGTGCCCGGCTCCTCGAAAATGGTGCCGATCGTCATATCGGCCGGCAGCTCCTGGCCGCGCTCGTAGCCGAGAATCCACGTTCCGAGCCAGATGATCCCCGCCCAGATGAACGGGAAGGTCCACGGATTGCCGACCGCGGTGCCGATCGCCGACGCGATGATGTTGCCGCGCAGCGCCCATGCCAGCACCGCGGCGAGAATGAAGTGGAACCCGATCAGTGGCGTGAACGAGACCGCCGCGCCACACGCGAAGCCGCAGGCGATGGCGTAGGGCGAGCCTTGCAGGCGTTTGAGCTTGAAGGTCCAGTATCGAAAAACCCGGCCCCAGTTCATGGTGGGCCACACGAACCGCCGCAGGCGGGCCCATCGGCTCAGCTTCTTGCGTCGGCGAAACAGGCTCAAGGCGGCCCTCGACTCAGCCCGCGCCCGGCAGGAGTCTCCGCGCCGGCCATGCGGGTAACGCACGACCGAAAGCCAACGCCTGTCTCATCGCCTTCCTCCCAACCGCGGGTTTACCCTTCTTATTTTTCGTCCCCAATCCGAGACTTAGCCCAAGTTCGGGCGGTCGTGCAAGACCCGGCGCACTTGCGCGCTCGATCGCCGAACGAGTCCCCGCACCTACATATGGGCCAGTCAGCCTTGCATTTAGTGTGTGATACTGTATATTGGGAGTTTAGGGCACATCGCGACAATATTTGGACCGGTGCAAGCCCGGCACCGGACGGAGGGACGGTTATGACAGCCTGGACGCCGGAGCGGGTCGCCACCGTGACCCGGCTGTGGAACGAAGGACTCACGACCGCCGAGATCGGGCGTGCGGTCGGCATGTCAAAGAATGCCGTCGTCGGCAAGGCGCATCGCTTGCAGCTGCCGCCGCGCCCATCGCCGATCCGGCGCGGAAAGAGTTATTCGCGCACACCGAAGGCCAAGAACGGCGTGAACGGTGCAAACGGTGTGCATGGCACGAACGGACGCAAGTCAGCGACGGCGCAGTCTGGGATCGTGGTGCCGGCAAGATCGCGAGCGCCGGAGCCGTCTCTCGCCGTGGGCAGTTCGGCGTGCAAATGGCCGATCGGCCATCCCGACGAGCCCAGCTTCCACTTCTGCGGCGAGCTTGCGCTGCTCGGCAAGCCCTACTGCCTGGAGCACTACCGCAGGGCCTACGTGGCCGTCAGGCCCCGCTCCGACGCGGCCTGAGCCATCCCCGACGGGGCCTCGCCGCCGGCGTCGCTACAATGCCGGCCGGTCGGGCTCGGCTGAGGCGGACAGCCGCTCGACCTCGGCGTCCATGCGGCCCTGCCACATCAGCGCCCACATGTGAAAATCGCCGGCCAGGCTGAACAGCGGGTAAGTGAACGTCGCCGGCCGGTTGCGCTCGATCAACAGATGGCTGAGCCAGGCAAAGAAGTAGCCACAGACGAGCGCGGCAATCAGCAGCAGCGGCTCTTCCAGGACACCAGCGACGACGACCAGGGCAACGGAGCCCGTGGTGCCGATGAAGTGCATCCGGCGGGTTCCGGGCCGGCTGTGCTCGGACACGTAGTAGGGCCAGAAGGCTCTATACCGACGGAACCGCTTGCTCATCGTCGCTGCCCCCGATCTCGCTCACGCCCGCAACGCTGCCATCGTGTCGCCCAATTCGTTGCGTTTTTGGGCTATGCTTGTGATTCTACACCATCGTTCTCGACTCACGATCACGCGTTGAACCCGCACGGTTAGGGAGACCACGCCCATGGCGGCGATGACTACACCTGTCTGCGATTTCGGCTGGAAGGCGGTCGACTTTCGGCTGGAGGGGACCGACGGCAAGACCTATACGCTGGCGGACTGCGCCGGTGAGCGCGGCACGCTGGTGATGTTCCTCTGCAACCATTGTCCGTTCGTGAAGGCCGTCATCGACCGAATCGTGGGGGACGTGGACGCGCTCAAGAGCCACGGGATCGGCGCGGTCGCCATCATGCCGAACGACACCGAGGCCTATCCCGCCGATTCCTTCGAGAACATGAGGCTGTTCGGCAGCCAGCACGGGTTCGGCTTCCCCTATCTCATCGACCGCACCCAGGACGTCGCGCGTGCCTATGACGCGGCGTGCACACCGGATTTCTTCGGCTTCGACCGCGACCTCGGCCTGCAATACCGGGGCAGGCTCGACGCCTCGCGGATGGAGCCGGTGCCGGATGCGCGCCGGGAGCTCCTCGAGGCCATGATCCAGGTCGCCGAGACCGGGCGCGGGCCCGAGGAACAGCTGCCGTCCATGGGTTGCTCGATCAAGTGGCGCGAGGCCGCTTGAGCCGGTCTCCCGCGCTTTGCGGGCAGGCTGAGCGTCGCTGACGGAGGCACGCGCGTGGCGGATATCTTCCGAGAGGTCGATGAGGACCTTCGGCACGAACGCTATCTCAAGCTGTGGCGACGGTGGCGCTACTGGCTGCTCGGGGTAGGCGTGGCGGCGCTCGGCGCCGCGGTCGCAGTTGTGATGATCACCGATGCCAGGGACAGCGCCCGCGAGGCCGAGGGGCGGCAGTTCGCGGCCGCCATGGCCGGGATCGAGTCCGGGCGCGGCGCGGAAGCCGTCGAGCAGCTGGCGGTGCTCGCTGCCGATTCGGAGACCGGATACGCGGCGCTCGCCCGGCTCGCGGAGGCCGATGCGCGCGCCGGGCGCGGGGACATCAGCGGCGCCATCTTCGTCTACGACCAGATCGCCGCGGACTCCCGGCTCGACCCCCTCTATCGCGACCTGGGCGCCCTGCTCGCCGCACAACGGCTGATCGACCGTGCGTCCGCTGCAGAGGTCAACCAGCGGCTCGCGCCCCTGCTGGCGGGCCATTCGCCGTGGCGGCCACTGGCGACGGAGCTTTCCGCCATCGCCGAGCTGCGCGCCGGCAACGAGGCGGCGGCGCGTGGGCTCTTCGCCGAGCTCGTGAGCGACCCGGCCGCGCCGCTGGGCTTGCGCCAACGGGCGGCGGAGCTGCTGATGAGCCTTGGCGGCGATCTGGAGACGGCGCTTGCGGGTGGCACCCAGTCGGCCGACTGGGACGACGCCGACGCCGGAGGCTCGGACGACGCGACGGCCGGGAGCACGGCGGAATGAGGCGCGCCGCACCCAGGGGCATCGCGCGGAGCGTTGCCCTGCTCGGCCTTTGCATCCTCTTGGGCCTGGGCGGCTGCGACACCGTCTCGGGATGGTTTGACGACGAAGAATCGTCGCCGGTGCCGGGCGAGCGATTTTCGGTGATTTCCCTCGAACGGCAGTTGGAGCCGGACCCCGGCGCCGAGGCGCTGACGGTGCGCCTGCCGCCGCCCTACGTGAACCAGGACTGGCCCCAGTCGGGCGGCTATCCCCACCACGCCATGCATCACCTAGCTGCGGCAGACGTTCTCGCCGAGCGCTGGCGGGCCAGAATTGGCAGCGGCACCGACGACGACGGGCCCGCTCTCGCATCGCCGGTGGTGGCCGCCGGGCGCGTCTTCACCATGGACACGAGGAGCCTGATCTCGTCCTTCGACGCCGACACCGGTGCCAGGCTCTGGGCCGCCGACATGCTGCCGGAGGACGATGACGAGGGCGCATTCGGCGGCGGCCTTGCGGTGGCAGGGGGCTGGCTGTTCGCGGCGACGGGCCTCGGCCACCTGCTTGCGCTGGATGCGGAGACCGGTGCCGTGCAATGGCAGCAGTCGGTCGGCGTGCCCGTGCGCCGGCCGCCCGTGGTCTCCGGCGGCCGCGTCTTCGCCATAAGCCACGACAATCGGCTGTGGGTGCTGGATGCCCGTACCGGCGCCGTGCAATGGAGCCATGCAGCGATCGCGGAGAGCGCGGGCTTTCTCGGTGGCGCGGCCCCGGCAGTAGATGGCGGCATCGTGGTGGCACCCTTCTCGTCCGGCGAGTTGACGGCGCTTCGGGTCGAGAACGGCCGCACGGTCTGGGCCGATATCCTTGCCGTCCAGGGCGTCCGCATCGGCGCCATAGCGACCTTCAACGATATCGACGGCAGCCCCGTGATCGACCGCGGCATGGTGTTCGCTTTCGGCCATGGTGGGCGCATGGTCGCGATCGACGAGCGCAGCGGCCGGCGCATCTGGGAGCGAGACATTGCCGGTCTCGACACGCCCTGGGTCGCGGGCGACTTCATCTTCGCGTTGACCGCAGACGGCGAGGTTCTCTGCATCGCACGCGAGAGCGGGGCGATTCTCTGGGTGCGGTCGCTGCCGCGCTTCGAGGATCCGGAGGAGCGTGAGGATCCGATCTTCTGGACCGGCCCGGTCCTCGTCGGCGATCGGCTCATTGCTGCGGGGTCGGACGGCAGGATACTCGCGGTCTCGCCCTACGACGGGCGCATTCTCGGCGGACGCAACGTCGGGAGTGCCGTTCGCGAGCCGCCCGTGGTCGCCGATCAGACGCTCTTCCTCCTGACCGACGCAGCGGACCTGATCGCGCTGCGCTGAGGCTGAGGCCGGCCCTGTGGCCTTCACCGTTGCCATCGTGGGACGCCCCAACGTCGGCAAGTCGACGCTCTTCAACCGGCTGGTCGGCCGGCGCGCGGCGCTCGTCGCGCCGACGCCTGGCGTAACCCGTGACCGCCGCGAGGGCTGGGCGCGGATCGGCCCGCTCAGGTTCCGCGCCATCGACACCGCCGGGCTCGAGGAAGCGGCGCCGGAGACCATCGCCGGCCGGATGATGGCGCAGACCGAACGAGCACTGGAAGAGGCCGACGCCGCGTTGCTCCTGATCGACGGGCGGGCAGGGGTGACGCCGGCGGACGAGTTCTTCGCGAAGCAACTGCGGCGGCTGCAGGTGCCGATCATCCTGGCGGTCAACAAGTGCGAGGGCGGCGCGGCCGAGAGTGGGGTCGCCGAAGGCCATGCTCTCGGGCTCGGGCAGCCGATCCCGATCTCGGCAGAGCACGGCGAGGGCCTCGCGGATCTCTACGACGCGCTCAGCCCCTTCGATTCCGAGGCGTCGCAGGCCGCAGCCCGTGCGGACGACGTGCTCCGGCTCGCCATCGTCGGCCGCCCCAACGTCGGCAAATCGACCCTGCTCAACCGACTGGTGGGCGAGGCGCGGGTCATAACCGGCGCGGAGCCGGGGCTCACGCGGGATTCCATTGCCGTGCGCTGGTCCTACGAAGGCCGCGCGGTCGAGCTGGTGGACACGGCGGGCCTGCGCCGCCGCGCCAAGACCGTGGCGGCGCTCGACAAACTCTCCGCGCGCGATGCCGAGCGGGCGTTGGGCAAGGCGGCGGTGGTGCTTGTCGTGTTCGACGCCACCGATCCCGCCGGCCGGCAGGACATGGCGATCGCTGCCCGCGCGGCAGACGAAGGCCGGGCTGTCGTCATCCTGCTCAACAAGTGGGACGTTGTGCGGAATCGCGCGGCCGCCCGCGCCGCCATTCAGGACCGGCTGGAGACCGCGCTCGCGCAGGTGAAGGGGGTTCCGCTGGTGACCTGCTCGGCGCTGACCGGCGCGGGGACGGACGGCATCATGCCGGCGGTGCTCGCCGCCTTCGATACCTGGAACCGCCGCGTGCCCACCGCCCAGCTCAACCGCTGGCTGGAAGGGGCGGTTGCCCATCACCCGCCGCCGCTCGCGTCCGGCCGCCGGCTGAAGCTCCGCTACATCACCCAGGTGAAGGCCAGGCCGCCCACCTTCGCCCTCTTCGCGAGCAAGCCGCAGGCCCTGCCGGAGAGCTACCGCCGCTATCTGGTGAACGGGATTGGCGCCGAATTCGGCCTCGTCGGCGTGCCCATCCGCCTGCTGCTGCGCGCCGGCAAGAACCCTTACGCACCAGGATAGGGCGTGTCGGTCTTCGACGGACAACAACAATTCTTGGCGGAATCTAGTGGGACAAATGGGATTCGCCGGGATGAAGCGGGATTGAGTGGGACAAGTGGGATGTCGCGCATGCCCGCAGGTAAAACTTCTGCTCGTCCGCAAGGACTGCACGCGGACGCAAGAGTCCCGTAAGCCCCGCGCGGGCAGTCAGCGGCGACCGGTAGGCTCTCGCACTGCATGGCGGGAACTTGGCGCAGCTTTCGCGCGCTGTGCACCGCACCATTGTACTTGCAATCACGCGAATGACCATCCCAAGTGCTATGCGACGATGAGATTAATCAATATGTTACAGTAGGTTAGCAGTAACCCTCTCTCCTCGTGCCACTTCAGCCTGAATCGTCAGACACCAAATAGGTACCACTTCACTTCGATTTGATTCGTACTCTTGTCGCTTCAAAGACGTAATTGTTCGTTCATGTCGTTGAACGGCGATCCGCCTGATGACCGACTTTCGTGTGCCCTGGACCTCCGCGGCTGGGAATCCAGCGATTGAGGGGGCGTTGCCAATCCCTTCTGAGTGATCGGAGTGTTGTTCGGCGCCCAACCTTGACCCCATTGTGTCACGTAAAATCAACGAGTTAGGACGCCGATCAGCGTCCAACCTACGCGCCGATCAACACCGAGGGCTACGCGGCGGACTGGACCATCGCACAGCTTCGAGCGCCCGCGCAGAGGATCGCGGACCGCATCGAAAAGCTGATGGGCGCCGGAAGCAAGCAGGCCACGACCGTCGCCTTTGCGATCTCATAACCTGAAGGTCGTAGGTTCAAATCCTACCCCCGCAACCACAGAGAACGCCGCTATGTTGCAATAAATCAGTAACTTAGCGGCGTTCATCTTTTCGGACTGTCATGTCAAATATTAGTCTGGGAATCTATTGGGAATCACGCGGAATCAATCTCCAGACCACTCCAGACCGCTTGGGACCTGCTGGGCACCAGTGGGCACCAGGACCTCGGGCGTCCTGCGTTGTTCGTCATCACATCTCCCGCCATGGAATTCTTTACCGCGGCGTTCGTAGCGCTTTGGTGGCGGCCGCGCCACCGCTCATTCTTGCTGCTTTGGTTCCGGAGCTCCATCGTCGCCAACGCCTTGGCGTGTGGGTCCGCAAGGCCGCGCACGACCGGGGAAGCAGACGAACCCGTGCCACTCGAGACTGAATTTTCGAAGTCATGTGGCGCGTGGGGTTGCAGGTGGTGTAGGGAGACAGCTGGCCCCCTGCCATGCACCGCCGACGGGCTGACGGCGGTGCTGCCTTGCGGGTCTGTGCTGTTGTCCCGGGGCATGGTGGCGTGAACGGTGCTCCAAGAGATCACTACATCCGCGTCGTACCGATCTGCGGCGAATGCGAGAACGGAAGGGATCGGTTCTTGGGAGGAGGAGGGCAATGCCACTAGGGCCAGCCTTGAGCATTGCTTGACGGTCGAAGCCTTCGTAGCGCAGTTTGTTCACGAAGGGAGCGGCTGCCGAAATGACGGAAAAGCTGAGGTCAACAGGCCGGGCCGGCAAGGGGCGGAGCACCTCGGGGTACAGACATCCCGAGGCGAGCGCGCTGCTGCGGCCTGACGTCGGCACGCAGGCGCAGTTCCGCAAGAAGAAGGCCCCCGCCACCTATCGCTACGACTCGTCGTTGTCTCCGGCGCTCGAGTGGGACGGACAGAATCTTGCGCGTGAGCTAGCTGAGGCGAAGATCGCCGCGTTGCAGGACCGCATCGCGAAGCTGTCGGCTATCGTTGCTGGCGCAGAGGACGGCAGCCTGTCGCCGGACGATCTGACGAAGGCCGGGGAGGCACTGGCTGCTGCCCGGGCCGAAGCCGACGATCTGCAGGCGCTGTCCGAACCCTTCCTCGACTGGGCCGGGAAGGCGGAGCGGCTATCGTTCGACGTACCGACGCTGCCGCTGTTCGTCCACGAGCGGTTTTCGACCGCCGCGATCCTGGAGACTCTGAAGGGGCACACGCGTGAGCGTCAGACGGACATGTTCGACTTGTTCGGCGAGAGCGACCTGCCGATCCACGACCGTCTGCTGAAGGCCTACGAACATCGCGATGGCTGGGTGAACCAGCTGGTCCTTGGCGACTCTTTGGTAGTGATGAACTCGCTGCTTCACTACGAGGGGCTCGGCGGTCAGGTCCAGACGATCTACATGGACCCGCCCTACGCGGTGAAGTTCGGCTCCAACTTCCAGCCATTCGTGCGCAAGCGCGGCGTGACCCACGGCGCCGACGATGACATGGTGCGCGAGCCGGAGATGGTTCAGGCCTACCGGGACACTTGGGAACTCGGGGTCCATTCGTTCCTGACCTATCTTCGCGACCGTCTCCTGCTGGCTCGGGAGCTGCTCCATCCCTCGGGCAGCATCTTCGTGCAGATGTCGGATACCAACCTTCATCACGTCCGCGAGGTGATGGACGAGGTGTTCGGGGAGGAGTGCTTCGTCTCGCAGATCAGCTTCCAGACCACGTCGGGGTTCCAGACGCGGACGCTGGCGACACTCGGCGACTTCCTGCTGTGGTACGCGCGCGACCCGGAGCGACTGAAGGTGCGGAAGCTGTTCGAGGAGCAGCCCGTCGTGCTGGGCGAGGGCAACGCCCGCTGGGTTCTGCTGCCGGATGGGAGCTACCGCGGCGTGACCGCCGCTGAGAAGCGCGGAGAAGCGCCCCTGCCGGAGGACGCTCGGCTTTACAATCCTGACAATTTGCTGTCTCAGGGCGCGGCAAGCGAGCCGCAACCGTTCGAGTTCGAGGGCAAGGTTTACAAGCCGGGCGCCAACTCCCACTGGAAGCCCAACTACCCGGACGGGTTGGAACGGCTCGTGGCCGCGGATCGGATTCATGTCGCGGCAAACAGCCTTCGGTACCGGCGCTTTGCCTCGGATTTCCCATACAAGGAGCGCGGCAATCTCTGGACCGATACGCTCACCGGCAGCTTCACCGACGAGAAGCTCTACGTGGTTCAGACCAATCCCAAGGTCGTCGAACGCTGCCTGCTGATGACGTCCGATCCGGGCGACCTCGTGTTCGACCCCACCTGTGGATCGGGGACGAGCGCCTATTGCGCGGAGAAGTGGGGACGAAGGTGGATCAGCTGCGATACGTCACGGGTACCGGTCGCGCTCGCTCGTCAGCGGCTGCTTACGGCAACCTTCGATTATCATCGGCTCAAGGAGCCTGACAGAGGTCCCGCCGGCGGCTTCGACTATCAGGCCAGGCAGAACCGGAAGGGTGAGGAAGTGGGTGGAATCGTGCCGCACATCACCCTTGAATCCATCGCTAACGACGAGCCGGCGAAGGAGGAAGTGCTGGTCGACCGGCCTGAGCAGGACGACAACGTGACTCGGGTGAGCGGCCCGTTCTGCGTGGAGGCCACCATCCCTACTCCGGTGGACTGGGAAGGCGACGGCGAGGAGGATTCGGGCGATATCGCCGCCGTCGATGCCTATGCTGACCACGTAGAGCGCATGATCGAGGTGCTGCGGCGCTCGCCGGTGGTGCATCTCGGTGGCGGGCAGCGGGTGGCGCTCTCCAGGGTGAGGCGGCCCGCGCGCACAATGTGTCTCTCTGCCGAGGCGCTGATCGAGGGCGAAGGAGAGCAGACGGCCGCCATAGTCTTCGGTCCCGAAAACGGTGCGGTGGCGGAGACGATGGTATTTGAGGCGGCGCGAGAGGCTTACGCCAAAGGGTACAGCCAACTCTATGTAATCGGCTTCGCCGTCCAACCCGATGCCCGGCGCCTGATCGAGGATTGCGAGAAGACGGTCGGGGTGCCGGCGACCTACGTCCAGGCGAGCATGGACCTGGTGATGGGAGACCTGCTCAAGAACATGCGGTCGAGCCAGATCTTCGCGGTCTGCGGCTTGCCGGACGTGCGGATCGAGCGGTCGGGGGAAGGAGAATACCGCGTCGCGCTTCTCGGCCTCGACGTGTTCGATCCGGTGGCGATGGACACCGATCACCGGGAGGGGAACGACGTCCCGGCCTGGTTCCTCGACACCGACTACAACGGCCTGTGCTTCCACGTCTGCCAGGCCTTCTTTCCGCGCACCTCGGCATGGGAAGGTCTCAAGCGCTCGCTGCGTGGCGAGTTCGACGAAAGCGTGTGGGCGCATCTATCAGGTACGGTCAGCGCGCCGTTCCCGGCGGGCGAACATGGCCAGATCGCAGTGAAGGTCGTCGACGACCGGGGCAACGAGCTGCTGACGGTCAAGCGATTGGATGCTGTCGAGTCAAGCGTTGAATCGGGGACTGCCCCGTAGATGGAGACATTCGGTGAGTGAACGGAAGAGTTGTTTCGTCATCTCCCCAATAGGAGAGCCAAATTCAGATACCAGAAGGCGCGCCGATCAAGTCTTGACGTACGTCATTCAACCCGCTGTCGAGGAATGTGGTTACACGGCTACACGCGCAGATCAGATTGGCAATCCCGGCATCATCACAAGCCAAGTCATACAGAGAGTTATTGATGATGACTTGGTTGTCGCAGATCTGACAGAAGGCAATCCCAACGTATTCTATGAATTGGCCATAAGGCATGTGGCAAAAAAGCCTATCGTCCAAATCATGGAGAAAGATGAAGGAATCCCATTTGATGTATCTGATGTTCGCACAGTGATTCTCGATCATCGTAACCTCGATAGCGTTGCACAGGCCAAAGATAAAATTATTGAACAAATTAGATCTTTAGAGAGTAATCCTGAGGACATGGAAACACCTGTTTCTATATCTGTTGGCCTCAAGGAACTTAGTCGAAGTGGAGGTCTAGAAAAACACCTACCAACTCTTTTCGGTTTTCTGACCAAGTCATTATCGGATTCAAGCGAAGCAGTACGAGAGTTGGTGCAGTCAACTATAGATCTTAACGACGACACCAGAAAGCATCTGCGCAGGATCGATGCGCGTCCTAGAGGCTTGCTGGCAAGCGTACAGGGAGAGATGCAAACGCGTCAGCATAATAGTCGAGACAAAGATGAATAACCAAGCAGACCAAGAGTCATTCCTCGCGCATTTGAATCGGATCGACGTGTGTAGACTAGGCAAAACATCGTCGGAGACGGAGGTGTGATCCACACGGTTCGAATCCGAGGCTTCAAGCGATTCGGGGAGATCGAGTTCCGGCTGCCGGGGCATGTAGTGCTGGCAGGTCCTAACAACACTGGAAAGACGACGGTGCTCCAGGCGGTTGCGTCATGGGCCCTCGCCCTCCGACGATGGCAGGAACTCCAGGACTTCAATCCGCGCCAAGGATATACACGTGCGCCAATTGCCCGTCAGGCTTTCACAGCAGTTCCGTTGCGTAGCTTCGATCTACTCTGGATGAACAGGTTGTATCGCCGCAATAACACGATAGAGATCGAACTCAGGCATAACGACGGCTGGTCGGTAACGATGGAGTTCATTGCCGATAGTACCGAGCAGATTTACGTGCGCCCGACGGTTGATGCGCCCGTCGACAGGTTGAGCACACTGGATCTTCGCGTCGTGTTCGTTCCCCCTATGACCGGAATTGGGATCGACGAGCCAGTATTTCAGCCGCCCAAGATTGAACAGCTTCTGGGCCTGGGTCGCCCGGGGGAAGTGTTGCGCAACCTTCTCGCGGAGGCGAACCGCGACGAGGACGCCTGGAACGCACTACAGTCCTCCATGGTAAAGCTCTTCGGCTACATGCTGCTACCTCCCGATACGAGCGGTGCGCACATTCGGGCCGAATACAGGATGGCGGAGGCGGAAGGGGTAGCGCGTCCTCATTTGGATATTGCAAGTGCAGGAAGCGGGTTCCAGCAGGTGCTAATGCTGCTAGGGTTTCTCAACACTCGACCTGGTGCAGTCCTGTTGTTGGACGAGCCGGACGCCCATCTTCACGTGATCCTTCAGGACGCAATCTACCATGAGCTCAGGACGGTAGCTGCGCGGCAACGTTCGCAGCTTATCGTTGCTACCCATTCCGAGGTCGTGATTAATTCGGTTGAACCTCGCGAACTATGTGTGATGCTTAATCAGCCGCGCCCGGTAGCCGATAACGCCGATCGGAATCGCCTGCTCTCTTCACTCCGGGTATTGAACCACGCGGAGATGATGCAAGCGTTAGAGGTACGTGGCATCCTCTATGTGGAGGACTATACAGATATCAATATTCTGCGTGTCTGGGCCGCAATACTCGGTCATCGTGCCGAGAACCTGTTGACCACCGAATTGATGTGGAAGCCTGTGGTATTCCAGACGCGTGAAATGGGTGTCAACAATCGAGGTGTCCAGGCGCGCGAGCATTTCGAATCTTTGCAGCTTGTACGCAATGACTTTCCCGGCCTTGAGCTTCGCGACGGAGACGCGCGGCCAGTGATTCCTGACACTGAGATCACGGGCACCGGCTTACAACGGCTTTATTGGCGACGTTACGAAATTGAAAGCTATCTCATTCATCCGGAGACGCTGGGCCGCTTTGTGACGGCCACAGTGGGCGACGTGGCTGCTAAGCCGCATGTCGAAGACATGCTTGCCTATTGGAATGACCAGTTTCCTCCGGCGGTAGTAAGAGATCCGCTCGGAGACCACGAGTTCCTCAACGCCACCAAGGCCCGCACACGACTTCTCCCTCCTTTGTTGGAAGCAGCTGGGATCGGTGACCTGCCCTACACCCGATATCATGAAATCGCTCAGGTAATGCTTCCCGAGGAAATCCATCCTGAAGTGGCCGAAAAGCTCGACGCGATTTGCCGAGCTTTCGGGGTTGAACCATGAACACGCACGAGGTTTCTGAACCAATCCTCAACTCGCCGTTCGTCGAGCCCAAGGCCCATTGGCACATCTCAGAACATGAACCGCCAGAACGACGCAAAGGTCGGCGGTCCGCCATGTACTTCTATCGGTCGCCAGGACGCGAAGTGCCGGCAGATCGGGAGGGTGCCGGGACCGCCATCGAGTTGAAGCTCGTCAACCGCATCCGCGTCAAGCTCGCCGAATGGCGACCGCTGGCTCTTAGGGGCGAGGGCGGCGTGACCCGGACGACCATGGAACTGCTGCGTTACTGGCACCGGGACGGGCGGCGGCACCGCCTGTTCTTCGCCCAGCTCGAAGCCGCCGAGACGATCGTCTTCCTCACTGAGGCGCGGGCCGACTTCCTCCAGGGGATCGACGTCCCGTTGGATGAGCCGGGCGCAGAGGCAAAGGCGAACGGGATGCGTGCGTTCCAACGCTACGCCTGCAAGATGGCGACCGGCACCGGCAAGACCACGGTCATGGGCATGCTCGCCGCCTGGAGCATCCTCAACAAGGTGAACGATCGCAGACACGGGCACTATTCGGATGTTGTGCTGGTAGTCTGCCCCAACGTGACGATCCGCAATCGCCTGGAGGAGCTCAAGCCGCAAGGGGGTGAGGCGAGCCTCTACCGCACGCGAGATCTAGTGCCCTCGCACCTCATGCCGCAACTCGCGCGGGGGCATGTCCTGGTTACAAACTGGCATGTGTTCGAGCCAAGAACTATCCAAGCCGCGGGTCAGTCGGCGAAGGTCCTGCGTGCCGGGCGGGAAGTGCGAATCAAAGAGACAGTCCGCGTCGGCCGCAAGACGACGACGGTGCGCGGCACACGCTATCTGACGCCAGCCGATCTCGAACTGCAAAAGGCGGCCGGCCTCGTCACCGTGCTCGACGAGCAGCGGGACCAGCAGGGCAATCTCAAGTCGGTCTCGGTTGAATCGGTCCGCCACGTCGAGAGCGACGCCAAGCTGATCGAACGCGTGCTCGGCCGCGAGGTCGGCGGTAAGGGCAACATCCTGGTGATGAACGACGAGGCGCACCACGCCTACCGTATCCGTCGCGAGGAGGCAGACGAGGGCGAGGAGGACCTGTTCGGCGAAGACGATGCCGGTGAGGCGTTCTATCGCGAGGCGACGGTGTGGGTGGATGGCCTTGACCGTATCCACAAGCATCGCGGCATCAACCGGTGCATTGATCTGTCCGCTACGCCCTACTATTTGGGTCGGGTGGGGAGGGACGCCAATCGGCCGTTCCCGTGGGTTGTGAGCGATTTCGGCCTCGTCGACGCTATGGAATCGGGGCTTGTCAAGATCCCCCAGCTCGCGGTTCGGGACACTAGCGGCAACACGGTGCCCGGCTACTTCAACATCTGGCGCTGGATTCTTCCCAGGCTGACACCGGCGGAACGGGGTGGCCGGCGTGCCAGGGTGAAGCCGGAAGCGGTGCTGAAATATGCCCATGTGCCGCTGGCGATGCTCGGCGGGTTGTGGGAGGAGCTGCGGCAGGAATGGGCAAGGCGCGACGACGAGAATCGCCAGCCCGTATTCATCATCGTGTGCAAGAACACCGCCCTCGCCAAGGTGATCTATCGGTGGCTCGCCGAGGACGAAGCGCCAGCCGGCATTCCTCCCGCGCGCCTCGACAGCCTGCGCAACACGAACGGGAACATCAACACCATCCGCGTCGACTCCAAGGTCGTGCGCGAATCCGACAGCGGGGAGGCGAAGTCCGACGAAGACCGGTGGATGCGCCTGACACTGGATACCGTCGGCAAGACCGACTGGCCGAGGGACGGTCAAGACGGGCCGCTCTACCCGGAAGGGTTCGAGGTTCTCGCGGCAAAGCTCAGACGGCCCCTTCATCCGCCGGGTCGGGACGTGCGGTGCATCGTCAGCGTGGGGATGCTGACCGAGGGGTGGGACTGCAACACAGTGACCCACATCATCGGGCTCCGGCCGTTCATGTCGCAGCTTCTCTGCGAACAGATTGTCGGCCGGGGACTGCGGCGCTCCAGCTATGCGGTGGGGGAAGATGGCAGGCTCGGCGAGGAGGTGGCTAAGGTCTTCGGCGTCCCGTTCGAGATCGTGCCGCTGAAGGAGAACCCGCCGGTCAACGGGCCAGCACCACCGCCGAAGACCTGGCGCATTCGGGCAATACCCGAGAAGGCGCATCTGGAAATTCGGTTCCCCCGCGTCGAGGGCTTCACTCAGGGTATCCGGCATAGCGTCAAAGTGGATTGGGACAGCATCGCCCCTCTCCGCCTCGACCCAATGGACATCCCGCCCGAGGTGGAGATGAAGGCGGGGCTTCCGAGCAACACGGGCCGCCCCTCGCTGGTCGGTCCGGGTCGCCTTCAGCGGGTGAACCTTAATCCGTACCGCGAAGGCCAGCGCCTTCAGCGCTTGGAGTTCGAAATGGCGCGGGACCTGACGCGGGACTACCTCCGGCAACCAGACTGCGAGGCGCCGGCCCATGTTCTGTTCACTCAACTCGCGTCCATCGTCGCCCGCTACCTCGGCGAAAAGGTCGAGCCGATCGATCCTGCGAGAGACGTGGACGCCTTCCTATCGCCCTGGTACGGCTGGCTAGTGGAACGGCTTGTTACCGCCATACAGCCGGACGGCGAAGCAGGAGAGGATGTCGAACTGCCACGCATCGAGAGCGGGCGGGAGCCCGGCTCTACCGCAGAGGTCGATTTCGAGACCCGGCGCCAACCCTACCCTATCGTCAAGAGCCACATCAACGCGGTGGCGCCGGACACCGCCAAATGGGAACAAAGCGCCGCCTACCGGCTGGACTCCCACGACCTTGTGCATTCGTTCGTCAAGAACGCCGGTCTAGGCTTCGCCATCCCCTACCTGCACAACGGCGAACATCACGACTATCTGCCGGACTTCATTGTGCGGTTAACGGGGGAGGAGCGCTACCTGATCCTGGAAACCAAGGGCTACGATCCGCTGGAAGACGTTAAGACGCAGGCAGCGCGTCGCTGGGTTCGAGCCGTTAACTCGGCTGGGAGTTACGGCTCTTGGGAGTATGCCGTGGTGTCCGACATGAGCAAGGTGGGAGAGGCCATCCATGCGGTGCTAGGTCGCCAGTGAACCGCGAAGTCGACAACCGCTGCTGGTGACATATCGAACTTCCGGCCATCATGATGTCTGGGACCAATTTGTTCGGGGAAAACACCCAAACGGTGATCTCATCGTCTCGTTTTGTAAGTCCAACGGCACGGCATGGTGCTTCTTGCATTCACGACAGTGTTCTTGGTAACCGTGCGTTCGTCCCCATCCTATAATTCCGTGCAAGCTCGCAAAGGTAGGGATTAATTGGATACATCCTGAAATACCGTCCTATTTCAGCAGGAGTCATAATCTTGCTGCGCAGAGAGGCGATAGGTTCTTCGATCTTATTCTTTTCGATGATGCTTCGAAGTTTGAAGTCCATTGTTACAAAAGCAAACAATCCGTATTTTTCTGCCGTTCGAATATGCCAAGCATCTAAATTGCTTTTCGGCGGTAATATCTCGGATAGCTCCAGATACAAACGATCGTTTGACCGTTCAAGTCTTTCGATTTGCCTCTGTCTACTGTTACAGGAAATGTGTAGAGGGTCTATGTCAGTGGAATAAATGACTCTGTCGATTGTCGGATTACTCCTAAAGTATGCAAGGTCGAAAGGCGATACAATGTACCCATCTACCGAAGGTATCTCTATTCCGTCAAAAAGCCACCAATCTAACCATCCCTTGTTACCTTTGTATCTCCCGATCGGCTGATGTTCCTGTTCGACGTGCAACTCCGAAGACGTAAATAGTTGAAATACACCGCATCTTGAAAGATGAGAAATTGCGGGAAGATATTGAACGGAGTTGTAGACTTTCTTTCCGTATTTTCTCCTGATGTCGACAGGGACGCGGCGCGTCACGATGACCTCACTAGATGCTCTCTCGGGAGGCCAGTTCACGGCTTGCGTGACGCCGACTGTTTCATGTGTAATAGCGTGAGCGAGTACGGAATTGTCTATTAGCAATTTGACTGGATCGGAATGCGCCAATCGGCCTCGTGTCCTATAAGTGGACAATCGTAAACAGTAGTTCGCCAACCTCGCTCTGCTCTTATGTGAGAGCTCATTGACGGTGCGTCGCACCAATCGATTTGCTCGTTTAGCGAACATCGTTTCCTCTGACAAAGATAAGCACCATAACTACCCTGCAACAGTTCTTCGTCGGATGGTGGCCGGGCATGCTCGTCATCCTTCCAGCCCGCTTTATTGGGAACGGGGAGATGAGATGGTGGCGAACGCGGTCTGAGTCGGTGTCATCGGGTAGACATTCGTTTCCCGGCGCATTTCTGCCGATGCGACAAAAGTGCTACGCCCGCTATGACCGAAGATAGCCTGCTGTCGTTCGGTCTTCCAGCCGTCAGCTGCAAGAAGGTGACCGCCGATTTCGCGGGCGGGTCGATCTCATGCGACGGCGGGCTGGTCCTCCTGCGCGCGGCGGAGCGCCAGCTCGGCCTGGCGGAGGCGCTGGTCGGCTGTATCCGGGAGTGGCGCGGTCCCGACCGGATGCGCTCTCCGGCTTTGGCGTTCGTGTGGGAATCCCACAGGAATCACTCGAATTCCACTTTCAGCGTGCGCCAGCAGACCGACGGCAAGGCGGCAGGCCTCGCGCTCGCTCAACCCATATGTCGCCACCGGCTCTGGCGAGGGAGCGCATCTGACGGACCTGCAGAAGACTTGGCGGCGGGTCCGCAAAGCGGCCGTGCATGAGGACGTTCGCATTCATGGCCTCAGGCACAGGTTCGCCTCGGAGGCGAAGATGGGGGGCGAGAGTCTGCCGATGGTGGGGCGGATGGTCGGCCATAGCCAGGCGCAGACAACGGCACGCTATGCTCATCTTGCTGATGATCGCCTTCAGAGGGCTTTAGAGCCCATTGCGTCCTCTCTCAAGAAGGGCATCGACGGCACCGTTACAGCCGATCGTCAGGAATCTACCGGATAACAGTCGGACCAAGGAGCAACACCAGTCCACCAACCTATGTACGAAGTCGGGACCAAACTGGGTCGCTGCTGTACTTTAGTTGGCTAATTATCTGTCCCATACGTCTTGTATGTTTCCGAGCGGGGACGTATACTGGACCTTGTCTGCCAGGATATTCCCGCAATATCCCCTCCTCCAAGAGCATACTTAATATCTTTTTTGCAATTCTCTTGTCTCCCGCCGCTCCCAGTCCTCTCAGTAAAGTATCTTCCTTTCGTCCACTGCCTGGTTGAAAAAACGTCTTGTGAATGATGGTCACAAATATCTTCTGCTCTCTGCTTAATCTTGCTTCGCGAATTTTCGCTACATTGCTTAGGGAATCGAATTGTTCTACACTTACGTCTCGCATCCAACTCGGCAGGTTGTCACTATTGGCCAGGCCGCGCAGGACCCCAATTACGCATCTCTCCAACAGGAGCGTACTTGGACCGTCTCCCTCCACGACTAATTCATCAATAAACGAATCTTGGATTTGCAGACGTTCAACTTGGGTATCGACCAAACTTATCGTGCCAAGATGCGAGTCCGACAATACCAAGCCGTCAAAGTCAAATTGTGAATTCTCGATGGCCAGAAGTCCAGTGATGATATCTCCAGCCAGGACACGGTTCGCCGATGTTGAAAGGCGCCTAACAAATTCTATATAGCCAGCGCTGTTCCCGCTCGTTGCAATACTTTGAGACAAAATAGTTTGTCCAAAAGTGCCCAACGGGTGTTTCCATTTGTCATTCATTATTCTCGAATATGTTCCCACAATGGGCATTTCCGCGACGGCTGTTGCCCTTAGCCCATCTAGAATATAGGTGTCCACAAACTGCCGGTCACTGGTCTCCGCGTCCACCCGGCCTAGCACAGGCAATCGTTGAAGCATGGCTGATGCTTCATCTCGCGGCGGGCGACGTACAACCACCTCAAAAGTATCATTAATCTCCTTCAGAGATAATGGGCCTACATTGTTCGTTTTTGTTCGCGATAGATGGGCCAACTCGAGCAAGACGTTACGTATTGTCAGCGGATCCAACGACGGGTGTATCCTTGCTTCCCTCATGCAAATAGCATCAAGAAGTCGATGCCAAAAGTCTATCTCACCATGATCCTCTAATAGTTTGGACAAATCAACATCGTCAAAACTTGTAAGCATTTTTGAAATCAACGGACGGCGAGGTAGCCAGTCCGGAATAGGAATCGTCGAGTCTACAGCCCGCAAGTATGTCTCCATCTGCTCGTTGGAGAACTCTTCTGCTGATTGAAGGACGACAGAATTGGATGTACTTAATCCCAAACAACTATACATTTCATCGTTGGAATTAAAATAGTGTTCACGCCCGACAATCAGCACTCCACCACTCGCCATGTCCACCAAATCTGCTACACCAGCTAGTGATTGGCGTCGAATCTCGGCTAACTTGACGGGATCGTCACTCCAGACCTGAGATGCAATTTCATCAAATCCATCTAATAGTAATATAACGGATCCCTTATCAAGTATTTTTAGAGCAGCATCGGCGGTATCGCTTAGACCCATATCTTCAAAGTGACGCCTTATTATTTCGGGCCCCCGGCGTAATCCCCAATGCTCTCGGAGGTCAATGGCCAAGGGGAAGTGTCGATAGGGAGTGGTACTTTCACAGAGGCGCATGTATGTTTCCTGAATGCACCTGCTCTTACCAGTGCCATAATTTCCGAGCAAGATGAACCGCCTACCGTGAGTCAATGCGTTTGCTAACTGTTTAACAGTAAATTTTTTGTGGCTGTTTGCTTCGGTGTAATCTACCGGAACGTACGGTAGGTTATCTTTCTTGCCCGAGAAGGGGTCGACGGCGGAGCCGAAGGGTTTCTCTGTACGAAGGTATCGATAAGAGGCATAGTCTATAAATTGCTTTTCCAGTTGTTCTACGGATAAGGCAATAATACGATGACCATTAGCGGTAGTCTTTATAGATTCTGAAGGTTCTTGCTCAGTCACGAAATAGCAAGTGGCATGTATTCCGTCAGCGAGCAATGCCGGGCGAACCGACTGAAATTTGCTAAGATCTGTGCGCAATTTGTCGAGGGTGTTGCTTGTGGTTATTTCCAAGATGATCCAACGATCTGGTTCGAGCTTTAGAACGGAGTCCATGCGGACGCCATTAATAGTTTCAGACTGAGCAGAAGCATTCCAAATATATTGGGCTACCGTCCGAACGCGAGATTCTAGCTTTCTCCAAGCCGGTGAATCGGTCATGTCGGTCTCTCTGAATATGGTCCTGTTTGATAGAGGGTCCATTGTACCCGAGTAGGGGGAGCAGCAAAGTGCCCAAATGAATGACACCATTGCGCGTCGCAACGTAGCGGGAAGTGGCGATTAGAAGCCGAGGGAGGGCGGTGTCGATCGGTTGCGTCGGAAAAGTAGAGGAGAATGTGAAGGGTGGTTCACGTTGAATGGTGGAATCTCATGGGAATCATAGGAATTCTACCTCCAGGGTGCTCAAGACCGCTCGTGACCTGAGTGGAGTTCGGGTAGCGCTGGACGACGAAGAGATGTTGGCGCATGTGGTCCAAGGCCGCAAGCCCAGCCCGGCTCCGGGTGAGACAAATTGTGTGGTAGTCGGAACAGGTTAGGGAACTCGGAGCACCAGATCGCGTCGAGTGTCTGGGAGACAAGGCTGATCCCGGCGGCGATGCACACGGACCTGACCTTCTGATGGAACACCTGACGAATCTGTCTTGGGATCGAATGCCTTGGAGTTTCAAAGCCGCGCGGCTTGGTTGGTGGTTGAGCGTGGGCATTAGCACAAGGCACCGTGGAGGAAGTTGCCTTCAAGGAGGTGTGTCGCCGATCTTGGAAACCGCGTTCGCGGGGGCAATCGAGCGGCCGATTGCATGAAGCTGCCGCGCCGCGAACGCGCACCGGACAGGTCTCGCCCGGTTCACGACCACCTCACATCGACCAATGCGACGGCGCGGTTGAGGCCGATCGCGAACACCTCGTTGTCGTCGGGCCGAGGGCGCGAAGTTCTAGTTCTACGGGATTCATGCCTGTGATGCGCTCGAAGCGCGCCCGGGATCGCTGCGCGGCCGGGCGTCCCGGCAATCGCTCGAGGGGAACGATTCGTGGTACGAGTCCTCCATGAGTCGCCGGGTCGTGGATAGGGGATTTCCTGGTCAACCGGACGATGGCGCAAGTCCGGCTTTGACTGCCCGGGGCCGGCGGCGAAGGTCCGTCGGAAGGCGGATCGCAAGGCAACGTGGCGGCGAGGACGTGCCGGGCCGCTGCCGGATCCGGGCGTGATGGAGAGGGCGTACCGGCGGCCTGATGCGCTCGAAGGGAGTGAACCGCCGGGACCGTCGAGCCGCCCGCCAGATTCGTCATTGGGGGAACCCTCGCGGCTGCCGGGCACGGGTGGCGGTTCACTGGACGCGGCACGCAGGGCGCTGCGGGAGGTCTTCGGCTTCGAGGCCTTCCGTCCCGGCCAGGAGCCCGTGATCGAAGCGCTGCTCGACGGCCGCCACGCGCTCACCGTGATGCCGACGGGCTCGGGCAAGTCGCTCTGCTTCCAGATCCCCGCCCTGGTCATGGACGGGCTCACGGTGGTGGTGTCCCCCCTGATCGCGCTGATGCAGGACCAGGTGTCCGCGCTCGGGCTGGCGGGCGTCGCGGCCGACTGCATCAACTCCGCCAACGACAGGGGCGCCAACGTCGCGGCCTGGCGCCGGGCGGCGGCGGGCCGGACGCGGCTTCTCTACATGGCTCCCGAACGTTTGATGACGGAGCGCATGCTGGCGGCGCTCGCCCGCCTTCCGGTCAGGCTCTTCGCCATCGACGAGGCCCATTGCATCTCCCAGTGGGGCCCGGCCTTCCGGCCGGAATACGAGGACCTCTGCCGGCTGCGAGATCTCTTCCCCGGCGTACCCATCGCGGCGCTGACGGCGACCGCCGACGAAGTGACGCGGAACGACATCGTGGACAAGCTGTTCGGGGGACGGGCCGAGCAGTTCGTGCTCGGCTTCGACCGGCCCAACATCAGGCTCGCGGTGGAGATGAAGCGCGATTGGAAGCGCCAGCTCGGAAACTTCATCGCCCGGCACGAGGGCGAGAGCGGCATCGTCTACTGCCTGTCGCGCCGCAAGACCGAGGAGACCGCTGCCATGCTGGCGGCGGACGGGGTGCGCGCGCTCCCCTACCACGCGGGCATGGAGAAGAAGGAGCGGGAGGCGCACCAGAACATGTTCATGACGGAGCCGGGCGTGGTCATCGTCGCCACCATCGCCTTCGGCATGGGGATCGACAAGGCGGACGTGCGCTACGTCTTCCACACCGATCTTCCGGGCAGCGTCGAGGCGTATTACCAGGAGATCGGCCGCGCGGGCCGCGACGGCGCCCCGGCCGAGGCGCACATGCTCTACGGCCTCGAAGACATCAGAATGCGCCGACAGTTCATCGAGGACGAGGATGCGGGACCGGAGCGCAAGCGCCGGGAGCACAAGCGACTCGATGCCCTGCTGGGCTACTGCGAGGCGCCGGCCTGCCGGCGGGTGGCGCTGCTGGAGTATTTCGGGGAAGGGATCGAGCCGTGCGGCAACTGCGACGTGTGCCTCGATCCGTCGGAGCGCATCGACGGGACCGAGGACGCGCGGAAGATCCTCTCGGCCGCCTACCGCTCGGGCCAGCGCTTCGGTGCGGCGCACCTGATCGACATCCTGCGGGGGACCGGGACGGACAAGATCGCGCGCTTCGGCCATGACCGCATTCCGACCTTCGGGGTGGGCGCGGAGCGCGGCAAGAACGAGTGGCGCTCGCTGATCCGCCAGATGGTGGCGACCGGGTTCCTGCGGATCGACATCGGGGGCTACGGGGGGATCGGGATCACTGAGAAGGGGCTGGGCCTGCTGCGCGGCGACGGCGAGTTCCTCTACCGCGAGGACACGGTGATTGCGCGCACGGCCGCGAAGTCCCGGGACACCGGGGCGGCCCGCGGCGATGCGGGGGAACCGGCCCTGGCCGGCGAGGACACGGCGCTGCTGGGCGCCCTCAAGGCGCTGCGCCTGGAGATCGCGCGGGAGCGGGGAGTACCAGCCTATATCGTGTTCCCCGACCGCACGCTGATCGACATGGTGCGCCGGCGGCCGCGCACCGAGGCCGAGTTCGCCGAGGTCAACGGCGTGGGGGCGGCCAAGCTGAAGGAGTTCGCCGTGCCGTTCCTGGCCGCCATCGCGGCCGCTCCGGCAGCGGGAGACGGCGGCGGAGCCCCGCATGAGGCCCCGCCATGACGCGCCAGATCGTCATCACCGAGAAGGCGAGCCAGGCGAAGGACGTGCGGGCCGCCGTGGGCTCGCGCTACGGCACGGTTCTCGCGGCGGAGGGCCACCTGCTCGATCTGTGCGAGCCCGAGGACGTCAACCCGGCCTGGAAGCGCTGGTCGACGGCGCTGCTGAAGCCGGACGGGCTCTATGGCACCAAGCCCGCCACCGGCGGCAACAAGACGGCGAAGCTGAAGGCGATCCGGGCCGCGCTGAAGACGGCGGACCGGGTATGGCTCGCCACCGACTGCGACCGCGAGGGGCAGCTGATCGGTCAGGAAATCCTGGAGCATTGCCGGTACCGGGGCGAGGTGATGCGGGTGATGTTCACCGCGCAGGACCCGGAGACCATCCGCCAGGCGTTCCGGCGTGCGAAGCCGAACAGCGAGCATGCCCGGCTCTACGAGGCGGCGGTGGCGCGTCGGCAGGCGGACCAGATCTACAACCTCTCCCTGACCCGCACCGCGACGGTGACGCTGGGCCGGGGCTCGCGGGGCGTGATCGGGATCGGCCGGGTGAAGACGCCGACGCTGGCGATCGCCTGCCGGCGGGAGCTGGAGGTCCGGGAATTCGTGCCGGTGGGGTATTTCGAGGTGGTGGCGACGGCGCACGCCGAAGGCGGCGCGTTCAGGGTGCGGCACGCACCGAAAAAGCGCATCGTCGAGCGCGGCGGGGCGGAGGCGGTCGTCGAGGCGGCGCGGGAATTCGAGGTGCCGCTCGGGGTGCGCGTGGAGGACAAGCGCCAGCGTCCGCCTCGCCTGCACGACCTGCCCTCACTGCAGAAGCGGTGCAGCACGCGCTTCGGCTGGACGGCGTCGAAGACGCTGGAGGTTGCGCAGGAACTCTACGACGGGGAGGGCAAGAAGATCCTGACGTACCCCCGGGCCGAGGCGCGCTACCTGCCGGAGAGCGCCGCTGCGGACGTGCCGAAGATCGTCGCGGGCCTGCGGGCGGGCCGGGCCTACGCGGATATCCCGGTGCCGTCGCCGCCGGCGATCCGCAAGGGCCGGAACGGCGCCTTCCACGACAAGGGGCTGGAGGGCGCGAGCCACCATGCGATCGTCCCCAACGTGAACCGGATCGGCGACCTGCGCGAGGTCTGGCCGCGCCTGACGGCGGACGAGAAGAAGCTGTTCGATGCGGTCGCCCGGTCCTACCTGGCCTCGGTCATGCCGGACTACCGCTACCGTCAGACCACGGTGACGATGGACGTGCGGGGTTTCGAGTTCCGGGCCACCGGGCGACAGCCCATCGACGTCGGCTGGCGCGGCGCCTTTCCGGACTGGAAGCCCGACGAGGAGAAGGGCGAGGCGGCGCAGGCGCTGCCGCCACTGCGGGACGGAGAGGCCGCGCGTCTTCTCGATCCCGGGATCGAGGAGAAGGAGACGCGCCCTCCGCCGCGTTACCGGGAGGGCACGCTGATCGAGGCGATGCAGAACGCGTGGCGCTTCGTCGAGGACGATGCGCTCCGCGAGCGTCTGCGGGAGGCCAGGGGGATCGGCACGCCGGCGACGCGGGCGGAGATCATCTCGGGCCTGAAGAAGCAGGGGTTCCTGACGGCGCAGGGCAAGAACATCGTGCCCACCGACCGGGGCCTCGCGCTGTTCGGCGTGCTGAAGCGTGCCGATCCCGCACTGGTGGACGCGGGCGTGACGGCGGAGCTCGAGTGCTTGCTCGACGATATCCTGACCGGCAGGCAGGAGATGATGGGAGCAATCGACGCGGTGTGCGACTCCGCCCGGCGTATCATCGGCAGGCTCGGGGAGCGCGGCGCCGACGGAGAGGCGGTGGTCTTCGGCGAAGACAGCGGCGGCGACCGGCCGCCGACGGCGAAGATGCGGAAGTTTGCGGCCTCGATCGCGAAGAGCAAGGGGATCAAGCCGCCGGCCGGATACACGAAGTCGGCGGCGATCTGCCGGGCGTTCCTTGATGAACATGCACCAAGGCGGAATGCCGGGCGGGGGGAGACGAGGAATTCGGGCGGCGCAACGGCCGGCGCCGCGTCACGAGGCGGGAATCCGGGCAAGGCGGGGGGAGTACGGACGGGCACGGAGAGTCCGAAAGCGACAGGATCGCGTCAGGCGTCCCGGGCGGAGCGTGTTCAGAGCGAACCTTCGGCCGGTGCGGCCCAGGAGAGTGCGGGTTCGGCGACACCGCTTCGGATTCCCCACGGTAACAAGGAAGTGGCGTTCAGCATGGGCGCCCGATACGGGGCGGATGGCTGGTACGCGCCGCCCGGCGTGGATCTCGACACATTCCGCGAGCGGGGATGGCTGTAGTGCTACAAGGCACTGTACATGGAATTTGGACGCGTGCGTTCGCTCCAGCGTGGAAGCCACACGCTCAGCGTTGAAAATGCACAAGGGTTCTGGGACCTATACGGCATCTTGCTCAATGCTGTTGCGTCAGACCTTGACCCGCAACGGCATGGCTCCCACGTGTTTTTCGATCCGCAAAACCGTCATCGGAGCCCCCCATGTCAGAGCCCAGAGATACGTACCGCTATCACATGAAGCAAGGTAAACGCATTGTCCATCGTGGTATCACGAACGATCCGGAACGCCGCGAGCGGGAACACCAGCAAGAGCACCCGGGCTCGAAGATGCGGACGATTGGGCCTCGCGTAACGCGCAAGACAGGTCTTCAATGGGAGCGCGACGGCGGCAAGGACAAGCGGCGCTGACCTGCGACCCTCCGCGGCCTTGCATTCCGAGAGTGGAATACGGCGAGCGAGGGCATCCGCATCATTAGACTTGCAGAAGTCAGTGTGGTCACTATTCCGTAAGCCTCCGGGGTGGGCCGTCTTCTCGGGCAAGGGGATCAAGCCGCCCGTCGGCTACACGAAGTCGGGGGCGATTTGCTGGACGTTCCCCGATGAACATGCCCCAAGGCGAATGCCTGGCGAGGGAAGGCCGATAATTCGGGCGGCGGGACGGCCGCCACCGCCTTACTGGGCGGGAAGGCGCGCAAGGCTTGGGGAGCCCGGCCGGGCACCGAGAGACCGAAAACAGCGGGTCCGCGTCGGGTATCCGGGCCGAAGCCTGTTCGGACCCGACCTACGGCGGGTGCGGCACGGACGAGCGCGGGTTCGCCGACACCGCTTTGGATCCCCTACAAAAACAAGGAAGTGGTGTTCTGACCTGCCTCCGGCGACTGGTCCAAGTTGAATGTTACTTCATTGCCGGCTTCCCGGCCAAGCTGGGTAGCCGGCGGAGCGTAGCGGAGCCCGGCACCTAGCTTGGCATGATGATCGTCTCCGCAGCCGGCGGCCGGTATACTAGCCTGCCATGTGGGCGGATCGAGTTGTAATGGCACCGCCAAGATTCGATGAGAACCTGGTCTTCATTCAGGGTGTAGAGAATCTCCTCATTCAGGAGCTCGTCGCGCAGCCGCGCATTGAAGCTCTCGCCATATCCGTTCTCCCAGGGTGAGCCGGGCTCGAAAAAGGCGGTCTTCGCTCCGACCGTCGCGATCCAGCGTCGCTCGGCCTCGACGACGAACTACGGGCCGTTGTCGGAGCGGATGTAGGTCGGAATGCCGCGCAGGATGAACAGGTCGGTCAGGACGTCGGTGACATCGCTCAAGAAGAGCTAGCGCCGGAAACCGATGGCCCGAGGCAGTGACCCATTCTCCCGGCGACGCCGTGGCGGCATGTGCGACCACGGTGGCCAGCTCGCGATGGCCGCGCGCCCAGGTCCTGAGCACGCAGAAGCCGTTCTCCGGATCGTGGAAGGTGACGCGCTCGACCGGCCCGGCCAAGACTTCCCGGTCCGGCGATCCCTGTTGCCGGCCGGCGCCCGGTTTCAAGACGTCCCAAGCGCCGGAGCGGTGAGCAGCTCCTTGACGAACTCGAAGCGCCGCGCCTCCGCATCCGAGGCTGAAGGGTCGTCCAGCTCCGGATCGTAGACGTCCATCGCGTCCATGGCCCGCTGCAGACGCCAACTCTCGATCCGCGTCAGGTGCTCCTCGATTTCCGCGGGCGTGAACATGCGCCTGAGCTCCGAGACGAACTGCGGCAACGCCCGCGCGAATTCAGGGTTTTCCTCCGTCGCCTCGGCGAAGGTGAGCAGCTTCTCGCCGACCACGTAGTCGAAGGCCGACCCGACGCCGTGTTGGAGCCGGATGGACTCGGCCGCCTCACACTGCTCCTTCCAGACCTCGTTCCAGCGCCGCTCCATGGTCTGCTCCATATTTCCGATCTCCTCATCCCCGTGTTGTGCTCTTCTAACGCGTTCACGTGCCCGTCGGGGACCCCGATTGCGCCGGCCCGAACAGCGCATCGATATCGGCGTCCGTCAGCCCCAGCGGCCCCCGGCCCGTGCCCTCGAACAGCGCGTCCGCCAGCGCCTGCTTGCGGGCCTGCATGCGCTGGATGACGGCCTCGACGGTTTTCTCCGCGATCAGCCGGTGCACGAACACCGGCTTGTCCTGGCCGATCCGGTGTGCCCGGTCCATGGCCTGGCGCTCCGTCGCCGGGTTCCACCACGGATCGTAGACGATCACCGTTTCGGCGGCCGTGAGGTTGAGGCCCGTGCCGCCGGCCTTCAGGCTCGCCAGGAACAGCGGGAGATCGCCGGACTGGAAGGCTTCGACCTGGGCGTCCCGGTCCTTCGTCGCGCCGTGCAGCATGGCGTAGCCCCAGCCGCACGCGGCGACGTCCCGCTCGATCAGCTTCAGCATCTCCACGAACTGGGAGAAGACCAGCACCTTTCGCCCCTCGGCGACTAGCTCCTCCAGCAGTGCGAGAAGCCGCGCCCGCTTGGCGCTCGCGGTGACCTTGCGGGCTGCGGGGAGCTTCACCAGGCCCGGATCGCAGCAGACCTGGCGCAGCTTCAGCAGCGCGTCGAGGATCGCGATGCGCGATGACGCCAGCCCGCGCGCGGCGATGGCCTCGCGAACCCGCTTGTCCATCGTCGTTCGGATGCTCTCGTAGAGCGCGGCCTGGGCGCCCTCCAGCGGGATCGTGTCGTCGATCACCGTCCTTTCCGGCAGCTCGGGGGCGACCTCTTCCTTGGTGCGCCGCATCAGGAACGGCTTCACCCGGGCGGCAAGGAGCCGCTGGCGGGCGCGGTCGCCGTGCTTCTCGATGGGGGTCCGGAATTCCGTGGTGAACTTCTTGCGGCTGCCGAGCAGGCCCGGGACCAGCCAGTCGTAGAGCGCCCACAGCTCCTGGAGGCTGTTCTCCAGCGGCGTCCCGGTCAGCGCCAGCCGCTGACGCGCGCGGATCTCCCGGATGCGCTTCGAGACTGCCGACGCAGGGTTCTTCACCGCCTGCGCCTCGTCCAACACCGCGATCTCGTAATCGCGGTCGAACAGCGCCTCGTGGTCCCGGTTGAGCAGCGGATAGGTCGTGATGATTAAGTGATGATCCGCAATCTCCGCAAACCGTTTCCGGCGGTCGGGGCCGTGCAGCACCAGCAGCTTCAGATCGGGCACGAAGCGCGCGGCCTCGCGCCGCCAGTTGCCGACCAGGCTGGTCGGCACCACCAGCAGGCTCGGGCACTCCGCCTTCTCCTCCAGATGCCGGTGCGTTAGCAGGGCAAGGGTCTGCACGGTCTTGCCGAGCCCCATGTCGTCGGCCAGCACCCCACCGAAGCCGCTCCCGGAAAGCGCCTTCAGCCAGCCGTAGCCCGTGCGCTGGTAGGGGCGGAGTTCGCCCTTCAGCGCCGCCGGCGGCGGCTCCTCCGGCGCCTCGGCGAGCGCCCGCAGCCAGGCGCCCAGATCAAGAATCTCCCGCCCGCCGGTCCAGAGCGCGCCGCTTCCCTCCAGCGCCTCGGCCAGCACGAACAGCCGGCCCGCATCGGCGCGGTGAAAGTCCAGCAGCCCCTGGGCTTCCAGAAACGCCTCGGCAAACGGCGCGAACCGCATCGCATCCAGCACGACCCAGCTGCCGTCGTCCAGTCGGACCTGGAAGTTTCTGCCGGCCAGATGGCGCGCGACGTCGAACTCCGCCTCCAGCCGGCCCCATTCGTCGACCGGCAGCTCCGCGACCAGCTGCAGCACGATCGGCGCCACGTCGAACTTCTTCCCGTCAGCCTCCAGCGAGAGGCGGAGCGAGAACCAGTCCGTATCGTTGGCTTTGAGCGAAGTTGAGAACGTGACCGGTCCCTCGTGCAGCCGGAACGGCCATGAATCATCGATCTCGATACGCCAGCCCGCGGTCCGCAACCGCGGCACCGCCCTGGCGGCGAAGCCTGCCCCGGCCCCGGTCGCATCGTCCTCGCCCTCGCCGGGGGGCGGGAACACGATATCGGCGTCCGGCACCTCGTCCTGCCGGCCCAGGCCGTAGCGCAGCCGTTCGCCGTCCGACCAGCCATGAGGTTCTGCTGCTTCCCGCAGGGTTTCCAGGAGCTCCGCTTCGCGCGCGCGGTCGCGCCGGACGATCGCGTAGCCGTCTCCGTCCTTTACCGCGATGTCGTCTCCCTGTCCGGCGCGCACCCGGCCCCCGGCGGCCGGATAGACGATTTCCAGCCTTGCGCAGGGATGGAGGACGGCATCGCCGCTGCCCGCGCTCACGACCCGCCTCCCGTCGTGGGCGTATCGCATCCGTCGGTGCTCGCAGCCGAAGAGCACGAGCACCGCCTCTGGCCGGATATCCTTCCGTTCCTCGACCCGGTGCGGCTTCGGCACCGGCGCGTGCTGGCCGATCCGGGACAGTTTCGCCGCGACGGCAGGGGCCGAGCCGCGCTCGACCGGCGGCGCGGCCGCGAACCAGGATGCCAGCCCCGCCGGCAGCCCGGTTTCGGCGACGCCGGTCTCGCCGGTTTGCGGATCCAGGAAGAGCGGGGTGGGGAAGGGAAGCAGCGTCAGCCGCGTGCCCGCATCGTCGCGCGCGGCGATCCGCTGCCTGCCGGCCTCGCCCACCTCCCAGGCAAGTACACAGCGCCGCGGTGCCGCCCACGAAAGCGCCATGCCCCGAATGTCGTCGGCCCGCGCGCGGCCGGTTTCGACGATCCCGCGGATAAGCGCGACCAGCTCGTCGCCCTCCGGCCAGTCGTAGCCCAGGGACCAGATGTCGCCCTGGTAATAGCCGAGCCTGCCAAGGAATGCGGCGTCTTCCGCGGTCAGGAACTTGCTCTGCGCGGATGCCATCCCCTCGCGATACTCGCGGAAGTTCCGGCCGATCTCACCGTCCTTCTTCAGATAGGCGCGGTAGGGATCGATGCGCATCTCGCCCGTCGCGTCGCGATGGATGACGTAGAACAGATGGTCCCGGCCGGGCTCGGGCGGACCAGGCGGGCGAGCGTCCGGTCTTGCCGGGGCTGACCGGGGCCAGTCGTCCAGCCAGCGGCGCACGTCCCGGGACACGTTTTCGCCGGCGCTCCCGGCGGTGATGAGGCGCGCCTTCGGCGAGAGATGCCGGGCGGCCAGCAGCACGGCGGCCGTGTGCTTGCAGTTGTGGCCGACCGGGCAGGAGCAATGCCCCTCGACCGGAACCAGCGTGCCGCCGCCGCCGGATTCGTATCTGGCCACGACCGCATAGGGTTCAGGCCGGCTGCCCGAGACCATTCCGTAGAGCCGGCCGTCCGGGCCGAACTCGACCGTATGCACCATGCCGCGCTGGAAATACTCCAGCCCCCGCAGGTAGGAGCTTTCCCCGACCGCGTGCTCGATGTCAGACGTCGCGAAGATCGCCAAGCCGCTCTGTCCGCTTTCTCGCCCCAATCCACCGACGGCGCGCCCGCCGTCCCAGGCGGATGCGCCGACCGCCAGCGCCCCGTCTGGGATTGCGACCGACCCTGCGCCGGCCGCTCGCGGCGCGCAACCCCCGTCCCACGTCCCGCATGCCGCACGGGCATCCCTGTTCGGTTGGACGACAGGGGCGGACCCGCACCCGACTGCTGCGCCGTACGTTCAGAAAGCGTGACGCAGCGATAGCCGGAAGCCGTAGCCCTTCAGCCGCGCCTTCGTTGGCGCCAGATCGAGCGTCACGCGCGCGTTCAGGACCGCCGCGACCCCAGCCGTCGCCATCCACGCCGATCCCGTCCGCCTCCCATCAGCCACACTCTGTCGTCAACGCGCCGACAGCTTCCGGAAGTGACAGGCATTCTGTCGGTCGCCGGCGGCGGACGCGAAGACTTGACCGTCCCGATCGGCGCCTGAGCGCACTCGCCGATCCGGCGCCGGCTCCCAGCATGAGACGCCGGCCGCAAGCCCTGTAGCACACCGAGTAGTGGGCCGCAGAGGTGCTTGTGAAGGCCCGGCGCCCGGAGGGTGCCCGCGCCATCTCCCTGCAATTCGGAGCCGCCCATGACCGATCCCGACACAATTTCCGCCGACTACACGATCCGCCCCGCCGAGCTCGCCGAGGCCCTCAGCCTGCTGGCTCGCAGCCGGCAGCCGGTGATCGTCTGGAGTCCACCCGGCTGCGGCAAGAGCCAGATCGCGCAGCAGGTCGCGCAACAGGACGGCTACCGCTACGTCGACATCCGGGCGCTCCTCCTCGATCCCGTCGATCTCAGGGGCATCCCCTGGCGGGACGAGCACGGCCGCACGCGCTGGGCGCCGCCCTCGTTCCTGCCGCCCACCGACAGCACGGAGCTCTGGCTCCTCAACCTCGAGGAGCTGGCCTCCTGCGTGCCCATGGTCCAGGCCGCGCTCTACCAGCTCACCCTGGAGCGCAAGTGCGGCGAGTACGCGCTGCCCGAGGGCGCCTCGATCATCGCCTGCAGCAACCGCGAGAACGACCGCGGCGTCGTCCACCGCATGCCCACGCCGCTCGCCAACCGCTTCGTCCACCTCGAGCTCCGGACGGATGCCCAGGACTGGCTGGCCTGGGCCGCCGCCAACGGAATCGCTCCGGAGGTGATGTTCTTCGTCCAGATGCGGCCCGAGCTGCTGCACCAGTTCGATCCCGAGTCCGCCTCCAAATCGTTCCCCACGCCCCGTAGCTGGGAGCTATGTTGAGCTCAACATAGCTCCCAATATCGCGGCTTCATGGATATGGTGAGAACAGGGCGACAGCCCACGGAGCGCTTGCTCTGGCGGCTAGATCGCTCAACATATTTCTGGCCTCCTCTCTTGGCTTCACCAAGACAAGAGGAGAGCCATCATGTCAT